>JBFJJW010000326.1:0-1536 GCA_041612095.1 Solimonas sp. | reverse complement strand
TCGGCGTTGGGCTACAAGTACCAGTTCATCACCCTGGCCGGCATCCACATCAACTGGTACAACACGTTCCAGTTTGCCCATGCCTACGCCCGCGGCGAAGGCATGAGGCACTACACCGAAATGGTGCAGGAGCCGGAATTTGCTGCGCGCGACAAGGGCTACACCTTCGTCTCGCACCAGCAGGAAGTGGGCGCTGGGTACTTCGACGATGTCACCACCGTGATCCAGGGCGGATCCAGCAGCGTCAAGGCGCTGAGCGGCTCCACCGAAGAAGAGCAGTTCCACTAAGCCCTGCTGCCGTAGCAAAAAGAACCCCCGCTTCCAGCGGGGGTTTTTTGTTGGATCTGATCGCTTGCAGCGCCTCCGAAAACGGCGTATCAAGCGATCAGATCGCGGATCGAAGCGCCGCTTGCCGACCGGTCGGCGGGTGCAGGGCATTCATACAACCCGGGGAGAGCATCACGTGCGCGTAATCAAATGGCTGGCCATTGCAATGGCCGTACTGATAGTCGCAGTCATTGGCGCCGGTTTTTTGCTGCCGGACACCGCCCATGTCGAACGATCGATCGTCGTCGCCACCAAGCCGGCGACGGCATACACGGCGCTCAATGGCTTCAAGCAGTTCAACAAGTGGTCGCCTTGGGCCAATCTGGATCCGGACGCGCAGTACACCTTGGAAGGGCCGTTGATGGGGGTTGGCGCCAAATCATCCTGGCGCAGCGAAGACCCTAATGTCGGCGCGGGTAGTCAGGAAATCCTCGAAGCGACGCCGTACCAGCGCATCCACATGCGCCTGGTGTTCGAAGGCTTCGACAGCGAGAACTACTCCACCTTTCTGCTGGCGCCGGAGGGCGAGGGCACCCGGATCACGTGGTCGTACGACACGACGTTTCACGGCAATCTGATGGGGCGCTACTTCGGCCTGATGCTGGACAAGATGATAGGTGCCGATTACGAGAAGGGGCTGCTGCAGCTCAAGACGCTGCTGGAGTCCTTGCCGCAGGATGATCTGGCCGCCATGCCGATCACCTTGGTCACGGTCGAAAGCAAGCCGATGGCATATATCTCCGGGCAGACCACAGCGGCGCTTTCCGAAAGTGCGCTTGATGGCGCCTATCAGCAACTGCGAGCCTACTTCGCCGCGCACCAGCTCAATGCCGCCGAGCCGCCGATCGCCATCACGCGCCACTTCGATGATGTCACCAAGCTCTGGAATTTCGACGCCGTCCTGGTGCCATTGCAGGCCGTGCTGCCGGAGCCCAACGGCAACGGTATCCGCCTGGGGCGCACCTACGGCGGCCACGCGCTGCGTGTCGAGCATGCCGGCGCCTACAACGCGATGGATGCTGCGTACTACCGGCTGATCGCATACAAGACCGTGGCCGGGCTGGACGATAACGGCGACAGCTGGGAGCAGTACCTGAGCGGCGCTCCGGCAAGTGGCTCGGCCCCGCCGGTGGCGCACATCTACTGGCCGGTCCGGTAGCGGACCCAGCGTGAATGAAGAGGCCCGCACGTGTGCGGGCCTCTTCGCAG
>JBFJJW010000325.1:0-1577 GCA_041612095.1 Solimonas sp. | reverse complement strand
TGCAGAGGCTGATGCTGACGATGGAAGCGACTGTCACGCCGACAAAGAAGATGATGACGACGAGGCGGATGCCGATGCTCCCGGTGCGGATCTCTTGCCAGCGCTGGGCCCAGCCCGGCGCACGCGAACGCGATGCGCAGCGGGCCCCGACCCGCTCGCCGCTGGGCGGCACCAGCGCCAAAGAGAGTTGCCGGCAGCAACAACGCGCCGCACAGCAGCAGCAAGAAGGAACAGCGCCGCGGCCAGCAGAAAGCGCGCGAAGCCGTCCACAGCGATGGCGGGCCAGGATGCCCGGATGACCACGTGAAGCCGCGGTTGCACTCGCCGTTGAGCAGCGCCAGGTAGCACTCACACAGCAGAGCTGGCAACACCGCCTCTGCCAGCTTCGGGTCGGGTCGGCCTGCCATCAGCTCGCGCGGCAGCGGTGGCAGCAGCAGCACAGACAGCCAGCCGCGCAGTGCAGCGCCAAGCCAAGACACAGCCAGGACGGTTCGACGTACGAAACATCATTCGCCACCGCTATGGCACGTGCGCCCAGCGCCAGCGCCGCCGCCTGCAGCAGGAGCAGCGGCCACAGCGGCAGCTGCCAGGCCGATGCTGCCGGCGCAGCTGCTGCACCCGGGCACGCGCACGCTAACGCAGTCACCGTACGGCAGCGGCATCACAACAAGACAGGTACTGGTTCTGCTTGTGCATGCGGTCATGCTCGGCGCCCGAGCCGCAGCCGCAGTCAGCACTGCCCGGCGATGGCTGCCGCCAGCTTGGACACGGAAGGAACCGTGCCGCGAGCCCTCGTCGCCCGCGTCATTGTTGCCGCTGCCATCACCGCGAGCGAGCGCGCGCGCCGACATGTCGGCCGCCGCTCCTCCCGCGAGCACCAGCAGCAGAGAGCCGCCCACGCGGACAGCAGCAGCGCGCCGCCGCCCGGCCAGCAATGCGCCCTACAGCGCGGCAAACTGAACTGCAGGCCCGCGCCGGGCACCATCCGCGCCGACAGGCAGCCCGACAGCGCGCGCAACACGTGGTCGCACGCAAAAGCACCAGCGCCAGCCAGCGCGCCAGGTTTGCCTTAAGTTGTTGAAGGCCACAGCCAGCAGCCGGCCGCCGTCAGCGTGGGCCAGCGCGGCGTTGTGGCTGTCGCGCCGCGCGCGGGCATCTCCGTTCCGCGCCGGCCGGGTTCACGCTCTCGTTGAACATCCAGTCCCAAGAGCCGCCCGACACCTTGGCGTGCGGTGGCAGATAACAAGATAACGGCAGCAAGGGCTGCTTGTGCGCACGCGCCGCAATTGAGCACGGCCTGCAGCATGACGCCGGCGAAGTTGGGGAAGACGATGAGCGGCAGGTCCTTGCGCGACAGGTCGTTGATAGCCTGCTGCAGGTTTTGTTTTTAGCCGTGTTGGGCCGGTACAAGATGTTGGGCGCGCGGTAAGAAAACCACGATACGATGCCCTGCACGTCGTCGTGCACCACGGCGTCGTGGGAGGGGTCGACAGGTAGGCGTCGCGCCGGAGGGGTGCCCGCCTTGTACACCACGGGAGCCGGCACAGCAAAGGCGAGGTCGCGCCCATGGCCGGCCG
>JBFJJW010000324.1:0-1589 GCA_041612095.1 Solimonas sp. | reverse complement strand
GACGATTCCGCATAACTCCAACCTCAGCGCCGGCCTGATGTTCGAGACCAAGGATCGCTTTGGCGATGACTACACCCGCGAGTTTGCGCAGCGCCGGCAGGACAATGAACCGCTGGCCGAGATCTACCAGCACAAGGGTCAGTCCGAGTGTCTGGGCACGCAGGGCGCCGGCGCGCAGGACGAGCTGTGCAGCTTTGAACTGCTGCCGTACAACAATCTCACCGGCAACCGCTTTGGCGGGCTCAATACCGGCGCACCGCTGGAGCAGGATTTCCTGCGCGAGGCGCTGAAGGAAGGCCTGCGGCAGGAGCAGCAGCTCGGCGCCAATCCGTTCAAGTATGGTTTCATCGGCAGCTCGGACACGCATATCGGCTCGCCGGGCAATGTTTCGGAAACCGGCTTCCCGGGCCATGCCGGCGCGGGACAGAACCCGCGTGAGGGCGTGCCGGGCCTGACCGATGCCATCGAGGTCAGCCCTGGTGGCCTCGCCGTGCTGTGGGCCGAGCAGAACACGCGTGATTCACTGTTTTCAGCGATGCGCCGCCGTGAGGCCTATGCCACCAGCGGCACGCGGCCGATCGTGCGCTTCTTCGGTGGCTGGGATTTACCCAGCGGCCAATGCGCCAGCGCGGATTTCGCGGCTGCCGGATACGCGCATGGCGTGCCGATGGGCGGCGACCTGTCGGCGCCGCCGCGCGCCGGTGCACGCCTGCGCTTTGCGGTTTCTGCGCTGCGTGATCCGGGGGCGGCCGGTGAACCGGTGGAGCCGCTGCAGCGAATCCAGATCATCAAGGGCTGGATCGAGAACGGCGAAAAACAGGAACGGGTGTATGAGGTCGCGGGCAATCCCGATAACGGCGCCACGGTCGATCTGAACACCTGTCAGACCTCGGGGCCGGGCTTTGCCAGCCTGTGCGCGGTCTGGGAAGACCCGGACTTCGATGCCACGGAGTCGGCGTTCTACTACGCGCGCGTGGTCGAGAACCCCAGTTGCCGCTGGTCCACGCGCCAATGTCTGGCGGCAGCGATCGATTGCAGCAATCCGGATGACGTGCCCAGCGAATGGGCCGGCTGCTGCGACGAGGGTTTCCCCAAGACCATCCAGGAACGCGCCTGGACTTCACCGATCTGGTATCGCCCGGCGTCATGAACGCTGGCAGGGGGCTGCTGTGGCAGGGTGCATGCGCGGTGTTGCGACAGCCGCTGCTGCATTTCCTGTTCGTCGGCGGGCTGCTGTACAGCGCGGGATATGCACTGAAGCCGGCCCCGTTTCCAGATGGGGTTGAACGTACGGTGCAGGTGGATGCAGAGCAGATTGCGCAGTTGCGCGAGGACTGGCACCGCGAGACCGGCCATTGGCCCAGTGCCAGCCAGCTGCAGGCCAGCATTGACCATCATGTAGACGATGAAATCCTGTTGCGCGAGGCACTGCGCCTGGAACTGGACGTCAAGGACGCAGTGGCCCGTGAACGGTTGCTGCAGAACATGCGCTTTGCCTTTCCCGAGCGCAGCGCCAGCGAGCGAAGATTGCTATCAGAGGCACGTGCATTGGGCATGAACCGGCGTGACCTGATCGTGCGTCGGCGCCT
>JBFJJW010000323.1:0-1592 GCA_041612095.1 Solimonas sp. | reverse complement strand
CGCGCGACACCGTGATCACGCCGTTCTCCAAGGGCTCGCGCAAGGCCTCCAGTACGCGCCGGTCAAACTCCGGCAGCTCGTCAAGGAACAGGACGCCTTGGTGGGCAAGGGTAATCTCGCCGGGCCGGGGCTGGCTGCCACCACCGACGAGGGCGACGCCGGAAGCGGTGTGGTGCGGCGCCCGATATGGCCGCTGACCCCAGCGCTCGGGCTGGAAGCCCTGGTCGCTGATCGACGCTACGGTCGCGGCTTCCAGCGCCTCGGCATCGGTCATCGGCGGCAGCAGGCCCGGCAGCCGCTGCGCCAGCATCGATTTGCCCGCGCCCGGAGGTCCGATCAACAGCAGTGAATGGCCGCCAGCCGCCGCGATTTCCAGTACGCGTTTGGCCGGAGCCTGGCCTCGCACCTCCTGAAGATCCGCCATCGCCGGTGCCGCTGCACGCACCGGGTCGACCATCACCTGCGGCAACGGCCCCGCATGCAGCTCCGCGCATAGCTGCCCCAGCGTCTGCGCGCTGTGTATGCGCGCCCCTCGGGCCCATGCAGCTTCGGCCAGATTGGCCTCCGGCAGCAGCAAGGCATGCCCACATGCTGCGGCTTGCAGGGCAGCAGGCAATGCGCCGCGTACCGGCCGCACCTCGCCGGACAACGATAGCTCGCCCAGCACCTCGACTTCGGCCAGAGCCTGCGCCGGAATCTGCGCCGAGGCCGCCAGGATGCCGAGCGCGATGGCCAGATCAAAGCGCCCCCCTTCCTTGGGCAGATCGGCGGGCGCCAGGTTGCAGGTGATGCGCCGCACCGGGAACTGATAGCCCGAGGTGACGATCGCCGCGCGGACGCGATCCTTGGCCTCGCGCACCGCAGCTTCGGGCAGGCCGACGATGGCCAGCCCCGGCAGACCGGCGGCCAGGTGCACCTCGACCGTTACCAGCTCCGCGGCCAATCCGTTCTGCGCGCGCGCCAGCACCGTGGCCAGGGACATGCCGTTATCCCGATGCGGGGGTCTGCTGCCGGGCTTCCAGGGCCTTGAGGCGCTGTTCCAGCTTGCTCAGCCGGCTTTGTGTGCGGGCCAGCAATTCAGCCTGGATATCAAAGCGTTCGCGCGACACCAGATCCCACTTTTCCAGATTGGCGCGCAGCACGGCGCGGAAGTTGTCCTCCAGTTCATGCCGGAGACCGGAGAGCCCGGGAGGCAGCAAACGGCTGAGTTTGGCGGCTAGATCTTCAAGATTCTGGGCATCGACCATGGTGTACATCTGCGCTGACGAGGGAAAGGGGCAGTTTCGGCCGTCATATCCGATGTTGTCCACTGTCCGAACGGGCACTGACGCCGCCAGCGCACTATGTTGGTGCGTTGCGCCCCATGCGGGACCATCGGCACCCCCGGAACTTCCCTCAGCACGCCGCTGAGCGGCAAACGGCGCTTGGCACGCTCTGTGCTCCATCTGTGTCCGGGCTGCCGGGGTATTGAGGCTCCCCCGACAGAAACGCTTTCCGACTCAGGAGTGATGTCCATGAAATTGATTGCAGCCATCATCAAGCCGTTCAAGCTGGACGAGGTGCGAGAAGCACTCTCGGACCTCGGCGTGGCT
>JBFJJW010000322.1:0-1594 GCA_041612095.1 Solimonas sp. | reverse complement strand
GCCAAGAGCAGAAGTGCATCTTACCCCCTATTTTTGTGCAGTGCAGCATTTTTCAAGGGCTAGAGCACATCCAGCGCCCTTTCCCAGCACCAATATGCAGCCAAACTGCCGATGACATAAGCCGGCATCTGCCTCAGCAATACCGGCCGCGCGCGCAGGGCCAGTGACCGCAACAGCCACGCCGCCAGCAGCCAAGCCAGCACCAGGGCCAGTTGTCCCAGTTCGATCCCGAGGTTGAAGGCCAGCAAGGCCAAGGGAATATCCGCCTGCGGTAGGCCTACCTGCGCCAGCGCACCGGCAAAGCCAAGGCCGTGCAGCAGGCCAAAGCCCGCCGCCATCAGCCCCGGAGAACGGGCCAGTATCGAGGGTCGTTCGCGCAGCAGCTCACCGGCCAGCAGCAGGATGCTGATGGCAATACCCAGTTCCACCAGCGACGGGCTGAGCTGTACCCGGTCCAACACCGCCAGACTCAGGGTGATGCTGTGGCCGACGGTGAACGCCGTCACCGTCAGCAGCAGGCGGCGCCTGCCGCGCACCAGCAACAGCAGGCCGAGTACAAACAATACGTGGTCGATGCCGGTCAGCAGGTGTTCAACGCCCAGTTCCAGATACTGCGGGAACACCGCTGCGGCCTGCGTGAGCTCATCGACCACCCACACCGGTCGCGTGGCATCCAGCAGCGTCTGCCGCACCGCGCCCTCGCCGTGCTCGATCCGCGCGATCACGTTGATGCCGCTGCCTGCCAGCCCCTCCACACGCAAGCTGCGGCCCGTCAACCCACCCTCGCACTGCAAGCTGCCGCGCACCATCAGCGAGCCGTCGGCTTGCGGCGTCGTTTCAGTCAGCTGCGCGCGGCAGTTGTCCGGCCACTGCGGCGCCACCTCGCTGCCACGCGCACGCACCAATGAAGTCCGCCACAGCAGGTCGTAGTGTCCGGGTGCGGTTTCGCGCAGGTCCAGCAGCGCCGGCGCCAGGGGGTGGGCGCTGGCCGCTGGTGCCAGCAGCCACAGGGTCAAGGCCAGCCAGATGGCGCGCGTCATGGTGCAGCGCCTGCGCCGGCAGGGCCGGCCAGCATCGGCACGTCGATGCGGTAGTCGCGGCGCAGCTGCTGCACCGCGACCGCCAGCACCTGCGCGCGCGCCTCATCCAGCCAGGCATAGGCAGCACGGCGGCGCACGGCGGCGTAGTCCGGCGCGGCAGCCTCGGCACGCAGCGTCACCCGCAGCAGATGCAGGCCATAAGGCGAACGCACCGGCGGCTGCCACTGCCCCGGCGCGGCACGCTCAACGGCGGCGGCAAACTCGGCGCCGAAGCGCCGCTCGATATCGGCGGACTCAAGCGCCGCAAACGCGCTGCCCAACAGGAAGGGGTCTGCCATCACCGCCGCCGGCTCGGCGCCGGCCTGCAAGCGGGCGTAGAGCGCCTGCGCGTGCGCTCTCGCGTCCGCGTGCGCGGCGTCGGCGCTGACAAATACCTGCTCGAAGCCGTATCGCGCTTGCGTGCCATAGCGCTTGGGTTGCTCCGCCACATAGGCCTGAATCTGAGACTCGCTGTACGGCACGGCGGCCACCAGACGCTGCGCCATCACCTGAAT
>JBFJJW010000321.1:0-1599 GCA_041612095.1 Solimonas sp. | reverse complement strand
TTGCGGCCGCCTACCTCGGCTGGTTGTTGCTGAGGCACAAGGTCACTGCGCTGGCACCCCAATAACCACAGTCATGCAGATTCTGTTCGTTCACGGCATGGGCAGAACCTCGGCCTCTGCGTGGTGGATGCTGCGTCAGCTACAACAGGCCGGGCACAGGACCGCAACGTTCGATTACGCCGTCAGCCTGCAGCGCTTTGACGCGATCACCCGGCGGCTCTGCGAGAAGATCCAGCGCCTTAGCGCAGAAGGGGACCTGGTGCTGGTCGGTCATTCGCTCGGCGGCGTGCTGCTGAGGGCAGCGTTGCAGTCGCTGCCTCCACAGACGACTGCACCACTGCATCTCTTCCTGCTCGGCTCCCCGGTACGCCCCTCGCGCATGGCGCAACGGCTGCGCCGCAATCCACTGTTTCGCTTGGCCACGACAGACTGTGGCGCGCTGCTGGCCTCTGCAGATCGAATGGCGGCCATCGACCCACCTGCGGTGCGCACGACCGGCATTGCCGGCACCAAGGGCATCGCTCACGCACGCGGCCCGTTTGCAGGTGAGGCTAACGACGGCGTGGTCACGCTGGCAGAAGTCAGCGCGCCGTGGCTGACCGATCAGGTGCGGGTGCCGGTGATCCATACGCTGCTGCCCAGCAGTCGCCGGGTCGGGGCCATTATCCTGGAGCGCTTGGCCCAAGCCAGCCGATGAACCAGGCCGCGCGGAGGGCGGCGCATCAAGACGCGGTCAGCCTGCGTATCTGCTGCTGCAGCTCCGGCAGCACCTCAGCCGCGAACCACGGGTTGTTGCGTAGCCAGCGTTGATTGCGCGGGCTGGGGTGCGGCATCGGCAATACCTGCGGCCAGTAGCGGCGCCAGTCTGCGACCAGATCCGTCAGCGTGCGGCCGCCGGCCTGCGGCAGATGCCAGGCCGCTGCGTACTGGCCGATCACCAGCGTCAGCTGCAGATCCGGCAGCAACGCCAACAGGCGCGCACGCCACGTAGCGGCGCATTCCGGACGCGGCGGCAGGTCACCGCTGACACCCGTGCCCGGATAGCAGAATCCCATCGGCATGATCGCGATCTGCGTCGGATCGTAGAAGGTGGCATCCGTCACGCCCATCCATTCGCGCAGGCGCTTGCCGCTGGCGTCGCTGAACGGCACGCCACTCTCATGCACCTTGCGGCCCGGTGCCTGTCCGGCGATCAGGATGCGCGCCCGCGAATCCAGCTGTACCACCGGACGCGCACCGAGCGGCAGATGAGGTGCGCACAGCTGGCAGGCGCGGACTTCACGCAGCGCGGCCGCCAAGGCGCCGGAGCGGTTCGCACTGAGAGTGCCCGGTTGCGTGGCCATGCGCCGTTGCGCTCAGCTGCACTGCGCCGCCGGCGCATCTGGCAAACAACGCTGTGCATCCAGCCATTGGCTGGGCGACATGCCGCAGCGCTGTGCAAAGACGCGGCTCAGCGTCGCCTGGCTCTGGTAGCCCACGTCCCGCGCTATGGCCTTGATCGACTTGCCGCGCAGCAGGTGGGTCTGCGCCACGCCGATACGCCACCCGGTCAGGTACTCCAGTGGCGTCATTCCCACGGTCTGCCGAAAGTGCTGAGCA
>JBFJJW010000320.1:0-1706 GCA_041612095.1 Solimonas sp. | reverse complement strand
CGGGGGCTATGATTGCCGGCCTTTTCTTTCCGGGCGCAGCCAATTTTCAGCGCCGGCTGCGCAAAACCCTCTTTTTCATCAACGAGGTAAGCAAGCCATGTACCAAGGGCAGTCCATCAAGGTCAGCACGCTCGACGGCGGTATCGCCGAGCTCTGTTTTGACCGCCAAGGCGATGCCATCAACAAGTTCGACGCACAGACCGTGCGCGAGCTCAAGGAAGCCGGTGAGGCCATCGCCAAGGCCAGCGGCATCAAGGGCCTGATCGTCACCAGCGCCAAGGACGTATTCATCGTTGGCGCGGATATCACCGAGTTTGGCAAGAACTTCCAGTCCAGCGAGGAAGAGATCGCGGCCTGGGCTTTTGAGGCCAACAAGGTTTTCTCCGCGGTTGAAGACCTGCCGTTTCCGAGCGTGACGGCCATCAACGGCATTGCCCTGGGCGGCGGTTTCGAAATGGCGCTAGCCACCGACTACCGCGTGATGAGCAGCAGCGCGCAGGTCGGTCTGCCGGAAACCAAGCTGGGCATCTTCCCCGGTTTTGGCGGCACCGTGCGCCTGCCGCGCCTGATCGGGGCCGACAATGCCATCGAGTGGATCGCAGGCGGCGGCCAGAACAAGGCCGAGGACGCGCTCAAGGTGCACGCAGTGGATGCTGTGGTCGCCGGTGACAAGCTCAAGGATGCCGGCCTCAAGTTGCTGGTCCAGGCGATCGAGGGCAAGTACGACTGGAAGGCGCGTCGCGCGCAGAAGACCGGTCCGCTGAAGCTGGACATGATGGAGTCGATGATGGTGTTCGGCACCTCGATTCCATTCATACAGGGCAAGGCCGGCAAGCACTATCCGGCGCCCGTGGAAGCGGTGAAGCTGATGCAGAAGGCCGCTGGCAAGAGCCGCGATGACGCGCTCAAGCTTGAAGGTCAGGTCTTCGCCAAGGTTGCCAAGACCACGGTTGCGGACGCCTTGATTGGTCTGTTCCTGAACGATCAGCTGCTGAAGAAGAAGGCCAAGGCCGCGACCAAGGCCGGCAAGCCGATCAAGCAGGCGGCCGTGCTCGGCGCCGGCATCATGGGCGGCGGCATTGCCTACCAGAGCGCCGTGAAGGGCACGCCGATCATCATGAAGGACATCGCCGACAAGGCGCTGGATCTCGGCATGTCGGAAGCCAACAAGCTGCTGTCGAAGCAGGTGCAGCGCAAGAAGCTGAAGCCGGAGCAGGCCGGTGCTGTGCTGGCCACGATCCGCCCGACCCTGAACTACGGCGACTTCCAGAACGTCGACATCATTGTCGAAGCGGTGGTCGAGAATCCGAAGATCAAGAAGTCGGTGCTCGCCGAAGTGGAAGGCCTGGTCAAGCCGGGCACGATCATCGCCTCCAACACCTCGTCGATCTCGATCGATGAGCTGTCGACGGTGATGAAGCACCCCGAGAACTTCCTCGGCATGCACTTCTTCAACCCCGTGCATCGCATGCCGCTGGTCGAAGTCATCTACGGCGAGAAGACCAGCAAGGAAGCGATTGCCACGGTCGCGGCGTATGCAAGCGCCATGGGCAAGACCCCGATCGTGGTCAAGAACTGCCCCGGCTTCCTGGTCAACCGCATCCTGTTTCCGTACTTCGGCGGCTGGCTGTCACTGATTCGTGATGGCGCCAACTTCGAGGCGGTGGACAAGGTAATGGAGAATTTCGGCTGGCCGATGGGCCCCG
>JBFJJW010000319.1:0-1712 GCA_041612095.1 Solimonas sp. | reverse complement strand
GTGCCCGAGATGGCAGGTGGCGAAATGCATCTCGATGCCGCTGTCATTGAGCTGGCGGCGCGGGTAGGTGATGCCGGCGTTGTTGATCAGCACGTGCAGCGATGGTGCGCGGGCCTGCACCGCCGCCGCCAGCGCCCGCACCGAGGCCATCGACGACACATTGCAGTACAGGAACTCGGCGCTGCCGGGGCCGGCGGCATTGATTTCGGCACAGGTGTGCGTGCCATGCTCGCCTTCCCAGTCGGCGATCAGGATGTGCGCGCCCATCGCCGCCAGCGCCTTGGCCGTCACGCGCCCCATGCCGCGGGCGCCACCGGTGATCAGGACGGTCTTGCCGGACATCTGCCCCATGTGCTGCTCCTCGACCTGGAAACTAGCGGTACACCCAGGGCCGCTGCTGGCGGTCGCGGGCCAGGTGCGCCGCGATCTGGGCGTCGTGCTTGAGCGTCAGGCCGATGGGGTCCAGACCTTCCAGCAGCATGGCGCGATGGGCGGGTTCCATGGTGAAGCGGATGACCGTGCCATCGGGGGAGGTGAGCGTGCTGGCGTTGAGGTCGATGCTCAGCTGCGCCTGCAGCGGATCGGCCGCGACCTGCGCGGCCAGTGCTTGAATCGCGGCGTCATCGAGCAGCAGCGGCAGGAGGCCATTGCGGATGCAGTTGCCGTGGAAGATGGCGCCGAAGCTCGGCGCGATCACGCAGCGGATGCCGTATTCGGCCAGCGCCCACACCGCATGCTCGCGCGAGGAGCCGCAGCCGAAATTGGCGCCGGACAGCAGGATGCTGGTGCCGGTGTACTCGGGACGGTTGAGCACAAAGTCAGGGTTCGGTCTGCGGCTGCCCTGCTCGGTATAGCGCCAGCCGGCGAACAGGCCGTCCGCCAGCCCGAGCTTGCCGACGGTCTTCATCTCGCGCGAGGGAATGATGGCGTCGGTATCGACGTTGATGCGCAGCAGCGGCGCGGCGACGCCGCGATGTTTCACGAATGGCGTCACGACAGCAGCTCCCGCGCTTCGCCGATGCGGCCCAGCACGGCCGAGGCCGCAACGGTGGCCGGACTGGCCAGATGCGTGCGCGTCTCCGGCCCCTGGCGTGATTCGAAGTTGCGATTGGTCGAGGAGATCACGCGCGCACGGTGGCCCATGGCTTCGCCGCCGGCGTAGAAGCACATCGAACAGCCGGACTCGCGCCATTCAAAACCGGCGTCGAGAAAAACCTGGTGCAGGCCCTCGGCTTCGGCGGCGCGCTTGACGAGGGACGAGCCGGGCACGCAGATCGCGCGTACCCCGCTGGCGACCTTGCGGCCGCGCAGCACAGCGGCCGCGGCGCGCAGATCAGACAAGCGGCTGTTGGTGCAGGAGCCGATGAAGGCGGCATCGATGGCCAGCGCACGCATGGCAGTGCCGGGTTCTATGTCCATGTAGGCCAGCGCGCGCTGCATCGCCAGCCGGCTGTTGTCGTCGCTGGCCTGCGCCGGGTCCGGCACGGCGCTGGCGACGGTGGTGGTGTGCTGCGGGCTGGTGCCCCAGGTGACCGCGGCGGACAGCGTGCTGCAATCGATCAGCAATTCCTTGTCGAACACTGCATCGGCATCACTGGGCAGGCTGCGCCAGTAGGCCACCGCCTGATCCCACAGCGCGCCCTGCGGCGCATAGGGGCGGCCCTGCACATAGGCCTCAGTCCTGGCGTCCGGCGCAATCAGGCCCGTAAAGG
>JBFJJW010000318.1:0-1719 GCA_041612095.1 Solimonas sp. | reverse complement strand
GCGCGCAGCTCCTCCAGTCGCGCGTTCTCGCGTATCGCCACGTACTCCATCTCAGGCGTGACGATGCCGCGCCGCGCGTAATGCATCTGGCTGACGTTGGCGCCCGCCTTGGCCTTGCGGGGCGCGCGGATATGTCCGAACCGCAGCTGCGCGGTCTGTTCGTCCGCGGCGCGGATGCGGCCGTACAGCGAACTGGGGCCGCGCAGCCGCTCGGTATCGGCGCGCGCCTCTATCCACGGCGCGCGCAGTGCGGGCAGCCCGGCCAGCAGATCAATCTCGATCTGCTGGTCGGTATACGGGCCGCTGGTGTCGTAGACCGTAATCGGAGGATTGGGCTCGATACCTTCCCGCCCCGCCGTCGCATTGAGGCTGATCTCACGCATGGCCACCCGCACGCCCTGCGCGCCCTCCACGTAAATCTTGCGGCTGGCCGGAAACGGACGGCGCAGATCGGCTGACAGTTCCTCAGCCTTGGAGAAGATGGTATCGGGGACGGCGTTCATGTCGGTTCTCGTCAGCGACGAGAGACGGCGCATCCAGGGCGCGACCCGCCCCGGGAGCCTTCCCTCGCCGCAGGTAGCGGCCAGGTTCCAAGGGTGTGATCTCAGCCTGCGCATGCGCGCGGGCACCCCCGGCTTCGTGGGCGCCACGATAGGGCAAGGCTGCGGTGGCGGCAAGGCCGGTCACGACAGCTTCATGCAGGGCGGCTAGCCTGCCGCGCCTTGCCACGAGAACCCCATGGTCCGCCTGCGACTGCACCTTGTCTGCCTGCTGCTGATGTCCGGCCTGCTGACCGCCTGCGAGACCTCCAGCCCAGGACTCGCGACCGGCGCGCCCGGCGGTGACACGCGCCGCTTTCTGATCGACCATGCCGACCTCACCGAGTCATCCGGCCTTGCGCGCTCACAGCGCGAAGACGGCCTCTACTGGAGCCACAATGACAGTGGTGGCCCGACCACGCTGTACGCCTTCGATGCCGACGGCCAGGCTCGCGGCACGCTGGAGCTGAGCGGCGCGCTCAACCTCGACTGGGAAGACATGACTGCGTTCACCGAGAACGGCGCGGCGCGACTGCTGGTGGGTGACATCGGCGACAACGGCGCGGTGCGGCCCTTCCTCACCCTCTACGTGATCGACGAGCCAGCGCTGCCAGCTGGAAATGCGGCCGCCAGCCTGGTGGTGCTGCGCAGCCTGCAGGTGCTGTATCCGGATGGCCCGCGCGATTGCGAAAGCGTGGCAGTGGACCCGTCAGAGGGCTCGATCTACCTGCTGAGCAAGCGCGACGCGCAACCGCGGCTCTACCGCGTACCGTTGTCCACACCGTTGCCACTGGTCATCGCCGAATCAATGGGCACGATCACGATCCCGCGCGCGGCCGAGGGCACCGAGCGCCCGGAGCGCATCAACTGGGTAACGGGCATGGACTTCGACCCGACATTGCGCCGACTGGCCCTGACCACGTTGACCCAGGCCCATATCTACACACGTGCCGAAGGCGAGTCGTGGGTGCACGCCCTGCAACGCACGCCACAGACCCTTGACTTGCCGACCGAAGCACAGACCGAGGCCATCACCTGGCGCGCCGATGGCCGCGCGCTGCTGCTGACGTCCGAAGGCTCGCCCACCCCTGCCACTTGGCTGAGCCTGCCGGACTGAAGATCGCCGCACCTGAACCACGAGCCCGGTATCGCGGCTTGTCGGGCTGTATCCTGAGCGCTT
>JBFJJW010000317.1:0-1916 GCA_041612095.1 Solimonas sp. | reverse complement strand
GTTGACTGCATCAGAAACCACAAGATACTGTTGCCACACTGCCCCGACTCTCCCCGGCCGTTACGTGCTGACGAGGTTGCAGAGGGCAAACGAAATCAGCAACTCAACCAGAATTTTGCAGGGGGAGCATCAATGCAAGTCCAGCCCACCGTCACTTCCGATACCCGTCGTCCACCGCAGGACGTCTCCACCAGCGCCGTTGAACTCAGCGCCACGGCCCCCGGCGGCCTGAAGGTCATACGCCGCAACGGCAAGGTCACCGCGTTCGATGCCTCCAAGATCAGCATTGCGCTGACCAAGGCGTTTCTTGCAGTGGAGGGCGGCGCCGCAGCGGCGTCCGCTTCCGTGCGCGAGAAGGTGGAGGCGATCACCCGCCAGGTGGTGTCGGCACTGACGCGCCACATGGCCGGTGGCGGCACGCTGCATATCGAAGACATCCAGGATCAGGTGGAACTGGGCCTGATGCGCGCCGGCGAACACAAGATCGCGCGTGCCTACGTGATCTATCGCGCTGAGCGCGCCAAGGAGCGCGCCGCCGAAGCGGCGAAGGCTCCCGTGGTCGAGCGCCCGCATCTGACCGTGAAGCTGGACGACGGCGCCGTGGTGCCGCTGGACCTGCAGCGCATCGTGCGCGTGGTCACCGAGGCCTGCGCCGGCCTTACCGGCGTCAGCATTGATGAAGTGGTGCAGTCCGCGCTGCGCGATCTGTTCGACGGCATCAGCGAAACCGAGGTGTCACAGGCGATCACGCTGGCCGCGCGCGCGCGCATTGAAAAGGAACCCAACTACACCTATGTGTCGGCACGTCTGCTGTGCGACTCGATGCGTCATGAGGCCCTGAAGTTCCTGGGCAGCGCCGAGTCGCGCCCGACCTTCGAGGACATGAAGGGCCTGTATCCGGAGTACTTCCGCAGCTTCATCCACAAGGCAATCGAGCTGGAACTGCTGGACCCGAAGCTGGCGCTGTACGACCTCGACGCGCTGGGCGCCGCCCTGCTGCCGGAGCGGGACGCCAAGTTCGACTACCTGGGCCTGCAGACGCTGTACGACCGCTACTTCATCCACAGCAACAAGACGCGCTTTGAATTGCCGCAGGCCTTCTTCATGCGCGTGGCGATGGGCCTGGCGATCAACGAGATCGAGCGCGAGTCCAAGGCCATCGAGTTCTACAAGCTGCTGTCCAGCTTTGACTTCATGAGCAGCACGCCGACGCTGTTCAACTCCGGCACGCTGCGGCCGCAGCTGTCGTCCTGCTATCTGACGCAGGTGCCGGACGACCTGCACGGCATCTTCAACGCGATTCACGACAACGCGATGCTCTCCAAGTTTGCCGGCGGCCTCGGCAACGACTGGACGCCGGTGCGCGGCATGGGCGGCTACATCAAGGGCACCAACGGCAAGTCCAATGGCGTGGTGCCGTTCATGAAGGTGGCCAACGACACCGCCGTGGCGGTGAACCAGGGCGGCAAGCGCAAGGGCGCGGTCTGCGGCTACCTGGAAACCTGGCACCGCGACATCGAGGAATTCCTCGAACTGCGCAAGAACACCGGCGACGACCGCCGCCGCACGCACGACATGAACACGGCCAACTGGGTGCCGGATCTGTTCATGAAGCGCGTAATGGAAGACGGCCAGTGGACGCTGTTCTCGCCGGACGACGTGCCGGATCTGCACGACCTCACGGGCGAGGCCTTCGAGAAGCGCTACAACGAGTACGAGCAACTGGCGGATGCCGGCCGCATCAAGAACCACAAGCGCCTGCCGGCGCTGACCCTGTGGCGCAAGATGCTGTCGATGCTGTTTGAAACCGGGCATCCGTGGATCGCGTTCAAGGATCCCTGCAACGCGCGATCGCCGCAGAGTCACGTCGGCGTCGTTCACAGTTCCAATCTGTGTACCGAGATTACCCTGAACAC
>JBFJJW010000316.1:0-1923 GCA_041612095.1 Solimonas sp. | reverse complement strand
GTTCGAATCCCTCTCTGTCCGCCAGTCAAAGCGAAGGCGGACCTTGCAGGGTCCGCCTTCATTGTTGCAGAGCATCACCACGCGCCCGTAGCTCAGCTGGATAGAGCACTTGGCTACGAACTAAGGGGTCGGAGGTTCGAATCCTTCCGGGCGCACCATAGTGGTTGTACAGAAAGGCCCCGCGAGGGGCTTTTTTGTTGCCTGCGAGTGCGCCGAAGCTGCGCCGCAAATGACAAGGGCCCTGAAATCCAGGGCCCTTGATGACATGACCGCGACCGTCCGATCAGGTCTTATCAAGCAGGTGATCGCCAAACTGCTCGCGCAGCTTGTTCTTCTGCACCTTGCCGGTAGCGCCCAGCGGCAACGCGTCCACGAACAGCACATCGTCCGGCGTCCACCACTTCGCGATCTTGCCTTCGTAGAACTTCAGCATCTCATCGCGCGTCAGCTCAGCGCCGGGCTTCTTGACAACCACCAGCAGCGGCCGCTCGTCCCACTTCGGATGCTTGGCGGCGATCACGGCGGACATGGCCACTGCGGGGTGCGCCATGGCGATGTTCTCCAGGTCGATGGAGCCGATCCACTCGCCACCGGATTTGATGACGTCCTTGCTGCGGTCGGTGATCTGCAGGAAGCCGTCGCTGTCGAGCGTGCCGCGGTCGCCTGTAGGGAACCAGCCGCCTTCCAGCGGGCTTTTATCGCCCTTGTAGTAGCTGTCGATGATCCAGTAACCCCGGACCAGCAGATCGCCGGAGGTCTGGCCGTCGCGCGGCAACTCTGCCCCGGCTTCGTCCACGATTTTCAGATCAACGCCGAAGGGCGGGCGCCCCTGCTTCAACTCCACCTGGAACTGTTCTGCAGGTGGCAACTCGAGATGGCGGTTCTTCAGCGTGCACACCGTGCCCAGCGGCGACATCTCGGTCATGCCCCAGGCATGAATCAGCTTGACGCCGTAGTCGCGCTGGTAGGTCTCCATCAGCGCCGGCGGGCAGGCGGAACCACCCACGACCATGCGCTTGACCGTTGACAGCTTCTTGCCGGTCTTCTGCAGGTACTGCAAGGCACCGAGCCAGACCGTGGGCACACCCGCGGAGAAGGTGACCTTCTCGGACTCGAACAGTTCGCAGACGCTTTCGCCGTCCAGCGCAGCCCCCGGGAATACCAGCTTGGCGCCGATCATGGCGCAGACATAGGGCAGGGCCCAGGCGTTGACGTGAAACATCGGGACCACGGGCAGAATCACATCGCGCGCGGACAGGTTCATCACGTCCGGCAGCGGCACCGCGAAGGTGTGCAGCAGCGTCGAGCGGTGCGAATACAGCACGCCCTTGGGATTGCCGGTGGTGCCCGAGGTGTAGCAGAGGCAGGCGGCGCTGCGCTCGTCGACGTCGGGCCACTCGTATTGATCGTCCTGGGCGCCGATCAGGTCTTCGTAGGCGACCGGCTGCACGTTCTTCATTTGCGGCAGATGCTCGCGATCACACAGCGCCACCCAGTGCTTGACCGTCGTGCACAGTGCGGCCACCGCATCGACCAGCGGTGCAAAGGTCAGGTCAAAGAACAGGATCTGGTCTTCGGCGTGATTGACGATCCAGGCTACCTGCTCCGGAAACAGCCGGGGGTTGATCGTGTGCATGACCGCACCGATGCCGGAGATTGCGTAGTACAGCTCGAAGTGGCGGTAGCCGTTCCAGGCCAGCGTCGCTGCCCGCCCGCCGGGCTTGAGGCCGGTGGCCAGCAGGGCCTTGGCCGCCTGCCGTGCGCGCCCGGCGGCATCGGCGTAGGTATAGCGGTGGATCGGCCCTTCAATGGTTCTGGAGACAATCTCGGTATCACCGTGAAAGCGCTCGGCATGTTTCAGCAGCGAGGAAACGATCAGCGGCTGATCCATCATCTGGCCCATGAGCACCTTGGCCATGCAAT
>JBFJJW010000315.1:0-1964 GCA_041612095.1 Solimonas sp. | reverse complement strand
GCAACAACGCAGCAGCAGCGGCAGTGGCCGCGGTCGCCGCTGAACTTATCTTGATGAATCGTTACAGGAGAATGAGATGAAACGCCTATTTGCCGGCAACTTGCCCACCGACACCACCGAACGCGAGCTGACCGAAATGTTTTCGGCTTTTGGCAAGGTGTTTTCGATCAAGCTGATGCAGGATGTGTTCAGCGGCCAGTGCAAGGGCTTTGGTTTTGTCGAGATGGAAGGCCATGAGGCGCGTGCGGCAATCGCCGGGCTCAACGGCAAGGAACTCCGCGGCAAGCCGCTCAAGGTCAACGAAGAGCAGCCGCGCGACAAGTTCGGCAAGGGCCCCCGTCGCCGCTGAGGCGTCGGCCGGGTTACCCGAAAGAACCCGCCGCGGACAGGCTCCGCGGCGGGTTCTTTCGTTCCGGGTCCGGCTTAGGCGGGTGCCAGCGTGCGCGCCCCATGCTCGGAACCGAGGATGAGCACGTCGGCTGGGCGGCGCGCGAACAGGCCGACGCAGACGACGCCGGTGATCAGGTTGATCTGCGCTTCCAGGGCGACCGGATCGAGTATCTCCAGCCCGCGCACGTCGAGGATGATGTTGCCGTTGTCGGTGACAAAGCCCTCACGCAGCTGCGGCTGGCCGCCGAGGCGCACCAGTTCGCGGGCTACGTAGGCCTGCGCCATCGGGATGACTTCCACCGGCAGTGGGAACGCCCCGAGCACATTGACCAGCTTCGACTCGTCCGCAATGCAGACGAACCGGCGACTGGCGGCGGCTACGATTTTCTCGCGCGTCAGCGCGCCACCACCCCCCTTGATCAGGTGCAGGTGGTGATTGGATTCGTCGGCGCCATCGACATAGATCGACAGCGTGCCAGCGCTGTTGAGATCCAGCACCGGAATGCCGGCGCGCTTCAGGCGCTCGCTGCTGGCATTGGACGACGACACCGCCCCGGCCACATCCAGCCGCCGTTCGGCCAGCAGGTCGATGAAATGGTTGACGGTAGAGCCGGTGCCGACGCCCAGTACCTCGCCAGGCACGACATAGGCGAGGGCGGCTTCCGCAGCTTTGCGCTTGGCTAGATCTTGATTCATGGCGCTAGTGTCCGGGTTCCGCCGGCGGGTTTCCAGTTGTTTTCAGAACACTGGCCCGGCGTGCGCCGAACAGCGCGCTACCGACACGGACCAGTGTCGAGCCCTCGGCGATGGCGGCCTCGAGATCGTCCGACATGCCCGCAGACAGCGTGTCGAACCCGGGTCCGAGAACGGCTCTGATTTCCAGGAACAGGCGCTGCAGTTGGCGAAACGGCGCGCGCGGGTCGTCACCGGCGCTGACCGGAGCCGGCACTGCCATCAGGCCGCGTAGCCGCAGGTGGGGTAGTTGAGAGATCGCTGTGCACAGCTCAGCGGCGGCAGCGGGTTGGCAGCCCGATTTGCTGGCTTCCCCGGAGATGTTGACCTGCACGCAGACTTGCAGCGGGCCGAGCCGTTGCGGCCGCTGATCGGATAGTCGCTGCGCGATCTTCAGGCGATCGACGCCATGCACCCAATCGAAGTGCGCGGCGATGTCCCGGGTCTTGTTGGTCTGGATGGGGCCGATGAAATGCCATTCGACGCCAAGCCCGGCGAGTTCAGACTGCTTGGCCCGGGCCTCCTGCAGGTAGTTTTCACCGAACCGCCGCTGGCCGGCGGCGTAGGCGGCGCGCACCGCCGCAGCGTCGAATGTCTTGCTGACCGCGACCAGTTCCACGGCGTCTGCGCCGCGCCCGCTGGCGGCGCAGGCCCGCGCGATCCGCCCGCGTAGCGCCGCCAATGCGTTTTCCATTTCGAGTATGTTGCCTTGCTGCGGCATTGCTTATAACGTGCCTGAAACGACATTAAACCGCATTCTCAGGGAGCCACAGGGACTATGGATATCGCGCAGCTGCTGACCTTCAGTGTCAAGCAGGGGGCTTCGGACCTGCACCTGTCGG
>JBFJJW010000314.1:0-1983 GCA_041612095.1 Solimonas sp. | reverse complement strand
GTCATACATGACGATGGCCGCGCCTTGCAGCAGGCTGCTGAGCAGCACGTTCCACATCATCCAGCCGGTGGTGGAGTGGTAGAACACACGGGAGCCGGGATGCAGACCCACATGAAATGCGGTGAGCTTGAGATGTTCCAGCAGCACGCCGACATGACTGTGGACGATGGCCTTCGGCGGTCCGGTGGTTCCGGAGGTGAACAGCACCCATAGCGGCTCGTCATGCGCTACCCGCGCGTAGCTGAAGTCTGCGGCGCCGGGCGCCGGGCCAGACACCATCTCCGCCCACGGTAGCGCGCCGGATAGCGGCGAAGGCGTGGTCGCCTGCAGGTATGGCACCCAGACCACGTGCTCGACGCTGTCCAGCCCTTCGAGTATCTGCTGTATGGCGTCCAGCCGAGGAAAGTCCTCGCCGCCGAAGCGGTAGCCATCCACCACGAACAACAGCTTGGGCTTGACCTGCACGAAGCGGTCTATCACCGCGCGTGCGCCAAACTCGGGTGAGGCCGCTGACCACACCGCGCCAATGGCGGCGGTGGCCATCATCGCAATCGCGGTTTCCGGAATATTCGGCAGATACGCGGCGACGTGATCGCCAGGGCCGATGCCCAGTGCGCGCAGGCGCTCGGCCAGTGCGCGCACCTGCTGGCCCAGCTCACCCCAGCTGATGGTTGCCAGGGTGCGCAGTTCGGATACATGGTGTATTGCCACCTGATCCGGATGTTGCCGTTCGTGGCGCAGCAGGTGCTCGGCATAGTTGACGCGCGCGCCGGCAAACCAGCGCATGCCGGGCATGGTCCGGCGATCCAGCACTTCGGTATAGCGGGCGTCGGTCTTGATCTCGAAGTAATCCCAGACCGCCGCCCAGAACAGTTCCAGCTCGCGCACGGACCAAGCCCACAGCGCGTCGTAGTCGGCCAGGTCCAGACCGTGACGCGCGTTGAGCCAGTGGCGGAAGTGTTCCACCGGCGCCCGCTCCACAAACTCGGGCGACGGCGTCCACAGCAGTTCGCCTTCTGCCACCGCCAGCGATGACAGCGGCTGACCGGCAGCGGTCAGCCGGGGGTTACCCAGTGCGTGTGCCACTTGCATGGCCGGCGCTCCACCTCAGGCGCCGCGGCGCTGATGAACGCCCGGCGCATTGACGGTCAGCACCGGCTCGCTGACCAGACCAAAGCTCTGCATCACGCCGAGCAGTTCGCGGTGACCAAACGCCTGGCAGCCCGACGCAAAGCCCACGCGCTTGGGCGCCGCCTGCAACAGGTAGTAGGCGGCATAGGCCTGCAGCAGGCCGGTCTGCTTGTAGTTGCAGATGCCGTGAATTACGCAATGCGCGCGGCCCAGCGGCCCGCTGGCGTGGACGGAATCCACCGAGGTATTGAGGCGCGGGTTCTCACGCGGCGGCATGCCGGCCTGCAGGCTGGCGGCCATTTCCGAAAGCTGCTTTTCCTGCTCGGCCTTCGGCAGCGGCTTGATCTTCTCCTCGACCACGGTGGAGATCTGCACCACGCCCTCCATGACCGTGCGCTCGAACACACCGCCCATGGCCTTGCAGCTGGCGACCCGCGGATCGTTCTTGAACCACACCGGATGCGCGGTGCCGCCCCATGGCAATGCCATCGCGGTTTCATGCTGGCCCGGCACCATGACTTCGGTCTTCGCCGTGGCTGGCCACTTCACGTACTGGTTCTGATCCAGATAGAAGAAGTCAGACGTGAGGATGCTGAAGATGGTCTGCGTGGATGCATAGGTGGGAAAGCCGCGCCACAGCACGAGGATGTCCAGCGTATCCAGCCCCGGCGTTTCCAGACACAGGTTCGCGGCGATCTCGCCGGTGGTGTACATCTGCGCAATCCCGGGCGACAGCAACAGGTTCTTCGCCGCAAATTTGGCGCCCCAGGTGGCCTCGGCGTGCATCATCCAGTTCTGCTCGCCATTGGTGTCGGTGTAGTGGCAACCGGCGGCCAGCGAGGCTTCCACCGC
>JBFJJW010000313.1:0-2146 GCA_041612095.1 Solimonas sp. | reverse complement strand
GGCCGCGCGGCTGGCACCTGGTCGAGAAGCACATCCTGGTCGACGGCAAGCCGGCGCCCGGCGGCATCGTGGATTTCGCCCTGTACTTCTTCCACAACGCGAAGACGCTGCTGAAGAAGGGCACCGGCCCGTACTTCTATCTGCCCAAGATGCAAAGCCATCGCGAAGCGCGGCTATGGAACGCGATCTTTGTCGATGCGCAGACGATGCTGAAGATTCCGCAGAAGACGATCAAGGCTACGGTGCTGATCGAGACCATCTGGGCGGCATTCGAGATGGAAGAGATCCTGTATGAGCTGCGCAACCACATCGTGGCGCTGAACTGCGGCCGTTGGGACTACATCTTCAGCTTCATCAAGACCTACCGTAACCACGGCGATCGCCTGATGCCGGACCGCCACGGCATCGGCATGGACAAGCACTTCCTCGACAGCTACTCCAAGCTGCTGTGCCAGACCACGCACAAGCGTGGGGCACAGGCCATGGGTGGCATGGCCGCGTTCATTCCCATCAAGAACGACGAAGCCAAGAATCGCGAAGTGTTTGCCAAGGTTTCGGCCGACAAGCTGCGCGAGGTCAACAATGGCCACGACGGCACTTGGGTCGCGCATCCCGGCCTGGTACCGGTCGCGATGGCAGTGTTCAACGAACACATGCCGACCCCCAACCAGATCAGCAAGCAGTTCCCGGAGCGCAAGATCAAGGCTGCCGACCTGTTGAAGATGCCGGAAGGCGAGATCACCGAGGCCGGGCTGCGCAACAACATCAATGTCGGCATCCAGTACATGGAAGCCTGGATCAAGGGCAATGGCTGCGTGCCGTTGCACAATCTGATGGAGGACGCCGCGACAGCCGAGATCTCGCGCGTGCAGGTCTGGCAGTGGATCAAGTACGGCGCAAAGCTCAGCGACGGCCGTACGGTGACGCGTGAACTGGCGCTGGCGATGATTGATGAAGAGCTGGCCGGTATCCGCAAGGCGCTGAAGGACCGTTACTATCAGGGTCGGTTTGCAGAAGCGGCGGGCATCTTCGCGCGCATGTCGACGGCCAAGGACTGCGCAGACTTCCTGACACTGCCGGCCTACGATTACCTCGACTGAGATTGGGTAGTTGTCTTAAGTGGTTGAAACGGGGCGCATAAGCGCCCCGTTTCTGTTTGCGCGGCCGTTCGGCAAGGCGCGGCGCGCTTGCCGCAGCGCCACCCCCGTTCGGCGCAAACGCTTGTGCAGTGCAATAAGTTAGCCGTTATAATCGCGCGCCTTTTTCGGGCCAGTCCTGCTTCCCGGCGCGTAATCAGCGTTCGGTCGAGTGCTTCGCAGTGGCGGCCCGGAACTGAGTTTTCTTTCACTTCCGATGAGGACGGCTGCAAATGACCCGCGAAGAGCAAATCAAGGCCCTTGAACATGATTGGGCAACCAATCCCCGCTGGAAGACTGTCAAGCGCGGCTATTCCGCCGCTGATGTGGTACGTCTGCGCGGTAGCGTCCAGCTCGACCACACGTTGGCCAAGCGCGGTGCCGAGAAGCTGTGGAAGCTGGTGAACGGCGAAGCCAAGAAGGGTTATGTGAATGCCTTTGGCGCGATCACCGCCGGTCAGGCCATGCAGCAGGCCAAGGCGGGCCTGGAAGCGGTGTATCTGTCCGGCTGGCAGGTTGCTGCCGATGGCAACACCTCCGAAACCATGTATCCGGATCAGTCGCTGTACGCGTATGACTCCGTGCCGACCATGGTTCGCCGCATCAACAACACCTTCAAGCGCGCCGACGAGATTCAGTGGGCACGTGGTATCGAGGCCGGCCACAAGGACTTCACCGACTTCTTCCTGCCGATCGTGGCGGATGCCGAAGCGGGTTTCGGTGGCGTGCTCAACGCCTTCGAGCTGATGAAGAACATGATCACGGCCGGTGCCGCTGGCGTACATTTCGAAGACCAGCTGGCTGCCGTCAAGAAGTGCGGCCACATGGGTGGCAAGGTGCTGGTGCCGACGCAGGAAGCCTGCGAGAAGCTGATCGCCGCCCGTTTTGCTGCAGACGTCATGGGCGTGCCGACCATCGTGCTGGCTCGCACCGACGCTGAAGCCGCCAATCTGATCACCTCCGATCACGACGCCAACGACAAGCCGTTCCTCACCGGCGAGCGCACCCAG
>JBFJJW010000312.1:0-2151 GCA_041612095.1 Solimonas sp. | reverse complement strand
GCAGTGGCCGGAGATCTGGTACGCCAACGAGCAGGTCAAGAATCCGCATCTGATCTATCCCGGCGACGTGCTGACGCTGATCTGGAAGGATGGCCGCCCCAGTCTTGTGCGCAGCGCGGGGGTCAGCGCGCTGGATGTCGACTACAACTCGCCGCAGGTGCGCGAGCTGCCGCTGGATCAGGCCATCCCGACGATTCCGCTGGAGGCGATCCGCGATTTCCTGCGCAGCCCGCGGCTGGTCATGGACGAGGACATGCAGCGCGCGCCGTACATCCTGTCCTTCGTTGACACCCACGTCATCGAGGGCGCGGGCAAGCAGGTCTACGTCAGGAACGTGCCTGAAGGTGCGCAGTTCCGCTACGACGTTGTGCGCGTCGGCCAAAAATACGTTGATCCGGATACGCGCGAACTGCTGGGCTGGGAGGCCGTGCCGGTCGCAGAGGTGGAAGTGCACGAATTCGGCGATCCGGCCACTGCCGTGATCACGCGCAGCGCCATCGAGGCGCGGGCCGGTGATCGTCTGATCGAGCCGCTGGGCGATACCTACAGCGCCAATTTCTACCCGCATTCGCCGGTCAATGCCGTCGGTGGCCGCATCATTTCCCTCTACGGCGCACTGTCGCAGACCGGTCAGTATCAGGTGGTGGCGATCAATCGCGGCGCCGTCGACGGCATGGAGGCCGGCCATGTGCTGAGCGTCATGAAGAGCGATCGCGAAGCGCGTGACCCCTACACCAAGCGGATGACAGCGCTGCCGGATCTTTACGCCGGCACCCTGATGCTGTTCAAGGTGGATTTGCGGGTCAGCTATGGCCTGATCATGAGCGCCAAGCGCGAGATCCACGAGTTCGACAAGGTCGAGCGACCGGAGCCGGGACAGCGCTGAGGCCTTGAGCCGCTGACGGACGGGCGGCGTGAATCCCGAGGCGCTGACTCCTTGGCTGCGGCTGCTGAGGGCCTCGGGTATTGGGCCCGCGGCGGTGCAGCAGCTGCTGGCGCGGGCTCCGGGTCTGGTGGCACTGGATGATCCGCGGCAGCTGCGCGCGGCAGGTCTGACCGAGACCCAGCTGGGTGCCCTGCGCGAGGTCGCCGACGAGGACATCGCCCGTGATCTGGCGTGGATGTCGGTGCCGGGGCGTAGCGTGCTGACGCTGGCCGATCCGCGCTACCCCGCGCAGCTGCGAGAGATTGCGCAGGCGCCGCCGCTGCTTTTCGTGCAGGGCGATATCGATCTCCTGGGGTTGCCGCAGATCGCCATCGTCGGCGCGCGTACCGCCAGCCCGCAAGGACTGGAGAATGCGCAGGCGTTTGCCGCCGAGTTGACCCGCCGTGGCTTTGTCATTACCAGCGGTCTGGCGCTGGGGATCGACGGCGCGGCCCATCGCGGTGCCTTGATGGCAGATGGCTATACGATCGCGGTGGGCGCCACCGGACTCGACCGCGTCTACCCCGCACGGCACAAGGCATTGGCTCAGGAGATCGCCCTGCGCGGCGCGCTGATCTCGGAGTTCCCCACCGGCGTGCAGGCGCTCCCCGAACATTTCCCGCGGCGCAACCGCATCATCTCCGGGTTGGCGATGGCCGTGCTGGTGGTGGAAGCCGCACAGCAAAGCGGTTCGCTGATCACAGCGCGTCTGGCTCTGGAACAGGGCCGCGAGGTACTGGCGATCCCGGGGTCCATCCATAACCCGATGGCGCGCGGCTGCCATGCGCTGATCCGGCAGGGCGCAAAACTGGTCGAGACGGTGGACGACATCCTGGTGGAGCTGGGGCCGCAACTGGGGGCGCATCCTTCGCGTCAGGCGGCTGCGCGCGACCCGACGCCGGTCAGGTCGGCACGGCCGCCTGCCGATCCGGTGCAGGCCGCGATACTGGTCGCGCTCGGCGACGAGCTTCTGCCGCTGGAGCAGATTGCCGAGCGCGCGGGCCGGCCCGTGGCCGAATTGCAGGCCGCGATGACGGTGCTGGAACTCGATGGCCGCGTCGCCGCAGCGCCCGGCGGGCGCTATCAACGGACTGGGTCGGGATGAGAGCCGGCTTTCAAATTGGCGGAAATCCCCTACACTGAAACCACACGGTACGGAGCAAGCGATGAAAGAGACCGTCCTCGATGTGCTGATGTACCTGTTCGAGAACTATCAGGAGGTCGAG
>JBFJJW010000311.1:0-2173 GCA_041612095.1 Solimonas sp. | reverse complement strand
GCAACCGTGCGCGGGCTGGTGCCTTCCTGGGTCTGGCGATTGCCCCAGCGAACAAGATTCTTGGCTAGCGCACTCAGACCGATCTCGACCGGCACCGAGATCAGCAATTTCCCCCCCGGTGCCAGCACCTGCCGGAAGTCGGCAAATGCCTGGGCCATCGGCTCCTCGTCCAGATGCTCCAGCACTTCCATGCAGCACAGTCGCTGGCAACCAAGCCCAAGCAGCTGCTGCCGGTCGGTGAGGAGGCGTGCCGACGTGCCGGTACGCGCCAACAGGGACCGCGCCTGGTCGCTCATCTCGGATACCGGCTCGAAGCCCACACAATGGGCGTCCGGGCATGCTCGCGTGAGATAGCTCAGCAGAAGGCCGTCGCCGGTACCGTAATCGAGCACCGTCATCCCGGGGTGTGGCGCGAGCAGCCTCACCGCCACGTCGTATCGTGCCCGATGACTGAGGCGCTTAATCAACGAAGGATTGGCAACGGTCTGGCGATCGTAGGCGATCATGTCTGTGGATTCGTCGGGCAAGATGTCACAGTATGCCGACTGTGGTCTTTGCCTAGCCAATCGGAACCGCTGGGCCGAGACTCATCGACCCGGCCGGATGCGCGTCAGCCGCTGACGACTCCCGGAGTCAGTCGTATGCTGATCATTCAGCTTCGATCGATGCCGACAGCGCAGAATCCTGCTGCGCCCGTTTGCCGCAACCACCGGCGATGATACCGTTGCACCGCCCTACTTCCGGATGCCTCCAGAATCCATGACCACCAGTCCTAGCAGCCGCGGCTTCAACCCGCATATTCACGGGCTTCGCGGCCTCGCTGCATTCATGGTCTTCTGGTGTCACGTCTATGCGGGGGCCTTCGAGTCCGACTTCTATCCGGAGCAGTGGCACCCGTTGCTCGCGTGGTTACTACATGCTGGTCGCTATGGCGTTGACCTGTTCTTCATGATCAGCGGCTACCTGATCACTGAAAGCTTGACCCGCAAGGGGCAAGTCGGACGCTTCCTGACAGATCGTGCGATCCGCATATATCCGGCGTTCCTGTCGGTACTCATTCCACTCGTGATCATGGGCATGCTCACGCAGAGCAAGTTGTTTTCGGTAGCCGACCCCGAAACCTGGGCGCTCCATATTTTGGCAAATCTGCTGTTCCTGCCGGGGGTAATCGACATGCAGCCGATCCTGGGGGTTGCGTGGTCACTGTCGTTTGAGGCTGCGTTCTATCTCACTGCGGCCTCGGTCTTCGTGCTAGCGCGCGCGGGCAGCAAGGAACTGGCATGTGCGGTATGCGCGGCCGCAGGCCTGCTACTGCTGCCGCAGTATCCTGGAGTGGCGTTCTTCTACGTCGGGGCGTTTATTTATCTGTTCCGGGTTGCCTTGCTGCTGCGCGCGCGCAACGTCCACTACCCCCTGCTCAGCCTGCTGGCGTTTCTGGCGCTATGGCACTGGTTCATCATCAACTATCACCGCACCGATGCCGGTCTGTCGGTGGGGTTTATCGCCGCCCTGCTGGCTTGCTTTGCGCTCGGCATGATGTTCTTCAACTCGGTGGTCGAGGGGGCTTCGGGCTTTGGCGCCGTTCTGCGCAGCGGCTTCCTGCAGTTCATGGGCACGATCAGCTACAGTTTCTATCTCTGGCACACGCCGGTCATGTATTTCACCAAGCGCCTGGTACTGCGCCATGTCGTACCGGAACACGGCGATGTCATCGGCACTCTCGCCTTCGCCGCTCTGAGCCTGCCTCCAGCGCTATTGCTGTCGTATGTCAGCTATCGGATCTTCGAGCGGGCGGCCGGACGCATGCTGCATCAGCGCTTCATGTTGGCCACCCGAAGCGTTGCGGCCAGTCGGGCATGAGCTTCCCCAATACGTTCATAGTCGGCGCAGCCAAAGCCGGGACGACATCGCTGCACCACTACCTCGGGCAACACCCGCAGGTGTTCATGTCTGAGTGGAAGGAGCCGCACTATTTCGCTGACGTTGTTCCCGCACCACAGTTCGCGCACATGATGCGTCGCTACGCCGACGAACCCAGTTACACAGAGCTGTTTCGTGACGCAGGGGCGCGTCCGGTCGTCGGCGAGGCAAGTCCTTCGTACCTCTGGGATTTCGGCGCCGCGGCCCGTATCCGCGCGCGCGTGCCGAAAGCGCGCATCATCATTCTGCTGCG
>JBFJJW010000310.1:0-2234 GCA_041612095.1 Solimonas sp. | reverse complement strand
GTGTCGGGTCCGGCGTCAGTCCTTCGGCCGCGATGGCGGCGCCCGCCAGCATGTCGTGGCCACCACACTGCAGCTGGTGCTCGCCGGCCGGGGCCTTGACCACCATGACCTGGGTGTCGCACACCGCGCTCTTCAGACGCGCGCCTGGCTTGAGTGCCATATTCGCCATGTTTTTCTCCAAGCTCCAAACGAAATTGATTGCGGCGTGCTCGCGCGCGAAACGGCGCCCTGCGCCAGAAGGCGCGACTTTACGTCGCGCGGCGTCACCCTACCCCGTCCACATGCATGAGACCAGCGCGGGTCCGCGCCTACAGGCTGCGCGCCCAGACGGCCAAGCGATCAAACAGGTCGCGGCGCGCGGGGAACAGAAAATGGCTGTGCCCGGTCTCGGGAAGTATGTGCAGCACGATGTCGCCACAGCGCGGAAATGCCGCCGGCACCTGATGCGTCGGCCCGACCATGTCGCGCTCGCCCAGCCCGAGAAACAGAGGCACATCCAGGGTCGCGGCTTCCGGTGCGACGTTGCCCGGCACCATCGACATCATCGCCGGCACCGGCAGGATGCAGTCCGTGGCCGCCTTCAGGGCCGCAACGCCCTGGGCCTCGGCGTGCTTGCTGCCGAACAGCTCCGCGTTGTTGCCGCGCGGTGCGTTGATCACCGGATAGGGCTTACCAAACATGCGTCGTGCGTATTCGGTCAGCTGCGGCCGTACCGCAACCGGATCGGGCGCATCCTTGAGGCCGGGGGGCGCGTACTCCGGCAGGCCGCGTGTAGAGAAGCCGAGCAGCACGATCGCGGCATGCTGCCGCGCGCTGTGCTGCTGCAACACCGTCAGCATGGCCCCCATGGAGTGGCCCACGCCGATGCTGCGCAACGCCGGCAGCGCCGGTACGCCGTCAGCCAGACGCCCTTCCCGCAGCCGCGTCTGCAGTTCGGCCGTGGCCGTGGCATTGGCCTGCGTCAGCAGTTCGGCTGTGAGTTGCCAGCCGTCCTCCGGCTTGCTGCTGTCACCCAGGCCGAGGTGATCCAGCGCCGCGACGATGAAGCCACGGGCCGTCATCTGCGCGGCGAAGGAGTAGCTGTCATCACCGACCTGATCCACGCCCGCCAGCGGTGGTGGCTGCAGATCGAAGTAGCGCCGGTTCATGTTGCCGCCGGGCAGGCAGACCAGCAGCGCCGTCGCCTGCGCCGGCTGCTCCGGCCACCAGACGGACGCGCCGATCTGCAGCGGCGGCTCGCCCGGCAAGGAGACGCCGGTGTCGAGCTGGAGATGCAGCACCGGCATCGTCGTGTCAGTCCTTCGAAAGGATGGCGCCGGCCATGCCCGAGGAGATCAGCACGTTCTGCACGCGCTGCACCTGGTTGTGAGAAGTGCCGCGAATCTGGCGCACACCCTCGGCCATGCTGTTCATGCCGTGGATGTAGGCCTCGCCCGTGAGCCCTCCGTTGGTGTTGACCGGCAATGCGCCGTCGATGGCCATGCCGCCGGCCTTGACCCACTCCGCCGCCTCACCGCGCTTGCAGAAGCCGAAGGCCTCCAGCTGCAGCAGCACGTGCGGCGTGAAGGCGTCGTACAGCATCGCTGCCTGCATGTCTGATGGGCGCAGGCCGGTCTGCTTCCACAGGCGCTTGGCCACGCCCACGGCCTCGGGCATCACCGTCATGTCCTCGTGGTAGTAGTTCGAGATCACCTCGACGTTGTACGGGATCGACTGCGCGGCGCCGAGGATGCGCACCGGCTTCTGCTTGAGGTCGCGGGCGCGCTCAAGGCTGGTGACCAGGATGGCCACGCCACCGTCGCTCTCCTGGCAGCAGTCGAGCAGGCGCAGCCACGGCTCCTGGATCCACTTGGAGTTCTGGTGATCTTCCAGCGTGATCGGCTTGCCGTAGAACCACGCCGCCGGATTGTTCGCGGCGTACTTGCGCTGCTGCACCGAGATGTAGCCGAGGTCGCGGTTGGTGACGCCGTAGGCATGCATGTAGCGCTGCGCCTGCAGCAATGCCCAGCTCGCCGGCGTCATCGCGCCGAAGGGCACGCACCACAGCATCGAGCCGGTGCCGTTGCCCGACTGGTAGGCCATCTGCTGCGCCTGCGGGTTCTGCCCGAAGCGGTACTGGCTGCGCTCGTTCATCGCGCGCCAGATCAGCACGTTGTTGCACAGGCCGGCGTTGACCATCGCCATTGCCTGGTAGATCGTCGCCGCCGCGGGGGCGCCGCCGCCGGGGGTGCGGG
>JBFJJW010000309.1:0-2246 GCA_041612095.1 Solimonas sp. | reverse complement strand
TGCCGAGCCCCGAAGCGGCTGTGGTGTGAATGAACGGCTGACCCTTGCGCGCTAGAACGAACGCGAGAATTCAGGCGTGTAGGATTTGCACAGTTATAAATCCGCCACTGTCCGTTCGGTAAGTGACTCAGCGGCGGATTCTGGCTTTATGCAGCAGATATTTGTACCGGACGAGATCTGTCATAACAGGCCAGAGGCCACGGCTGGTGGATCAGGTCCGGGCCGTGCTAAGGGCGCGCCAAAACCATCATCGCAGCCCCTGGCAGCCTTTACGCAGGCGCCATCTGGCGCAGGAATCAGCGACGGGGGATCTGAGCGTGGCTCCCCTAAACGCAGCAGGAGACGGCGCCTTGGCTCCTGCAGAATCGCCGGTAGTCGAAATAATGATTTGAGGGGAAGGGGGATGCCGGATGAGCGTTGGGGAGTCTCGCCGCCGGCGGGATTGCAAATGAGAGCGGTGCTGCGGAACGTCTTGCCTGCCGCCGCGTCTGGCCGGCTACTACGCGTACTGCATACCCGCATGGGTGCTCTTGCTGGTACCGACCTGCGGCCCGGGGCCCGCCCAGATGGCAGGCTGGCAGGCCTGAGGACGCAACGCAGATGATCACCCCCGGCAACCTGGGCGGAAAGCGAGCGTTGGTGACCGGGGGCGCGGGTGGTTTGGGGCTGCATACCGCGCTGGGTTTGGCTCGGCAGGGGGCGCGTATCCTGGTGGTGGATCGAGATGTGGCCGCTGGCGAGCGCGCTGTGCGCACGATCGCGGACACGGTAGCGGGGGCGCACGCGGAGTTCGTTGCGCTGGATCTGGCTGATCTGACGGCGATCCGCGCCTGCGCGCAGCGCTTGGTGGAGGGTGGTGAGCCGCTGGACCTGCTGGTCAACAACGCGGGGTTGCTGCCGCCCATGCGGCGTGCCGAGACCGCGCAGGGATTTGAGCTGGGCTTCGGCGTCAGCGTCATCGGCCATTTTGCGTTGACGGGCTTGTTGTTGCCGGCGCTGCTGCGATCGCAATCGCCGCGGGTGGTAACGGTTTCCAGCATTGCCCACGCCCGAGCGCGCATTCCGTTTGAAGATCTGCGCATGCTGCTGGGCTATGACCCGACGCGCGCCTATGCCAGTGCCAAGCTGGGGGCCCTGTTGATGGCGCTGGAACTCGATCGCAGGGCGCGTGCGGCGGACTGCGGCTTGTGCTCGGTGGCGGCGCATCCGGGAATCGCGCGCACGCAGCTCGGCGCGAACTGGGAGCGGGACGGTGCCCGGCGCTGGCGCGATCGTCTGGCAACCTTGGCCATGCGCGGGTCGATGCGCTGGCTCAGCCAGAGTGTGGAGGACGGCGCTGCGGCGACGCTGTTCGCCGCCACTTCGGAATCGGTCCGGGGCGGGGACTTCATCGGTCCGGATGGTTTCATGCAGATGCGTGGCGCACCCTGCGTGGTCAAGCCGCATCGAGTGGGGCGCAATCCCGATACGGCTGCCCGCCTGTGGCGGCGCCTGCAGGCAGAGACCGGCGTGGTGTACTCGCTTTCCTGAGGTGCCCGGCCCGCCGGCTTTAGCCGGGCTGAATGCCGGGTGTTGCAGCTGGGCACCCGCCCTGGGGCGCATGGCGAATGCGCGGGCATGTGATGTAATTGAGGCATGTCGAATTCAGCACCGGATCTGGCGGCGGTACCGGCCGCGCCTGCCCTGGCCGCCCGCTACCCGCGGGTGCGTGCTCATACGGATCGCCTGAGCGCGCCGCTACACGCGGAGGACATGGCGATCCAGTCGATGCCCAGCGCCAGCCCAGGCAAATGGCATCTGGCCCACACCACGTGGTTCTTTGAGCAGTTCGTGCTGGCTCAGGACCCGGCCTACGTGCCGTTCAATCCAAAGTGGAACTATCTGTTCAATTCCTATTACCGCAGCCTCGGCACGATGCATGAGCGCGAGCGTCGCGGCCTGCTGTCGCGACCCACGCTGGCGGAAGTGCAGCGCTACCGTCAGCACGTTGATGCGGCGATGGCCGAGGTGCTGCCGCAGACCGTACCGGGCACCGAGCGCGCGCGCGTCATCGAGATCGGCCTGCAGCATGAGCAGCAGCATCAGGAGCTGCTGATGATGGACATCAAGCATCTGCTGTCACTGAACCCGCTGAAGCCGGCGTATGCACCCGGTCCGGCGCCAGGCGCACCGGGCAGCGCGGCGCCGCTGCGCTTTTTGCCGGGGCATGAGGGCGTGGTCGAGATCGGACACGAGGGCGGCGGTTT
>JBFJJW010000308.1:0-2247 GCA_041612095.1 Solimonas sp. | reverse complement strand
TCCGGCTGTGGGAACGTGCCGGCAATCGCCGATGGAATGGCTTCGACGGCAACTGCCGCCGCTTTCATCAACGCGTCCAGATCCGGCCCGTGGAAGTACAGGCGTATCTGCCGCGCGTTGTCGCCATCAACGTTGAGCAGCGAGCCGCGCTGGACGAACACCCCGGTGTCGGGCAGATCGACCATGATCTCCTCTCGCAGCACCCGCACCATCTCCTGGATGTCGCGCGGGTCCTCGGGGTAGACGACAGCCACCCCATACTGACCGCGCCATGAGGACAGGTTGTAGTACTTGACCGCCGGCTGCTTGCGGCCTTCGAGATGCGGTTTCAGGCGCTCGATGATCTTGGGCGCGAACTCGGCCTGCAGCGTTTCCAGATTGCCGCCCGGCGGCAGCCGGAAGTTGTTCCAGATCAGATCGGTCTGTGCCACCGGCAGATAGTCGAACTTGGGTGCCGCCAGCGCGATGAATACGAAAGACCCGGCCACCAGGCCACCGATCCACAGCGCGCGCGCACGCGCGGTATCGGTCAGCCGCATCGCCACCCGGGCCATGGTCATCCACCAGTGCTGATGCTGATCCGCCGGAATCGTACGGGCGAGGGCCCAGCGATTGGCGGCCGGGATGACGGTCATCGCGACCAGCAGCGAAGCGGCATGCGAGACGCTCATCGTGATGGCCAGATCCTGGAACAGCTGACCTTCCAGGCCCTGCATGAACAGCACCGGCAGAAAGATGGCGACGCTGGTCAGCATCGACGCCACCAGTGCGGGCATGACCTCCTGGGTGCCGATCAGTGTGGCCTCCCAGGCGTTCCGGCCCTCCTGCATGTAGCGCAGGATGTTGCCCTGAACGATCAGCGCCGCGTCGATGACGATACCGGTCGAGAATGCCAGGCCGGCCAGCGAGATCACGTTGAGCGTGCGTCCGAGCGCCTGCAGTGTGATTACCGCAAAGAACAGCGAAATCGGAATGGAGAGGCCGATCACCAGCAATGCGCGCGGCCCTCTCAGGAAGTACCAGAGGCCGCCGACCGCCAGCAGGATGCCGATGACCAGGCTTTCCTGTACGAACGAGATGGCGCGCTTGACGTAAACCGACGCGTCCCAGGACAGGTCCATCAGCAACTGCTCACGCGCCAGCGGCCCGGCATTCAACTCGGTGATGGCCGTCTTGACCCCCTCGATCAGCGCAACGGTGTTGGACTCCGAAGTGCGCTGCAAGGTGATGTAGTAGCCCGGCTCGCCGTTGCGGTAGGTGAACGCCTGGGCGTCCTGGTAGCCTAGGCTGATCTCCGCGACCTCGCGCAGGTATAGCGGACGCTCGTTGCTCCAGCCCACGATCAGCTCGCCAAGGTCGGTGACCGGCTCGCGCCCCTGCAGCCGCACCGTGAACTGGCGGCGCCCCATGCTGACAAAGCCGGCGGAAGCATCGCGGGAGGCCGCCACGGTCTGTGCGATCTGCTGCGGCGAGATGCCCAGCGCCGCGAGCCGGAAAGCGTCGAAGCGAATCTGTACCTCGCGGGGGCGACCGCCCTCCAGATTGACCCGCGACACCCCCGGGATGCGCGCCAGACGTGGCTCAACCACTTCTTCCATCAGCTTCTGGTAGGTCGCGGCGAGATCCTGCACCGGGTTGCCGGGCAGCGGCCGCACCAGCAGCGAGCCGGCGTTCTGTCCCTGCCAGTTATCACCGCTGAACACCTGCGGCTCTTCGGCATCGGGCGGCAGCGGCGGTAGCGTGTTGAGGCGCGAGACGACGTCCAGCATCACCCGCGTCACGTCGGTGCCGATCTCGAAGCTGAGGCTGACGCCGCCACCGCTGCGGCCCGATTCAGACCGCATCTCGGTCAGCCCCGGCAGGCCGCGCATGGCCTCCTCTATCGGCTCGACCAGTGCTTCCTCTACCTCGTTGGGCGCAGCCTCACGCCACTGCGCGTTAATGAAAAGCTGTGGCTGGCGGGTCTCCGGGAGCAGCTGTATCGGCAGCTGCATCAGGGACAAGACCCCGAACAGCACCACCACCAGGGCAGCCGCAGCCAGCGCCGGCGGGTTGGACATCGAAAAACGAGTGAGCTGCATTGGCCTCCCCCGGAATCGCCTCTGCAGACAATTCGCCCTTCTTAGATGCGTCCTTGACCCCACGGGTTTAAACTTGGTTCCCCGATCGCGGCCTAGTTTGTCTACACCGCGCAGTTGCCGGACCTGTCCTGCCATCCATGAGCGCGACCTACGAACCTATCACCCT
>JBFJJW010000307.1:0-2254 GCA_041612095.1 Solimonas sp. | reverse complement strand
TAATCATTCGCCGCGCGGCCAGGCCGGTAGCGTTTTCCCGTTCTTTTCATGGTCTTCCCCCAAATGTGGCGGACACCTTAGCGCGCAGGCGCAGCCCTTCCAAGCCGCGGGCATGGACGTACGGCAGTAAATTCGGCTCAATACCGGCATGAACATTCCCAGCAAACCGTTGCTTGCCGCTCTGGTGATCGCGCCATGCATGCTGCTGTCGGCCTGCGCAATGCCGGCACCGCAGCCCGCGCCGCTGGCCACAACCACCGCCGGAAGCCCGGCAGGCCACTGGCAGGTTTCGGATGATCTGCAGATCACCGAGTTGTCGCCGGGCGTGTGGCGGCATATCTCCTGGTCTGAGTACGACGGCGTGCGCGTGCCGTCCAATGGACTGATCGTGGCGGAGCCGGACGGCGTGATGCTGGTGGACACCGCCTGGGGCGTGGGGCCTACCGAGCAGCTGGTGGGCTGGATTGATCGCGAGCTGAAACGTCCGATTACGCGCGTCATCGCCACGCATTACCACGATGACCGCCTGGGTGGCTGGCCGGTGATGGCGCGGCGCGAGGTGCCGTTGATTGCCGGCCCGCTGACGATGGAACTGGCCGCCAGCAAGAACATCACGCAGACGCTGGACGCGTCGCTGAATGCACTCACCCAGCCCGGTGCGGCATCGGTGGGCCAAGTTGAAGTGTTGTACCCCGGCCCCGGCCATAGCCCGGACAATGTGCTGGTATGGCTGCCACGGCAGCGGATTCTGTTTGGTGGCTGCGCGGTGAAGGCAATGGATTCCAGCACCCTGGGCTACACCGGCAGCGCTGATCTGACGTCGTGGCCGCAGGCGATACGGCGCGCGCAGCAGCGGTACCCGCAGGCGCGGACGGTGGTGCCCGGTCACGGTGATCCGGGTGGCCCGGAGCTGCTGGCTCATACCCTGGAGCTGCTAGAGCCGCCGCACTGAGCGTGCGGGCCGATACGCCGATAGCTCAACGCGTCAGCGGTTGTGGGTCAGCGGACATATCGCGCGTATCCAGCGGCGCAATGTGCAGCGGGTTCTCCGCATACAGCGCCAGCCAACGATCCATCCACCGCGGGTTTTTGACCTGTGCCGGCTGATGCCAGGGCAGCGCGCCGTGCAGCAGCTTGGGGAGTGTCCATACCGCAATCCGCGCCACCAGACCCCAGGTGGCCAAGCGTGAATGGCGTGCGCGGCCGTCGATTCTCTGCAACTGCATGAACGCCTGGGCGGTGCGACCCAGCGTATGCACCGCGGTACCGGCCAGTGCCCAAACCCGGTACGCGTAGCCGGACACGCTGCCGCCGTAGATCGCCTGATAGACGTTGTAGGCGGCGGTCTTGTGCTCCAGTTCCTCCACGAAGTGCCACAGCACCAGCGAACTGACCGTGGGGTCTGCGCCTTCAAACAGCACGCGGCGGTGCTTGATCAGCATGTGGCCCACGGCCAGCGCCATGGTCTCAAAGCCCGCTGCATATCCCAAGTGAAACTGCAGATCGTGCTCGCGATTGAAGCGGGCGTAGTCGCGCTCCAGTTGTTGCTCGTACCCGCGCAACGCCTCATAGCCCTGCTGCAGCAGCAGATCATTGAAGCGGCGGTGCTGCCGAAAGTGGTTGGCCTCCTGGCCGATATAGCCGCGTGCTTCTTCTGCCACGGCCGGGTCCTTGATCAACGGCAGCGCAGCGCGCACCGAGGCGATCAGATACGGCTCCAGATACGGCATCAGCAGCGAACTGGCGTTGACCAGCTGACTCCACTCCGGGCGTTGAGGATGCCAGTGCGCCTTGAGATCGCCCGGATACTCAAACTGCACGCGGCGCACGGTGAGCGGGGTGGTTTCCAGTTTCATACGCGGTCTCCTGAACAACGTACTGCGCTGCGGGGCGACGCTGGCGGTCTGACTTGGCTTCTAGTGATGCTCAGGTTACGGCGCGGATGCGGCAACAGCCCCTAGCAGAAGTCAGGTTTTCGCTAGCCGCCTAACGCGCCACCGCGGCACTGAAGATGAGCTTCTCCCAGCTCATGCACACCTTTTGGCAGGTGTATGCGCGCGCGTTTGGCGCTGCAATACGGCCGCCTTTGATCACGGAGACCCCGATGAACGCGCGCTACCAGGCTTTAATGATTGGCCACGGCGCCACTGTGCTGCTGGTCGGCATCTGCGTGGGCTATGTGCTCGCGTTCAATCTGCTGGGCGAGCTGCGTTTCTGGCCGATACCCGGTGCCTGGGACATTGCCATACCCGGC
>JBFJJW010000306.1:0-2301 GCA_041612095.1 Solimonas sp. | reverse complement strand
GGCGTGGCTACCAGGCGCGCTGATACTGAGGTGGCGCGGGCATGTCATGTCCGAGCGCCTTGGCGGCGTGGTAGGGCCAGTACGGGTCGCGCAGCAGTTCCCGCGCCAGCAGCACGATGTCGGCCTGGCCGCTGGCGATGATCTGCTGCGCCTGTGCCGGTTCGGTGATGAGGCCTACGGCGCCGGTCGCTATGCCGGCCTCCCGGCGTATCCGCTCGGCGAACGCCACCTGAAAGCCCGGCGCCACGGGAATTCTGACCCTGGCCAGTGTGCCACCGGAGGAGACATCGATCAGATCGACGCCCAGAGGCCGGACCGCGCGCGCCAGTTCGGTGCAGTCCTCGGTCGTCCATCCTCCGTGCTCTGCCCAATCCGTTGCCGAGATGCGCAACAGCAGCGGTAGTCGCTCGGGCCAGACTTCACGGACGGCGCCCACCACCTCCAGCAGCAACCGCATGCGATTGCGCAGGCTGCCGCCGTACGCATCGTCGCGGTGATTCGACAATGGCGACAGGAACGCATGCAACAGGTAGCCATGTGCGGCGTGGATCTCGAGTGCCTGGAAGCCGGCCAGCAGCGCGCGCCCGGCGGCAGCGCGAAAATCGGCAATCAGCGTGCGGATTCCGGCGAGGTCGAGTGCATGCGGCAGCTGATGCCGATCATCGAACGCCAGTGCGCTGGGCGCCACGATGGGCGCCCAGCCGCCGCCTGCGCCGTCAACCGGCTTGCCGCCGGCCCACGGGGCAGCGGTGCTGGCTTTGCGTCCGGCATGGGCCAGCTGAACAGCGGCGACGGCACCGGCTTCGGCGATGAAGCGCGTGATGGGCTGCCAGTGTTCGATCTGGTGATCGGCGTACAGCCCGGTGTCGTGCGCGGAAATCCGGCCCTGAGCGGTGACCGCGGTGGCCTCGGCGATGACCAGGCCGGCTCCACCGACTGCGCGGCTTCCCAGATGTACCAGATGCCAGTGGCTGGGATTTCCATCGGTGGCCGAGTATTGGCACATCGGGGAGACGGCGACGCGATTGCGCAGCGTGATATCGCGCAGGCGAAACGGACTGAAAAGTGACATGGAGTGTGCCGAAGGTGCCGGAATGGATACCGAACGCAGTGTGCCTGTGGCGCGGGAGCTCATCCACAGCCGGCAGTAAGTCTTGATGACTGGCGACCGAAGGCAGTGGCCGTCATGGTGTACCCCAAATCCTGCTGGAGGGCATGTGATGCAACTGTCCGGCGTCGATGTACAGAATTCAATGCTGCAGCTGTTCCGCGACAGTGGCGTGGTGGAGGGCGACGAATTGCCGCTCGCACGGCTGGAGCAGCTCTGGAGTCAAACCGCGCTGCGCCGCAGCGACCTGCTGGATGGTCTGGTGCGGTTGGCGGCCGGCGGCCTGATCGTGCTGGAGGATGACAATGGGGACACCCGCGTGGTGCTCACCGAAGCCGGCGCGGTGGCCACGCGCGCGCTCGTGGATCAGCGCAAGGCATCGTGGAACCAGCATCTGCAAGCCGATCTGCTGCCGGCGCTGCGCTGCAGGCTGACACCTGAGCGCGAGGGGCGCGGCGGCCGGCGCAGCTATGAGCTGGCGACGTCTTCCGCTGGCGAGATCAGCTGGCCCAGACACTGAGCCCCTTTGCCCGGCGGTCAGGCGCGCGATCACGGGCGCCAGGGGCTAAACTCATGTGCCCCGGAACGGCAGCACATGATGAGTCTTGAGCAAGAGCCGCGCAGCGGCGAGTTTATTCCCGGCTACCATCGTCAACCGACCTGGCAAGCCAGAGCCCGGCTGATTCGAGTGCCCGCGACACGGGCCCTGGGCTTTGGCTCGATGCTCGCGATTGCGATCAGCTATACCCACAACGAATCGATAGGCTGGGCCATTCTGCATGGCCTGCTGTCGTGGTTCTTTGTGATCTACGCGGCGCTGTTCTACTAGCCCGGCATTGCGCCGAGGGGTGGCAACGGGCAGTGCAGGCTCGCGCACACGCTGCGCAGCAACTCGTACTCGTCAGGCGTGATGCGGCCGTCGTGGCGCAGCGTGACCACGATCGCATCCAGCAGCTGGGCCTTGGCCAACGGCAGCAGTCGATCAAGTCGCAGCAGGCTGCGATCCAGCGTTTCATGCCATTGATGGGGGGCGCGGTAAGGCCGCGCCAGGCGGGGCAGCACTGCGTTGAGGCCTGACTGGAAAGCCTGCGCCGCCCGCTGCGGCGCACCCGGATGACCGACCCCAGCAAACACCGCCAGCAGCATCTCGATCTCGGCTTCGACCTCGGCCAGGCGCAGATTGCGGCCTCCGG
>JBFJJW010000305.1:0-2338 GCA_041612095.1 Solimonas sp. | reverse complement strand
GTCGAACACTACGGTGTCGATCTTGTGGCCGTGTTCCAGCGCCTCGGCGTCCTTGATCAGAATGCCGTGGCGCGCGGCGCTGCCGGTGCCGACCATGATCGCGGTGGGTGTGGCCAGGCCCAGCGCACAGGGGCAGGCAATCACCAGCACTGCCACGGCGTTGAGCAGGGCCTGTTCCCAGTTGCCGCCGATCAGGCCCCATAGCATGAGGGTGAGCAAAGCAAGGACGATGACCACCGGCACGAATACCGCACTGACGCGATCGACGATGCGTTGGATCGGCGCCTTCCTGGCTTGCGCGGATTCCACCATGCGGATGATGCGGTTGAGGGTGGATTCCGCGCCTACGGCAACCGTGCGCAGCAGCAGCACGCCCTCGCCGTTGACCGAGCCGCCGACCACGTGCGCGCCCACGTCCTTGCTGACCGGCAGGCTCTCGCCGGTAATCAGCGACTCATCCACATGGCTTTGGCCTTCAACCAGCTCGGCGTCTACCGGCACGCGTTCGCCGGGGCGCACGACCACCATGTCCCCCTGCTTCACGTCCGCCAGCGGCACTTCGACCTCGCCCGAATCGCGGCGCACACGCGCGGTCTCCGGGCGCAGGGCCTGCAGCGCGCGAATGGCTTCGGTGGTCTGGCGCTTGGCGCGTGTTTCCAGCCACTTGCCGAGCAACACCAGCGTGATGACGACGGCAGAGGCCTCGAAGTACAGCGCATGGCCGCCATGACCTTGCAGCAACTGGTAAACAGAAAGTCCGTACGCGGCAGAGGTGCCGAGTGCCACCAGCAGATCCATATTGCCGGTGCCGGCGCGCAGCGCACTCCAGGCGGCGCGATAGAAGCGCGCACCCAGAATGAACTGCACCGGCGTGGCCAGCAGCCACTGCAGCCAGCCGGGCAGGGCCCAGTCCAGCCCGAAGGGCATGCCGAGCATCGGCAGCACCAGGGGCGTCGCCAGTACGCTAGAGAGTGCCACCGGCCACCATTCCGGCAGGCGTTGCTTGGGCATAGCGGCTTCGGCCGCATGCGCTTCGTAGCCGGCCTTGTGGACGGCGTCCGTCAGGGTGCGCGGCTCGGTGCCGGCACTCATGCGCACCGTGGCGTGCTCGGTGGCGAGGTTGACGCTGGCTTCGACCACCCCTGGCACTGCCTGCAGCGCCTTCTCAACGCGACCTGAACAGGAGGCGCAGGTCATGCCGCTGATGGCCAGCTCAACTGTCTCCAGGCGGACGTCATAGCCGGCCTTCTGCACGGCCGCCTGCAGGGATTCAAACTCGGTGCCCGCTTCCGCCGACACGCTGGCTTGTTCCAGCGCCAGATTTACGGTGGCGTCCGTGACGCCGGGCACGGCGCTCAGCGCCTTCTCCACGCGGCTGACGCAGGAGGCGCAGGTCATGCCGGTGACGCCGAAGCTGATGAGCGTCTGAGGCTTGGGATGGGCGGTATCTGCCATGGGGTTCTCCGGTTGCACGATGGCAGCCTAAAGCTTGCCATCGTGTCAAGGTCAAGTCCGGTGAGGTCAGGCGCCGCAGGAGCGGCAAGCGGACCTCACCGGAGACGTTGGCGCATCACTGTGCGGGATAGCCGGCCTGCGCCAGTTCGCGCCGCAGCGCCTCAGGGTCGGCGGTGGATTCCACATGCACCTGTTTGGTCTTCAGGTTTACTTCCACCTTTGCGGCCGGGTCCGCCCTGTGCAGGGCCTCGGTGACGCGCGCGACGCAGTGGCCGCAGCTGAGGTTGGGGACGTTGAAGTCGTTCATGGCATTGCTCCGTTGTGTGCGTCCAATAGCGGACGGGAACCATGCTCGGCCTTGCCATGATGGGAAGGTCAAGCTCGCACGGCATGCGGCAGTGCCGAGGGTAGCGCTGCGGACCTTAACGACGCGGAAACGCGGCCTGCACGCGCAAGCCTCAGAGCAGACCCATCTGCCGAGCCGCGTTGATCGCTTGCAGGCGGCTGCCGACGGCGAGCTTGGAGTAGATGTTCTTGAGGTGAAACTTGACGGTGTTCTCCGAGACGAAGATGCGCTTGGCCATCTCCTTGTTGGAAACGCCGTTGGCCAGATACACGAGGATCTGTTTCTCGCGGTCGGTGAGGGGCTCCAGCGGCTGGAAGCCGGTGTCGCCAGGCGCGCGCGTGCTCAGCTCGGTGTGGTGGCCGGCGGCCTCCAGCACACGGGCCACGAAGTCGCGCAGTGCCGGCGGCTCGGCAGCGCCGTCGCCGCTGAGGGCGGCGTGCTCCTCGCGCAGCAATGGCAACAGCCCGTCGCCCTCGTCTAGGAACATGCGGATGAACTGACCGGGCTCCGCCATCTGCAGCGCGCGGTGCAGGCTGC
>JBFJJW010000304.1:0-2436 GCA_041612095.1 Solimonas sp. | reverse complement strand
TCCCTGACCATCACGAACCACACATTCGGTTCCGTTGCCCATTGCGCGGCACCGGTGGTCAGGGTGCCGCTGCCGATGCTGCGGATCTCCTTGACCAGGGTTGTGCCGTCGGGGAAGTGCCCGGTTTTGCGGTAGGTCTCGACGCTGCTGCGCTCGGCGTAAACGTCGTGAAAGCCATGGCCCGGTGCCTTTGGGTCCGGGACGAGCCACGATCCAAGATGCACGTGGCTGATTCTCACATCACGCGGTACCGCGATGGGTGGGGCTGCAGGCCTGGCGCTGTTCCGATCCTTATCGGAGTTGGGCCTGGCCTGCATCGCGGTGTTGGCACCGATGGAGACCATCGGCGCTATCAGGGCCGCGTAAAGCAGGGCTGATCTGATCTTCATGATCGCTCTCCTGGCGAGTCCGCAGCTACCCAGAGGCAACTGCGGCGCGTGGATGTAACTGGCAGGTGGGGTTCAGCCGCCGCCGGCGGTCCCGGCGGCTGAACCTTGGCTTACAGCGAGGCAACAGCCTTGTGTTCTATGCCCGGCCAGATCTTTTCTGCCTTCCTGATGGCGCCGCTGACATCCTTGGAGAACTTCTCCTGTATGTCTGCGTTCAGGTTCAGGTAGAGCTTGTCGTTGCGGACCGTCCACAGCCGAGGGTCGCCATCGAACTTCTTGCCTACCGATGCACCGAAAGCGCAGTACCCGCCAAACTGCGGCGCATAGCGCGAGGGATTGGCTTTGAACATCTCCGCGTGCTGGGTGCTCGCGAAGCGATAGGCCGCCCCTTCGTGAACAACGGTGATGCTGTCGCTGCCCAGAGCCGGTGCGCCGTCAGTGAAATAGGCGACCGGGTCATAGCCATGCATGGCCAGCGGTGCGCCAGCGGCGGACAGGCCGCGCGCCACGTTGACCTCGTCAACCGCGAACGCGGACATCGGAACAGCGAGGGCCGTGGTCGCAACGAGCGCTACTGCAAACAGTGTCTTTTTCATGGGGTATCTCCTGGCTAGATAGCTGAGGTTGATTGCTAGTCTTATGGGCGGTTTCAGGCGGACTGCTGCACCGCAGGCGGCACCGCCGGAAAATCCACTTCGGTGGCGGCTATATGGTTGGTGTAGTTGGTCAGCACGTTCAGCGCGACGTTGGCGATCACTTCCAGCAGCAGTTCATCGCTGATGCCGGCCGAGCGTGCCGCGACAACGTCCTGATCGGTCAGCGCGCCACGTTGCCGCACGATGCGCAGCGCCAGCGTGGCGAGCGCCTGATCCAGTGCGTCTGCAGCCTTGGCGGCGCGGGCGTCGAGTACCGCGCTGTCGCTGAGGCCAGCGCCTTTTCCGAGCGCCGTATGCGCAGACAGGCAGTACTGGCATTCATTGGCTTGGGCCACGACCAAGGCGATGATCTCGCGCTGCCTTGCGTCGAGCCGGCCCTTGCTCAGGGCATCGGAGAGTGCGAGATAGCCGTTCAGGGCGGCAGGGGCGCGCGCAAAGGTGGCGAACAGATTCGGCACCATGCCGAGCTTGGCCTTGACGGCGTTGAGCGTATTCGTGGTTGCAGCGTCGCCGTCGCCGGCGGCCAATGGGTTGATGCGGGGCATGGGCCTACTCCTGAAATCGAGGTGCGGGAGTGCACGCCGCAGATATTGAGGTACTATCGGCAACATATCGTCTCAATATCATTGCGTATCGTCTCGAATGGATCGACTCTCTGCCCTGTTCTCCCGGTTCACGCCCACGGCCCGGGTCTTCCATTCCGGCCAGCTGTGTCAGACGGTGAACTTCTATCCGGAAGGTGACGTCGGGTATCTGCACCTGCTGCGCGCCGGCCCGTTGACGGTGGTGGCAGGGGATGGCTCGGTGCAGGAGCTGACCGAGCCCAGCGCCCTGTTCTATCCGCGCCCCTGCGGGCATCAGCTCAAAACCCAGGACGACGGCGCGGAACTGCTGTGCGCCACCGTGGAACTCGGCAGCGGCGCCCAGAACCCGCTGACACATGCACTGCCGACGATGGTGAGTTTGCCGCTGCGTGCGCTGCCCACACTGGGCCCGGCGCTGGAGCTGCTGTTCTCAGAAGGGCTGGCCGCCCGCTGCGGACGTCAGGCCGCGCTGGATCGCCTGATGGAGTACGTGCTGATTCAGCTGTTGCGCCACCTGTTGGACAGCAGCGAACAGACCAATGGGTTGTTGGCCGCGCTGGCGGACCCGAGGCTCGCGCGTGCGGTGACCGCCATGCATGAGCGACCTGCCGACGGGTGGACGCTGGAAGCCCTCGCGCTGGAAGCCGGCATGTCGCGTGCGCGCTTTGCTCAGCACTTTCGGCAGACCGTGGGAATGACGCCACTGGAGTACCTGACCGGGTGGCGTATCGGCGTGGCGCAGACCCACCTGCTGCGCGGCAAGTCGATCAAGGCCATAGCGCGGGACGTGGGCTACCAGAGCCAGGC
>JBFJJW010000303.1:0-2498 GCA_041612095.1 Solimonas sp. | reverse complement strand
GACCGCGGCTGCGCGCGCATCTCAGGCCGCGTGTGGGCGCCGCGCGCCGGCGGCAATGGCCTGCCGGCCGTGGTGATCGAGAACGGCTCGATCCAGGCGTCCGAGCCGCTGTACTGGTGGGCGGCGCAGCTGCTGGTGCGCAACGGTTATGTGGTGATGACCTTCGACCCGCGCGGCCAGGGCCGCTCGGATCTGCAGACACCAACCGGCGAGCAGGGCGGCCACTTCAATTCCGCGGTGTTCTGGGATGGATTGGTCGATGCCATCGACTTCTTCCGCTCCAGCAGTGTGCAACCGTATCCGCACAATCTGAGCTGCGCCGGCACCTACGCCACCGAGGTGACGCCGTTCAATCCGCATATCGCACGCATCGATGCCGGGCGCCTCGGCATTGCCGGTCACTCCCTGGGCGCAGCCGGTGTTTCCGTGGTGCAAAGCTATGGTGCGGAAGGCGCTGAGCCCTGGCCGGGCCTGATCGATGCGCAGAATCCGGTGGACGTCGCGGTGGCCTGGGACGGACTGTCTTCGGCCACGGGCCCCGAGTACGGGGGCAGCACGCCAGCCGTGGTGCCGCGCGTGCCGGCGATGGGCCAGACCAGCGAGTACGGCTTCACACCGCTGCCCGCCACCGCCCCGCCAGACCCCGAGGGCGACAAGGCCGCGTTTCTCGACTGGCAGACTGCGGGTGTGCCGGTCTACCAGTTCACGATCCAGGGCAGCTCGCATTTCGAGTGGTCACTGATTCCCAGTTTCCCCACGTCATCCTGGTGTGCGGATACCGCCAGCGGCGCCTGCGAAGGCGGTTGGGGCCTGCCGATGGCCGAGCACTACTCGCTGGCCTGGTTTGACCGCTGGCTGAAGCAGCCCGGTGAACCTGGCTACGACAATGCCGATGCGCGCCTGCTGGCGGACGCCGACTGGCTGGCGCGCTACAGCTTCTACAAGCGCAGCGCGCGCGCATTCCCCGACCGCGGCGGCAAGGCCCATGTCTGCGACGACATCCGCGCCGGCTGCAGCGATCTGGACATCGCCGTTCCCGGCAGCGGCTCCGGGTCTGGCGGTGGCAGCGCGGGGGGTGGCGGCTCGGGTGGCGCGCTGGGGCCGGCGTGGCTGCTGGGCCTGCTGGCGTTCGCGCCCGCGTTGCGCCGCCGCCTCAGCGCGGCACGACGCGGACGCTGACCTCGGTTGCGCCGTCCAGATTCTCCAGCAGCAACAGCGGCGCATCCGCTGCGGAAATCTGGCGCGCACCGCTGACGGTCACGCTGTAACCGTTCGGATAGTGCAGCGCCACCGGGATGAAGATCTCGGTAGGCGCTGCCAGCTCGCGCGGCGTGTAGCGGTATTGGAACACGGCGGTATCCGGATCGAACGACAGTGCCAGCGGAATACCCGCCGTGGCCTGCGGATAGCTGCGGCTCAACAGCCGCAGCTTGTCGAGCTTGGCCGTCGACAGATCCGTATCATCCGCGAACAGGCTTTGCGAACCGCTGCCCTGCGATTCCGTGGTCGGATCGTTGAAGTTCTTGTACTGCCAGTACTGCCAGCCAACCAGATTCTCGTCCGCTTCGGCGGTCACGTCACGGATCACCTGCAGATCGTCGGTGGCGCCGAACTCGGTCAGCAGTTCAACCGCCTGCATCTTTTCGGCCTGCGCCCGCGCCTCGGTAAAGGTGGCATTGCCAAAGCTGTCGCAGGTGTCCTCCAGGCCTATCGGCAAACCGTCGAGCAGGCCCAGCTGCAAGGAGTTCCCCAAGGTATTCAGCGGGCAGTAGTAGTGAAACGAATAGCCCAGCTGCTGTTCACCGGCAACTGCGGTGTAGCCGCTGGCGGGTGCGCCGGTGCTGATCAGCGGCTGCGGCTCGAACCAGACAATGTTGTCAGGGTCCACGCCGCGGATCCCCTTTAGCGCATGCTCGAAGAACGGCTGCAACTCGTCTCGCTCATGCGACTCGCAGCCCAGCGGCGGCATGATGCATTCCACGTATTCCAGGCCGGCCCAGGGCTCATTCATCAAGTCGTAGCCCATCGAGTACGCCTGATCCTTCCAACGTTTTGCCACCGCCACCCACGCATCGCGAAATCCATCACGCACGAAGCCCTGATCGGCCCACAGATTGTCATAGGCCTGCGATAGCTGCGGCGTGAAGTAGTTGAACGGAAATCCGAATGCGGGCGGGCCCAGCAATTCGGTGAATGAGCCCTTGATGGGCTCCACGGCCCAGTCCGGCACGCCTTCACCCTGGTAATCGTGGTTGAGCATGTCCTGGTGAAAATCGAACAACATCCAGATGCGCTGCTGCGCGAGCAGCTGCACGATGCGATCCCACTGCTTCAGGTAGTCGACGTCGATTTCACCCGGGGCATCAGGGGAAACGCCCACCCACAAGGTTCCGATACGTGCCGAGTTGAAGCCATTGTCGGCCAGCCAGGCGGCGTCCCGCGCCTGGAAACCGTCTGCCGCGTCCGGCGGTACAAACGGCGCGGTCTTCCAGACCACG
>JBFJJW010000302.1:0-2577 GCA_041612095.1 Solimonas sp. | reverse complement strand
GGCGGCTGGGAACTCACCGGCAGCAAATCCTTCGGCTGCGCCACCGGCATCGCCGACGTCTATCTGGTGACTGCCAGTCTTGAAGGCATCAATGACGCCAGCGGCCTGGCCACGTTCATCGTGCGTCGTGGCGCCAAGGGCGAGCGTCCGCGCGCCAAGTGGGACTCCATGGGCATGCGCGGCACGGCTACTGAGGGGCTGGTTCTGGAGAACGTGTTCGTCGCCGATGAAGATGCGCTGGCCTTGCAGGGTGCGTTTGCACGTAGCTGCGAGATGAGCCGCACCTCGTTTGTCGGCAGTCAGGTCGCGGCATCCGTGATCTATCTCGGCGGCGCCTACGCGGCCTATCAGGCGGCGATGACCGCGGTGACCACCAAGAAGTTTGCCGATACCGGCAAGGCCATTGGCACCGGTCCGTTCCAGCAGCAGCTGATCGGGCAGATGTACGCTGACCTGCATACCGCCATGTTGTGGGCGGCGCGTCAGATCACGCTGGAATCCAATCCGAACCCACCGATCCCCAAGGCCGAGATCAATCTGTTCTGGCGCACCTGCAAGGGCCAGATTGGCGAGTACTCCTTCAAGGTCGCGCAGAGTGCGCTGAAGATGCTCGGCACCTCCGGCACCAATTTCAGTGCGCCGGCCTCACGCGCGATTCGTGATCTCGCCATGGGTCTGGTGCAGGCGTTTCCGGCGGAGCGGGGTCGCTTGCAGACCGCCCAGTTGCTGGTGGAAGGCGCCGAGCAACTGGGCTTTGGTGTGGCGAGCAAGTAGATGTCACTGGCGAACTACATCGACGGCGTTTGGCAGGCGCCCGCGCGTGAGCTGGATCGCGCGGTATGTGATGCCAACGATGGTCATGCGCTGTTTACTCAGCGCGCCAGCAGCACCGCCCAGATCGAGACTGCGGTTGCGCTGGCTGCAGCCACGCATGCGGACAACGACTGGCTGCGCTGTGGCGCCGAGCAGCGCGCCGCTGACATGGAGCGCATCGCCGACGAAATCCTCAAGCGCGGTGATGCCATCGCGCTGGCCGACGCGCAGACCACGGGCGTCATCATCGGTCTGACCACGCGCTTCGTGCAGCTATGTGCCGGCGCGTTTCGTCAGGGTGCGGACCTGCTGCGCAATCCGCCGGCGCGCACGCAGCGCGAAGGACCTTTCGGGCCGCTGGCCATTGAGCGCTTGCCCTTGGGTCCGGCCGCAGTGATCGCGCCGTGGAATGCGCCCGCCGGCATTGCCGCGCACAAGGTGGCATCGGCGCTGGCCGCCGGCTGCCCGGTGTTGCTCAAGCCGTCCGAGTGGGCACCGCTGTCGGCGCAGCTCATTACCGAGGCCGCGCATGCCGCGGGGCTCCCCGCCGGCATGTTGCAGTTGCTCCACGGTGCAGGTGACGTAGGCGCAGCGCTGGTCGCGGACCCGCGCGTGCGTGTGGTGTCGTTCACCGGCGGGCTTGCGGCCGGACGCGCCATCGCCGCGGCCTGTGCGCAAGACATCAAGCCCGCGCAACTGGAGCTGGGTGGCAATAATCCGCTGGTGGTGCTGGCCGACGCCGATCTGCCTGCAGCCATTGACGGCGTCGTGACCGCGCTGACCGCGCTCAATGGCCAGTGGTGTCGCGCGCTGGGCCGATTGCTGGTGCATCAATCGTGCGTGGCTCCGCTGCTGGCCGGTGTGCAGACGCGTCTGCGTCAGCTGCGCTTGGGCAGTTCACTGGATGCCGGCAGCGAAATGGGGCCGCTGGTGTCGCAGGGTCATCGCCAGCACGTCGCCGAACAAGTGGAGCAGCTGCGCGCGCTGGGCGGCGAAGTGCATCAATGCACCGCGTTGCCGGAACAGGCGGGCTGGTTCTATCCGCCGACCTTGATCACCGGACTGGCACCTGAGCTGACGCTGGAAGAGATCTTCGGCCCGGTCGCCACCGTGCACACGTTTGAGGATGACGCGCAGGCCGTGGCCCTGGCCAATCAGACGCCGTTCGGCCTGGCGGCCTATGTGTTTGGCTCAGAGGATCACGCCTGGACCGTGGCACGCCGTCTGCGCGCGGGCCTGATCAAGCTCAACGCGGTGAGCATGCTCAACCTGCATCCACAGGCACCGCGTCCGGCCTGGGGTTTGTCCGGACTGGGGGATGAGGGCACGCTGGAAACCTTTGAGTTCTTCCGTGGCACCCGCGTCACGGGTGTGGCCGGGTGCGTCGCATGATCCACGGCAAGCTGCTGATTGATGGTCAGGAACGCGACGCTGCCAGTGGCGCGCGTTTCGAAGTGCTGGCGCCGGCAACTGAAACCGTATTTGGCGACGCGCCGCGTGCCGCCGCCGAGGATGTGGATCAGGCGGTAACCGCAGCGCGGCGCGGCTTCACGCAGTGGTCGCGCTTGGCGCCGCGGGATCGCGAAGCCGCGTTGCTGAAGGCTGCGGATCTGATTGAACAGCACGGCGAGCGTCTGCTGCTGGACACCCTGATCGACGAGTCCGGCTCGACGCTGACCAAGGCGCAGTTTGAAATCCGTTACACCGTGGACCTGCTGCGCACTGCGGCCGGCGAGGCGCGCCGCCTGTATGGCGACACCTTCC
>JBFJJW010000301.1:0-2586 GCA_041612095.1 Solimonas sp. | reverse complement strand
CGATGCGCGTTGCTGCAAGGAGATTGACGCGAAGAAGTGATATACGGCCATTGGCGATCAGCCGTTTGCTATTATCGAGCCAATGCTAGCTCGCTTGCGCTCTGTCGCTCCCATTCTCCTTGTTCTGCTCGGCCTCACCGTGCTGTCGGTGCAGCTAAGCGGCGCGCATGCACACTGGGATCTCGATGCCAGCCATGAGACGGTGACTCACGAGCACGGTCATCACGAGCATGGGCATCACCACGACACGCACGAGTACAGCGAACGCCACGCGCACGCCGAAGGGCAGGTCGACATCGAGGTCGACAGCCTGACGGGCCAGGCCGACCGACTCGGCAAGTTCAGTCCGTTGCCGGTCGGGCTGCTTCTGGCGCTGAGCCTTTTCCTGATCGCCAGTCGTCGCACGGTTCCCCGTCCACCGGATCGATCCGATCCGCACCGGGTTCATCGCAGTCATTGGCGTCCGCAGCTCCGCGGCCCGCCCGCTCATTCCATCGCCTGAGTTGCGCCCGGCGCACCTGCGCCGGACCCTGCCTGCGGGTTTTCATCCGCAGACGCGAGATGGAGAGCTTCCATGTTGTTGTCGTCACTTGCGCGCGGCTTTCTGCCGGCCGCAATCCTGTTCCCGATCATGGCTTCGGCCATCGGACCGAGTGCCGCGAATGGCCCGCCGCTCGATCTGCGAGCGGCGATCGGCCGCAGCGTGCAGAGCAATCCAGAACTCGCCGTTCAGAGTTTCGCGCTCAAGGCCCAGGACGGTGCGCTGACGCAAGCGGGCCTGTCGCCGAATCCCGAACTGGGCCTCGATGTCGAGGACTTCCTAGGCAGCGGCGATCGCCGCGCATTCGATACCGCGCAGACCACGCTCAGCCTGCGACAGGTACTGGAGCGCGGTGCACGCGAACGGCGCATAGAGGCAGCCACAGCGGGCCGGTCACAGCTTGAAGCCGAGCGTGCCGAGCGGCGGATGGATGTCGCCGCCGAGACTGCACGCCGCTACTACCGCGTGCTGTCGGACCAGGAGCGACTGCGGCTCACGCATGAGGCAACAGAACTCGCTGAACGGGCGGTGGAGGCAGCGCGTGTTCGTGTTCACGCCGCTCTGGCGCCCGACGCCGAACTCGCCCGCGCCGAAGCGCAGCTTGCGCGCGCCCGGCTGGATTACGAGGACGTGGAGCACGAGCTGCTGACGGCGCGTTACGAGCTGGCGGCGCTGTGGGGTGCAAGTGCGCCGGACTTCGGTCTGGCGCAGGGAGATTTGCTTGCGCTTCCGGCAGCCGAAGGCTTCGAGGCGCTGGCGCAGCACATCAACGAGAATCCCAGCTTGCTGAAGCTCGCGACTACCCAGGCGCTGCGCGAGGCAGAGCTAAGGCTCGCCGAGCAGAAGCGCCGATCGCCGTGGACGGTGAGCGCCGGACTGCGCCGCTTCGAAGATGGCAACGACCTTGCGGCGGTAGTCGGGCTGACCATTCCGCTCGCACTGCGCGACCCGGCACGCGGCGAAGTGGCGGCGGCGCAGGCCAGGCTGGAACAAGTCGATGCCGAGCGTAGCGCCGGCGCCCTGCAGATCCGTACGCTGCTGTTCGGCTGGCTGCAGGAACTCGCGCATGCTCGGCACGCGGCGGACACGCTCGACCGCGAGGTGATTCCGCGCATGAGCGACGCGCTCCAGCAGACTGAGTACGCCTACCAGCGCGGCCGCTACGGCTATTCCGAACTGATCGCGGCACAGCGGGAGCTGCTGGAGGTTAAGCGCGCGCGCATCCAGGTCGCGGCCGATGCCCACCGCTACGCCACCGAGATCGATCGCCTGACCGGCACGACACCGGGCCTGGCCGCGGCCGACGCGGCGGCGCGCCCGACTACGAATTGAGAACTGTCATGACCAAGATTTTTCTGCTGATCCTCGCCACGATGCTGGCAGCCTGTCAGGACAACAAGAGTGCATCTGTTGAATCACCTTCCGGCGGCGGCCATGCCGTAGTCGCCGCCCAAGAGCCGGAGAAGGGCCCTCATCGTGGGCGCATGCTGCGCGACGGCAGTTTCGCCATCGAGCTTGCGATCTTCGAGGATGGCGTGCCGCCGGAATATCGCGCCTGGCCGACGCAGGACGGTCACCCGGTTCCCTTGAACGAGGTGCAGCTCGTGGTCGAGCTGTCGCGACTTGGCGGCAAGGTGGATCGCTTCACCTTCAAGCAGGACGGCGACGTCCTGCGCGGTGATGGCGTGGTCACCGAGCCGCACTCCTTCGCGGTGAAGGTCTCGGCGACGCGGGCAGGGAAGACTTCTACCTGGCGCTACGACAGCTTCGAAGGCCGCACCACCATCCCGGCCAAGATCGCCGAAGGTGCCGGCATACGCACCGAAAAGGTCGGGCCCGCCACGCTGACCGAAACCGTCACGCTTTACGGCCGTATCGTCGCCAATCCGGAACGCCAGCGCGAAGTCAGCGCGCGTTATCCGGGCCTGATCCGTAGCGTTAGGAAGGGGCTCGGCGATGAGGTGCGGAGCGGCGAAGTGTTGGCAACCATCGAGGCCAACGACAGCCTGCGCGAGTACACGCTGACTGCACCGCTGGCGGGCGTG
>JBFJJW010000300.1:0-2604 GCA_041612095.1 Solimonas sp. | reverse complement strand
GGATCGACTTGATCCGCGTGTTTTCAGTGACAAAACGCATAACACGCCATCGCTAGGAGAACTGGGGTCGTGGATGCTAGCAGAGGTCACTCCCCGGCCGGAAACCCCGAACAGCCCGGGCCGGGCCCCGCCGGCCGGCCCCTGTGCCGGAAAACCTCGCAAGGAGCGGGCACAATGCCGCCTCGGTTTGTTAAGGATGCTCCGCCTCATGCGCCTGCTCGGCTCCGGGTTTCTTGCTCTTCTGTGCGGTTTTTCAGCAGGGCCTGCGGCTGCGGCCGCGCCTTTCGTATTGCCGGTGTTCAATCAGGGGGCGCTGGCGCGCATGCATGCGCTGCCCAGCCCCGATGCCGCCAGCGTCGGCAGCGACGGCCGGCTGCAGCTGGACTGGACCACCGAGTTTCTGCTCGAAGACGCCGGTAACGAGTCCGCCCTGTTCGACGGCGAGACCCTGCGGCTGGCCTATCGTCAGCACTGGAGCTGGGCGCAGTGGCAACTGACTGCGGAGCTGCCCGTGCTGGTCACCGGCGGTGGCGTGCTCGATGCCGGCATCGAGCAGTGGCATAGCTGGTTCGGCCTGCCCAACGGTGGCCGCGAACAGCGGCCGCGCGATCAGTATCAGTATCGCTACACCCGCGGTGGCGCCACGGTGTTTGATGTCACCACGTCCGGTGCTGCGCTGGGCGATGCCCGTCTGGGGCTTGCCAATTGCAGCGAGGAGCTGCGCTGCCTGCGCCTGATGCTGCAACTGCCGACCGGTGACGCCGATCAGTTGGAAGGCGGCGGCCTGGGTGCGGCGATCTGGTACGAGCAAGGCTTCCGGCTCGGTGAGCGGGAGCGCTGGAGCGGCGCCTGGGCCGCGGGCATCAGCGCCACCCGCGCCGATGGACCGCTGGAAGATCAGGCTGCAGCCACGGTGCCGTTTGGCTGGGTCTCGCTGGCTTACGGGCTGACCGAGCGGCTGGACGCCGGCGTGCAGTTCTACGCGCATGGGCCCTTGTATGACGACAGCAATCTCGACGCCCTCAGTCGTGCTGGCGGGCAACTCGGTTTTGGCTTTGCCTACCAGAGCAGCGAGCGCATGCGCTGGACGCTGGCGCTGCAGGAAGACGTGATCACCCGCTCGTCGCCGGACTTCTCCATCCATTTCGGCATGGAGTGGCGCTAAGGACGAAGAAACAGAACGGGCCGGCATGACGCCGGCCCGTTCTGGCTGAAGACGGGGTGCCGTCAGTGGGCGTGGCTGTCACCGCCAATGCCGACCCAGGTAAGACCGGTCGGCGCAAACCCCAGCGGTATGCTGCGTGTGCTGAGTGTTTCGAGATTCACGACGACGATCCCCTGATTGACATTGTCCGTGATGAAGGCGACCTCCTCGGCATGGCTGACGGTCATGGTGGGGGTGCCGCTGACCGCGGTGAGCGCCTGCACGCTGCCCGCGGTCTGCCAGCCGTCGGCAGGGTCGAGCACGTGCAGGCGGCCGCTGCTGTCGAGGATGAGGAAGCGTTCGCCATGCGCGTCCATCGCATGCGCTGACTTGGTTACGGCAGATCCAGCCGTCCAGTCCACGCGGCTCAGCGCCCCCGCATCGGGGTCGACGACGTACAGATCGCTGCCGGCGAAGCCGGCGAACGCGTCGATGTCGTGATGGCCTGTCAGCGTGCCTATGCGCTCGCCGGCAGCCATCGTTTCAGCGTTGGGGATCAGGGTTGAGGTGAAGGTCTCGCCGTCCTGCTTGACCACCCGTACCCCGTCGGCACAACCAAAGGCCGTGTAGTGCTCATTGGAGAAGCTGCCATGCAGCGCCGTGCAGGCGGCCTGACCGAAGCCTTCGACGCGCGCGTAGGTTTCGCCGCTGCGCAGGTAGAGTTCCACGGCGCTGGGCAACGTGCCTTCCGCGCCTTCAGCGCGGAATGTGGTCAGCAGATAGTCGCCGCGAGGCTCGGCCGTGCCGTGCATGGCCCGCTCAAGATCCAGGCTGGCTTCCAGCGCGCCCAGTTCCAGGCTCTCGTCTGAAAGCACGCGTACGCCGGCAACCTGATCCGGCGCGAGGCCATCCAGAAATACCGCAGCCAGTTCATCGTGGGCTTCGTAATGTGTCGGGCGTGGGCCGTTGACCTCCAGCGCAAGTTTCAGCGGGTCCTCGACATAGTCGTGCAGGTGATCGCCATGGTCCTCCTGCCAGACGCCGCCATCGATAAAGTTGATCTTGTTGTCTGCCCGTTGCAGGACTACCGCGTAGCGGCGTTCCGGACTGGCGTAGATCGCGCTGGGTGCGGCGGCAAGCGGGAACTCGCCAGCGAGCGTGCCGTCGTGCAGGTCGTAAACATAGACAGCCGAGGCAGCGCCATCAGCCTTGCCATAGACCAGACGGCCGCTGCTGTCGCTCTCATGGTCATCATGCCCGGTGCGCAGGGCGTCTTCGTCGTTGCAGGCGCCCAGCAGTACGGCGGCAGCCAGCAGCGCGGTGCGATTGAACCGCTGAATCGGGTGCAGTTTCATGATGAATCTCCAGAATGGGTTGGTGCAGCTCCGGCGACGCGCAGGGCACTACCGCCGGATGGACGGATGGTTTTTTGCGTCGAGGCCGCGAGGCGTCAGGAGGCG
>JBFJJW010000299.1:0-2623 GCA_041612095.1 Solimonas sp. | reverse complement strand
CCAGCGCCGCCAGCGTCGCCTGAATAGTCCAAACGGTAGAAAAGTGCGTCAGTTGTTCTGTGGCCTCCCACTTGATCCAGGCAGGAGCGAACCAATCTTTTGGCAGTACCTCTACCAACACCAATAGGGTGATCAACAAGGTCATCAGCGCAAAGGCAAATCGCAATGGGTGCTCACCTGCGAACAGCAAATTCCGCTCAACTACCGACAGCGCCAGACGGCGCCGATGAATATTCTGCGCATACCATGCAGCCTCGTCGCGGCGGGCAACCATGCCGACGGACCATGGTGTCTTAACCAGATTGTTGATAAAGCTTAGTGCGTGCATTGGACGCGGAATAACTGATGGGACTCGGGCGGGCTTATTTTGAGTCTGTCACGGGGACATCGAGCTTCCAGAGTAGCTACCGACATAATCGTTAATTCCGCTCCAAACATCCGCATTGGGCTGAGACCTGTCGTTCGACACACGGCTCTAAAAAGACCGTTCATATCGATACTCCTTCGTCACTTCGCTGCCCACCCTTGCCGTCAAACCCTACTGGGGATAATCGACTCGACTCGGACCACAACCACCCCTCAATCCCCCAACATCACCCGCGCCGCATTGCGGCCCGGTGCGCCGCTGACGCCGCCGCCGGGATGTGCACCGGCACCGCAGAGATACAGGCCTTTGATGGGGGTGCGGTAGTCGCTCCAGCCCGGTACGGGGCGGAAACCGAAGAGCTGATGCAGCGGCATGGCGCCGTGGAAGATGTTGCCGCCGGTGAGGCCGAAGCGCCGTTCCAGGTCCAGTGGCGACAGTACCTGACGATGCAGCACGCTGGCGGCGAAGTTGGGGGCGTATTGATTGACGGCAGCGATGCAGCGGTCCGCGAACGTGTCTTTGATGTCATCCCAGTGCGCGCCCTGCAGTTTGTACGGCGCGTACTGCACGAACATCTGCACGATGTGATGGCCGGATGGTGCCAGCGTGGTGTCTACCGACGTGGGAATGGTCAGCTCGATCACTGGCTCGCGTGAAGGCTGGCCACGGCGCGCGTCTTCGTAGGCGGCTTCCAGATACTCCAGCGTGGGGCTGATGTGGATGGTGCCGCGATGCTGCGGCCCGACCTCGATGCCGGGGTTGCACAGAAAATTCGGCAGCTCGGAAACCGCGAGGTTGATCTTCATCACCGCGCTGGAATAGTCGATGCGCGCCACGGCCTCACTAAACTCGGCGGGCAGCACGGCGGCATCCAGCAGCGTGCGGAAGGTGACTTCCGGCGTGGCGTTGGAGGCCACCTTGCGCGCGGCAAGGACTTCACCCGACTTCAGGCGCACGCCCACGGCGCGGCCGTCGCGCACGTCTATCTGGGCGATCTCGGCATTGGTGCGTACCTCAACGCCAGCAGCTTCTGCGGAACGACACAGGGCATCACTGAGTGCACCCATGCCGCCTTGCACGTAACCCCACACGCCGCGTGCGCCGCCGGCCGTGCCCATGACGTGATGCAGCAGCACGTATCCGGTGCCGGGCGCAGAAGGTGGCGCCATGGCGCCGATGATGGCGTCAGTGGCCAGCGTGGTTTTCAACACGTCGGATTCAAACCAGCGGTCCAGTATCGGGCGTGCGGGGCCGGTGAGCAGTTCCAGCGCGGCGGGCAGGTCTGCACCCAGTTTCTTGAGGCTGCCGTGAAAGCTCAGCGCGCGGCGCAGATTGGAAATGCGGTCCCGCAGGCCACGCCGCCGCCAACTGCGCGGCAGCGGCAGCAGGTCAGGCGGGATGTCTTCCAGCGCCGGCTCCAGGGCTTCTGCCACACGCGTCAGCCAGGCCTCATAGCGCGGGTAGGCTTCAGCATCACGCGCGGAGAACTTGGCAATCTCACGGTGATTCAGTGCGGCGTCCGGCCCCATCATCAGCGAGCGGCCATCCGGCAGCGGTGTATACGAAGACGGGTTGCGCGCCAGAACTGTGTAGCCGTAGTCCTTGAGACGCAGTTCCTGCTCGACCTGCGGCAGCAGCAATGAAATCAGGTAGGACGCGGTAGAGGCGCGATACCCCGGCGCGATCTCCTCGCTGACGGCAGCACCGCCGACGATGTGACGCCGCTCCAGCACCAGCACCTTCTGCCCCGCGCGTGCCAGATAGCCCGCGCACACCAGGCCGTTGTGGCCGGCGCCGACGATGATGCAGTCATAGGGCTTGGCGCTCATCGCGGTCTGTGTGCCGGTGCGTGCTTATTGAATGGCGCTGAGCGGCATGCGGCCTATGGCGGTATCACTGAGGCTGCCGAAGTACAGGTAGTCGCCCTGCTCTTCAGCGCTGGTGATGGGCGCGTAGGCGCCCTCGCCCTTGTACTGCAGATTGGTGACGACCTTGCCGTCCAGATCCAGACCCAGCACCCAGCCGTGCATCACCGGCGCGGGCTGCACGAAGGCCGGCAGACGGGCCACGATCTTGCGCAGCATCGGCCGTGGCCCGAGGGCGTCCAGATCAGCCGTGCGCGGCGCGTATAGCGCCACCCAGATGCGGTCACGGCCATTGAAGCTGACGTTATCCGGAAAGCCGGGCAGATTCTCGATCAGCACTTCAGAGGTGTCAGCCTTGTCACCCTTGAGCCAATGGCGCCACACGCGGTAT
>JBFJJW010000298.1:0-2638 GCA_041612095.1 Solimonas sp. | reverse complement strand
GAAGCCGCAGGCATCGCGCCGACGGTCCAGATTCGCATGCTTTCTGAAGGCGAGCTGGACAAGGTTCGCGCCGAAGTCGGCCGCTTCATCGTCGAGGGCGACCTGCGCCGCGAGGTGTCGATGAGCATCAAGCGTCTGGTTGATCTTGGCTGCCATCGCGGCCAGCGCCACCGTCGTGGCCTGCCGGTTCGTGGCCAGCGTACGCGCACCAATGCGCGTACACGCAAGGGGCCGCGTCGCGGTTCTGTTTCGACTAAGAAGTCCTGATCTGAGCGCAGACGGAAATAATTATGGCTAATGCTCCCGCCAATGCGGCCAAGCGCAAGAAGGTTAAGAAGAATGTCACCGATGCGGTGGCGCACATTCATGCCTCCTTCAACAACACTATCATCCTGATCACGGATCGCCAGGGCAACACGCTGTCGTGGAGCACCGCCGGCGCCGCAGGATTCAAGGGTTCGCGCAAGTCGACCCCGTTTGCAGCGCAGATCGCAGCCGACAAGGCCGGTCAGGCTGCCGCCGAGCACGGCGTCAAGAACATTGAAGTTCGCGTCAAGGGCCCCGGCCCCGGTCGTGAATCAGCGGTGCGCGCGCTGAACGCAGCAGGTTTCAAGGTCACCAACATCACCGACGTGACGCCGATTCCGCATAACGACGGCCGCGCTCCCAAGCGTCGCCGCGTGTAAGGCAAGGATACAGATATGGCTCGTTACATTGGTCCGAAGTGCAAACTGTCCCGTCGTGCGGGAACCGACTTGATGCTGAAGTCGCGTTCGCGCTCCTTGGATAGCAAGTGCAACATGGAGACTCGCCCCGGCCAGCACGGCGCCGCGAAGACCCGCTTGTCTGATTACGCGTTGCAGCTGCGCGAGAAGCAGAAGCTCAAGCAGATGTATGGCTTGCTGGAGCGCCAGTTCCGCAACTACTACAAGAAGGCGTCGTCGACCAAGGGCTCGACCGGCCTGATCCTGCTGCAGCTGCTGGAAACCCGCCTGGACAACACTGTCTATCGCATGGGCTTCTCGCGTACCCGTTCCGAGGCGCGCCAGCTGGTGTCCCACAAGGCCATTCTGGTAAACGGCAAGTCGGTCAATATTCCGTCGTATCAGGTCAAGGCCGGCGACGTAGTCGAAGTGCGCGAGGCCTCGCGCGCTCAGGGCCGCATCGCCGAGGCGCTGTCGATTGCTGCTCAGGCCGGCCTGCCGGACTGGGTTGATGTCGATGAGAAGGGCCTGAAGGGCACTTTCAAGGCCGTGCCGACCCGTGATCAGATCGTGCCGGATATCAACGAACAGCTCGTCGTCGAGTTGTACTCCAAATAAGCTTGATGCCCGCCGTCGTCTGGCGGGGTCAACTCTGCGGCGCCGGGTGCCCCCCACCGGCCACCTGGCCCGCAGACTCCGAAGTAATCGCATTTGCGAGGTAGTCCATGCAGAACGTAGTTGCCGACCTGCTCAAACCGCGTCAGATCGAAGTGGAGTCCGTCTCCGCCAACCACGCGCGCGTCGCGCTGGAACCGATGGAACGTGGCTTTGCGCACACGCTGGGCAATGCCCTGCGCCGTATCCTGCTGTCGTCCATTCCCGGCGCCGCGATCACCGAAGTCCAGATCGAAGGCGTCGTGCATGAGTACAGCGCAGTTGAAGGTGTGCAGGAGGATGTCATCGACATCCTGCTGAACATCAAGAACATCGCGCTGCGCATGCACTCGCGCGACGAGGCGACGCTGCGCCTTGAGAAGTCCGGCAAGGGCGCCATCACCGCTGCTGACATCAAGCTCGACCACGACGTCGAGATCGTCAATCCGGAATTGGTGCTCGCGCATCTGACCGGTGGCAAGCTGTCGATGACGCTCAAGGTGACGCGTGGTCGCGGCTATGTGCCGGCGGTCAGCGCCATTCGCGAGGAAGACACGCGCGGCATTGGCGTGCTCAAGCTGGATGCGTCCTATAGCCCGGTTCGCCGTGTCAGCTACGCCGTCGAGCGCGCGCGCGTTGCGCAGCGCACCGACCTTGATCGGCTGATTCTCGACGTAGACACCAACGGCGGCATTGATCCGGCGGAGGCGGTTCGTTTTGCGGCCCGCATTCTGCGTGACCAGCTGTCGGTGTTCGTGGATCTGGAAGCCGAGGCCGCCCAGGCCGCGACGGTTCCGGGCAAGAAGGAGCTGTCACCGATTCTGTTCCGCCCGATCGACGATCTCGAGCTGACGGTGCGGTCGGCCAACTGCCTCAAGGCAGAGAACATCTACTACATCGGCGATCTGGTACAGCGCACCGAGATGGAGCTGATGAAGACGCCGAACCTCGGCAAGAAGTCGCTTAACGAAATCAAGGAGGCGCTCAAGGCGCACGATCTGGAGTTGGGCATGAAGCTCGACAACTGGTCGTCACCGAAAGTGCCCGCCTGACGCTAAAGAATTAGGGAACCCATACGATGCGTCACAAGATCTCAGGCCGCGCGTTCGGCCGTAGCCCCAGCCACCGCAAGGCAACGATGCAGGCCATCGCGGTCGCCCTGTTTGAGCATGAGCTGATCAAGACTACTTTGCCGAAGGCGAAGGAACTGCGCCGCCTGGCGGAGCCGCTGATCACCCGCGCCAAGGACGACAGCGTTGCCAATCGCCGCCTGGTGTTTT
>JBFJJW010000297.1:0-2705 GCA_041612095.1 Solimonas sp. | reverse complement strand
TAAAAATGGTTTGGTGGAGCTAGTCGGGATCGAACCGACGACCTCTTGCATGCCATGCAAGCGCTCTCCCAGCTGAGCTATAGCCCCACGACGCTAGGGGCGCGCATTATACCCAAACATGCGCGTGTGGGAAGCACCTAACGCGGATGTTTTTTCCGCCAGGCCCACGGTGGCTCCGGATTATCGTCCTGCCACAGTCCAAAACGCTGCCGCCGCGCCTGCGCCTGCAGGGTGTGGCACGCGGCCGGAGCGCTCGGCGCGCACCATGCCCAGCCGCGCTCGACCAGCCACATCGACAATTCCCGGTCGCCAACCCATGCGTCGCCGATCACCCTTCCATAGCGGTCTACGGCATACGAGGTCACGCGCAGCGCTTGCCCGCTGAGCAACTCCGCCAGCGCGCGGCGCGCAGCGCGCCCCCGGGGCTGACGATGCTCGGGGGCATCGACGCCGCGCAGGCGTAGCTTGAAGCGACGCTCAGGGCACCGCAGCGTCAACGTATCGCCGTCGTGCACCCGCAGCACTTCGGCAGTGCACTCCCAGGCCGGTGCAGCCGAACTGAACAGCAGCAGCCACCCACCCCATAAACACAACAGCCCCGCGGTGCGGGGCTGACGTGCTGCAGAAGGCGGGCCGAGATGCTCAGGCTGCGGAACTCTGCGCCTCGCGTTTGGGATCGCTGCTTTCATAGACGATGAAGGGTTTGCTCTCACCCTTGACCACGGCCTCGTCAACCACAACCTGACTGACGTTGTTCAGCGACGGCAGGTCATACATCACGTCCAGCAGCATGTTCTCCATGATGGTGCGCAACCCGCGTGCCCCGGTCTTGCGCTCCTTGGCCTTGCGTGCGATGGCCCGCAGCGCATCCTCACGGATCTCCAGCTGCACGCCTTCCATGCTGAACAGCTTGCCGTATTGCTTGACCAGCGCGTTCTTGGGCTCCTTGAGGATCGACATCAGCGCCTCCTCATCGAGTTCCTCAAGCACGGCAACCACCGGCAGACGCCCGATGAATTCCGGAATCATGCCGAAACGGATCAGATCGTCCGGCTCCACCTGGGCAAACAGCTGGTTGACGTGCTTGCTGTCCTTCTGCGATTTGACCTCGGCAGAGAAGCCGATACCGGCCTTCTCGGAACGCTGCTGCACAACCTTGTCGAGGCCGGCAAACGCACCGCCGCAGATAAACAGAATGCTGCCGGTATTGACCTGCAGAAACTCCTGCTGCGGATGCTTGCGTCCGCCCTGCGGCGGCACGCTGGCGATCGTGCCTTCCACCAGCTTCAGCAAGGCCTGCTGCACGCCCTCACCGGAGACGTCGCGAGTGATGGACGGGTTCTCCGACTTCCGTGAAATCTTGTCGATTTCATCGATATAGACGATGCCGCGCTGGGCCTTTTCAACATCGTAGTCGCACTTCTGCAGCAGCCGCGCAATGATGTTTTCAACATCCTCGCCGACGTATCCGGCCTCGGTCAGGGTTGTGGCATCGGCTATGGCAAATGGCACATCCAGCAAACGTGCCAAGGTTTCGGCGAGCAGCGTCTTGCCGGAACCGGTCGGACCAATCAGCAGGATATTGGACTTGGAAATCTCGATGCCATCGGTAGAACCCTTCACCGACAGGCGCTTGTAATGGTTGTAGACGGCGACCGAGAGAATCTTCTTGGCCGTATCCTGCCCGATCACATACTCATCAAGAACCGCGCGGATCTCCTGCGGCTTGGGCAGACCCTTGGTCGTGGGCTTGGCGTGGACTTCCTCGCGAATGATGTCATTGCACAGATCGACACACTCGTCGCAGATGTACACCGACGGGCCCGCAATCAGCTTGCGGACTTCGTGCTCGCTCTTGCCACAGAAAGAGCAGTACAGAACCCGACCGCTGTGGGTGCCGCCGCTCTTGGTCTCGTTGCTCATCTCGGGTCCTCAACCTGGGCGAGAAGCCGCCCGGTGACACCTGCTGTATAGCACAGTGTCATTTTCGTGCAAAACCTGAACAGCTGCGCGGTCTTGGCCATCCGCTCAAGCGGTCGTGGTGATGCGCTGCGTCAGTATCTCGTCAATCAGGCCATATTCCTTCGCCGCCTCGGCATTCAGGAAGAAATCGCGCTCCACGTCACGTGAGATCTTCTCGATCGACTGGCCGGTGTGCTCCGCCATCAGCGTATTGAGTCGCTGACGGAGATACAGGATCTCCCTGGCCTGAATCTCGATGTCAGTCGCCTGCCCCTGCGCACCACCGGACGGCTGGTGAATCATCACCCGGGCATTAGGAAGCGCGAAGCGCTTGCCCTTGGCGCCGGCTGACAGCAGGAATGCGCCCATGCTGGCGGCCTGACCGATGCACATCGTCGCCACATCCGGCTTGATGAACTTCATCGTGTCGTAAATCGACATGCCTGAGGTGATGACCCCGCCCGGCGAGTTGATATACAGGTGGATATCCTTGTCCGGATTCTCGGATTCAAGGAACAGCAGCTGCGCCACCACCAAGTTCGCCATATGGTCCTCGATAGGACCCACGATGAAGATGACGCGTTCCTTCAACAGGCGCGAATAGATGTCAAAAGCTCGCTCGCCACGCGCCGTTTGCTCCACCACCATCGGCACGAGATGCTGGGCACGGGTCACGATATCAGTCATGGATTCATCCTGTGTGCGCACCCCGCCTTTCGGCACGGCACGAGAGTCATGGGGAG
>JBFJJW010000296.1:0-2706 GCA_041612095.1 Solimonas sp. | reverse complement strand
GACGGCGTTGGGCCGCTGCTGGGCGATGGCCGGTACAGCCAGCAGCAGCCACAGAACGCTGTGCAGCAAACCCTTATTCATCGAAGTTCTCCGCTGGACGACACTTTCATTTGAGGGGTACCGCATCAATGCCGGCGGCGCTCGGTTCGGGAATGCTGCGCACCCGCGCTTCGCCCAGTCGCAACAGCGCAGGCATCAGAAACCAGGAAAACGCCGTGCCGAGAATCATGCCGCCACTGACGACGGCAGCAAGACCACGGTAAATTTCGGCGCCCAGCCCTGGCATCAGTATCAGCGGTGACATGCCCAGCACGGCGGTCAGCGTCGACAGGACAATCGGCCGGGCGCGCGTTTGTAGCGCCTGCTGCACGGCATCGTGGCGCGACAGGCCCTCCTGCTCGCGCGCCCGCGTCTGGTCCACCAGCAATATCGCGGCATTCACAACCAGGCCCAGCAGGATGATGAACCCGATCATCGTCAGCAGATCCAGCGATTGAAAGCTAAACCAGCCGACGACATTCAACGCCGCAATGCCGCCGGCGGTAGAAACCGGCAGCACCAGCATGACCAGAAAGCTGTCCCAGACCGAGCGGAAGAGCGCGGCCATCAGGGCGAACAGGATTAGGAGTGCCAGCGCAAAGTTCTTGCCCATGGCGACTAGGGCCTCGTGCAGTTGATTCGCCGAGCCTGCGTAGGTCATCTGCACCGATTCCGGCAGCGCCGCCCGCACCTTGGGCTCAACTTCTTGCCTCAGCAGCTCGATCGCCTCGTCGAGTGACATGGTCTCCGGCGGCTCGAAGTTCACGGCCACGGTCCGGCGCCCGTTGACCCGCAGCAGACGCGAAGGCCCCACGGTCAGGCTCACATCCGCCAAGTCGCCCACGGTCTGTACGCCGGCTCCGGGCGTTACCAACGGCAACTCCGCCAGCGCTTCGGGCGTGTCCCAATCGTTGGCCTTGAGAATGATGTCCAGACGTTCGTTCCCGTCGAAGTACTCGCCGACCCACAACCCCCCGGCGAGCGCCCGCAATGAACTGGCGACGACGCTGCGGTCCATGCCGGCGCGTGAAATCTGCCACTCGCGCGGCTTGAGCAAAATCTCGGGCTGATTGAGCTCCAATGCCGGGTCCGGCTGCGGGAACGTGCCTGCAATCGCTGTCGGGATCGCCTCCACCGCAACTGCAGCCGCTTTCATCAGCGCATCGAGATCCGGACCCTGAAAATAGAGGCGAATCTCGCGCGCATTGCCGCCATCGACATTGAGCAAAGAGCCCCGCTGCACAAAGACGCCCGTATCCGGCAGGTCCACCATGATCTCTTCGCGCAGTACCCGCACCATCTCCTGGATCTCACGCGGATCCTCGGGGTAGACAACTGCGACCCCATACTGCCCGCGCCATGAGGACAGGTTGTAGTACTTGACCGCCGGTTGCTTGCTGCCGTCCATATGCGGCTTGAGGCGCTCGATAATCTTCGGCGCAAACTCGGCCTGCAGCGTTTCCAGATTGCCGCCGGGGGGCAGGCGGAAGTTGTTCCAGATCAGATCCGTCTGGGCGACCGGCAGATAGTCGAACTTGGGCGCGGCCAAGGCGATGAATACGACGGATCCGGCGACGAGACTGCCGATCCACAGCGCGCGCGCGCGCGCACTGTCGGTCAGTCGCATCGCGACCCGGGCCATGGCCAGCCACCAGTGCTGGTGCTGGTCTGCGGGAATGGTCCGCGCCAGCGCCCAGCGATTGGCTGCAGGGATGACCGTCATCGCCACCAGCAGGGAGGCGGCATGCGACACGCTCATCGTGATCGCGAGGTCTTGGAAAAGCTGACCTTCGAGGCCCTGCATGAACAGGACCGGAAGAAAGATCGCGATGCTCGTCAGCATCGATGCAATCAGTGCCGGCATGACCTCTTGAGTGCCGATCACCGTGGCATCCCAAGCATTCTTGCCCTCCTGCAGATAGCGCAGGATATTGCCCTGCACGATCAGTGCTGCATCGATGACGATGCCGGTCGAGAAGGCCAATCCGGCCAGCGAGATCACATTGAGTGTGCGGCCCAAAGCCTGCAGCGTCATCACCGCAAAAAACAGTGACAGCGGAATCGACAGGCCGATCACCAGCAGCGCGCGTGGCCCGCGAAGGAAATACCACAGGCCGCCGACCGCGAGCAGAATGCCGATGATCAGGCTCTCCTCGACGAACGTGATCGCACGCTTGACGTAGACCGAGGCGTCCCAAGACAGGTCCATCAACAACTGTTCGCGCGCTAGCGGCCCGGCGTTCAACTCTTCAATGGCCTCCTTGACCCCCTCGATCAGCGCGACGGTATTGGAATCCGAGCTGCGCTGCAGGGTGATGTAATAACCCGGCTCGCCGTTGCGGTAGGTGAATGCTTGCGCGTCTTGATAGCCGAGCGTGATCTGCGCGACCTCGCGCAGGTACAGCGGCCGGTCGTTGCTCCAGCCGACGATCAGCTCACCGAGGTCGGCGACCGGCTCGCGTCCTTGCAGCCGCACAGTGAATTGACGCCGACCCATACTGACGAAGCCGGCAGAAGTGTCACGCGATGCGGCGACGGTTTGCGCGATCTGCTGTGGTGAGATGCCCAACGCGGCCAGCCGGAATGCATCGAAGCGGATCTGCACCTCGCGGGGCCGGCCGCCCTCGAGATTGACGCGCGAAACCCCAGGCACACGCGCCAAGCGTG
>JBFJJW010000295.1:0-2724 GCA_041612095.1 Solimonas sp. | reverse complement strand
GGGCGATGGCCTGCACCTGCTGCTTGGCATGGACTGGAAGGGCCGCCACTGGGTACTGATCCAGGAATACCAGGGCATGTTGCTGGCTGCGTTGCCACCGGGTGCGTTCATCGGACTGGGCTTGCTGATTGCCGGCAAGAACTGGATCGACCAGCGCTACCGCGCGCCGGCAGCCGTGGCGTTGCCGCAAGCCGCACAGGCATGAATCCGGACAAGCGCAGAGAAATTTATCGGCGGCTGCGCGATGCCAACCCGGCACCGACAACCGAGCTGAACTACAGCAGCGCCTTTGAACTGCTGGTGGCCGTCGTGCTCTCGGCACAGGCCACGGATGTCGGCGTCAACAAGGCCACCGCGCGCCTGTTTCCAGTCGCCAATACGCCGCAGGCGTTGCTCGCACTGGGCGAGGTGCAGCTGCGGGAGCACATCAAGACCATCGGCCTTTATCAGACCAAGGCTCGAAACGTGATAGGCCTCTGCCGGCAGCTCATCGACATGCACGGCGGTGAGGTTCCGCGTGAGCGCGAAGCCCTTGAAGCCCTGCCCGGTGTCGGCCGCAAGACCGCCAATGTGGTGCTCAACACCGCGTTTGGTGAACCGACCATTGCCGTGGACACCCATATCTTCCGCGTCGCCAATCGCACCGGCCTGGCACCCGGCAAGACCGTGCGCGCGGTGGAGGACCGTCTGGTGAAGTTCACGCCCGCCGAGTTTGCACGCGATGCCCACCACTGGCTGATTCTGCACGGCCGGTACGTGTGCAAGGCACGCAAGCCGGAATGCCCGCGCTGCGCGATACACGACCTCTGCGAGTACCGGCGCAAGACCGCAGACGCGACGCCCCCACTGGTCAGCTAGCCAAGCCGAACGCCCAGGGAAAGCGGTCGCGCCTCAGTGCCTGAGCGCCTGCTCCGCAGGCTGATGCTCCAGGCCCAGCGCTTCGGCCACCGCACGGTAGGTGACCCGCCCGCGGTGCACATTCAGCCCCTCACGCAGGCAGGGGTCGTCCGCCAATGCCCGGTGATATCCCTTGTCGGCCAATGCCAGTGCGAACGGCAAGGTGGCATTGGTCAGCGCGAAAGTGGAAGTGCGCGCCACTCCGCCCGGCATATTGGCAACACAGTAATGCACGATGCCGTCCACCAGATAGGTCGGGTTCTGGTGGGTCGTCGCCTTGCTGGTCTCCAGACAGCCGCCCTGATCGATGGCCACATCCACAATCACGGCCCCGGGCTTCATCAGCCTCAGCATCGCCCGCGTCACCAGCTTCGGCGCGGCTGCGCCGGGCACCAGCACCGCGCCGATCACCAGATCGGCCTGCGCAAGGTACTGCTCTACAGAGTCGCGGGTGGAGTACACCGTGGTCAGGCGACCATCGAACAGCTGATCGAGCTGGTTCAGGCGCGGCAACGAGCGATCCAGTATCGAGACATTCGCCCCCATGCCCACGGCGATGCGCGCCGCGTTGTAGCCCACCACACCACCGCCGATGATGATGACCTCCGCCGCCGGTACGCCGGGCACGCCGCCCAGCAGCACGCCATTGCCCCCCTGAGCTTTCTCCATGGCATGGGCGCCGGCCTGTATCGACATGCGGCCGGCAACTTCACTCATCGGCGCCAGCAACGGCAAGCCGCCGCGACTGTCGGTAACCGTTTCGTAGGCAATGGCAACGCAGCCGGAGTCAATCAGGCCGCGGGTTTGCTCGGGATCCGGCGCCAGATGCAGGTAGGTAAACAGCAACTGGCCCTCGCGCAGCATGCGACACTCGCTCGCCTGCGGCTCCTTGACCTTGATGATCATTTCGGCCTGCTGGAACAGCTGCTCGGCGCTATCGACAATCTGCGCACCTGCGGCCACGTACTGCGCATCGGTCAGGCCGATGCCGGCGCCCGCCTGGGTTTCGATCAAGACTTCGTGGCCGTGGGCAACCAGCTCGCGCACTCCACCCGGCGTCAGGCCTACGCGGTATTCGTGGTTCTTGATTTCCTTCGGTGTGCCTACGCGCATGCGAGTCTCCAAGGAACTGCGTTACCGAGGATTATCCGCGCGCGCTGCGGGCAGCGCCTCGTGGATTTCCCTCAGCACTTCAGCTTCGGGGCTTCTACAATCGTCAGACGTACACAAAAGAGTGATGATTTTCTGATGCCGCCACGCCCCCTGTTTGCAGGCCTGACCTATCTCGCCCTCGCCATTGGCCTTGGACTTACCGCGTACTACGGCCAGGCCTGGTACGAGCTGGAAACCTATAGCGAGGCGGACATCGACGCCTCCGCGGAGCTGAATCTGCGCCTGGACCTGCAGCGGCGTGGCCCGCATCTGCAGCCGGACGAGGCCCGGCTTCAGGAGCTACGCGAGCAGGTGCGAACGGAAGTGGTCGGTGAAATCAAGCGTGAACGCGACACCATACAGAGCCGCTTCGCAATCGGACTGATTGCCTTGATTGTCGGCATCGGCAACTGGCTTTCGCAGTGGTTGATGACTCGGCAAAGCTAGTGCACCAACAAGAACGGCGGCCCGAGGGCCGCCGTTCTTGTTGGGCGATGCAGTTGCTTAGCGATTACGGCGTAACCGACACACTCAATGTATAGGTGAGCGTGCGCACGCCGGTGCAGGGGCTGGCGGGGATACTGATCGTGAAGGATGCCGTCCCTTCCTTGGCCGTTTCGCCGGCAGAAAAAACGTAGTTGACCGAATCGCCGTTCAGCGTATTGAAGGGCCCCT
>JBFJJW010000294.1:0-2729 GCA_041612095.1 Solimonas sp. | reverse complement strand
TCCCCGGAAAGCTCGGCGAGATCGCCGGCAAGTACCTGAAGAAGGGCTCCAAGGTCTATGTCGAGGGCTCGCTGCGCACGCGCAAGTGGACCGACAAGGAAGGCAAGGACCGCTACACCACCGAGATCCGCGTGCAGGACATGCAGATGCTCGATGGCAAGCCGGGCGGTGGCTCGGCGTCCATGGGCGACGGCGAGCCGTCGCGTTCCTACTCGCGTGGCAGCAGTGCACCCGCGCGCGGCGCCCCGTCAGCGGCCCCGGCGCAGCCCGCCGACGCGCCGTTCGAGGACGACGACATCCCGTTCTGAGCCGGAACGGCAGGCAAGAAGGCGGCTGCCGAGACGGACCGCCCCGCGTCCGACTGCGCTTGGCCGTTCATTTTCGACACGTATCGCATGTTCAATCACATCCTCGTCGTCTGCACCGGCAATATCTGCCGCAGCCCCATGGGCGAGGCGCTGCTGCGCCGTCACCTGGCACCCAAGGGGGTGAACGTGCGGTCGGCGGGGACGGGCGCACTGATCGGATACCCGGCTGACCCGCTGACCGTCGAGGTAGCCGCCACACACGGCTACGACCTGTCCGCGCATCGCGCGCAGCAGGCCACGCTACCCCTGCTGTCGGCCTCGGACCTGATCCTGACGCTGGATCAGTCGCACAACGATTGGCTCAACAGCAACTACCCCCAGCTGCGTGGGCGCGTCCATAAGTTGTTGAAATGGGGCGGGAATTACGATGTGGATGATCCCTACAGGCGGCCGCGGTCGGCATTTGAGGAGGCCTGGGGCGAAATCGAGGTCGGGGTTGGTGACTGGCTGAAAAAATTGGGCTAAGTCCGTGGTTTATACTGCGCGGCCGCGTCAAGTGCCGTCCCCTGCGTGACCAAGAAGCTTTACCTCATTACCTACGGCTGTCAGATGAACGAGTACGACTCGACCAAGATGGTCGACGTGCTTGCCCATTCCCACGGCTACCAGCGTACGCAGAACCCGGACGAGGCTGATCTGCTGCTGCTCAATACCTGTTCGGTACGCGAGCGCGCGCAGGAAAAGGTGTTCTCGGAGCTGGGCCGCTGGCGTGAGTGGAAGCAGGCGCATCCCGGGCGCCTGATCGGCGTCGGCGGCTGCGTCGCTTCGCAGGAGGGGCAGGCCATTACCCAGCGCGAGGCGCTGGTGGATATCGTGTTCGGCCCGCAGACCCTGCACCGTCTGCCGCAACTGCTGGATGCGACTCGCAGCAACCGCAAGCCGACGGTAGACGTCAGTTTTCCGGAAATCGAAAAGTTCGACCGGCTGCCAGAGCCGCGGGCCGCCGGTCCGACCGCCTTCGTCAGCATCATGGAAGGCTGCTCCAAGTACTGCACGTTCTGCGTCGTGCCCTATACCCGTGGCGAGGAAGTCAGTCGCCCGCTGGACGACGTGCTGACCGAGATCGCCAAGCTTGCGGATCAAGGCGTGCGAGAAGTCACCCTGCTGGGCCAGAACGTCAACGCCTATCGCGGCCGCATGGGCGCCAGCGGTGAAATCTGTGACCTGGCCCTGTTGATCGGCTATGTGGCGCGTATGCCCGGGATCGAGCGCATCCGCTACACCACCTCGCATCCCGCCGAATTCACCGACGCGCTGATCGACGCCTTCGCCGACGAGCCGAAGCTCGCCAGCTACCTGCATCTGCCGGTGCAGTCCGGATCGGACCGGATTCTCGGCATGATGAAGCGCGGCTACACCCGTGCACGCTACCTCGACCAGATTCGCCGTATCCGCGCGGCGCGCCCGGGGCTGTCGCTGTCGTCCGACTTCATCGTCGGGTTCCCGACCGAGACCGAAGACGACTTCCAGCAGACCCTGGAGCTGATTGCCGAAGCGGGCTTCGATTGCGCCTTCAGCTTCAACTACAGCCCGCGACCGGGCACGCCCGCGGCCAATCTGCGCGATACCGTAAGCGCGGAAGACAAGGATCGCCGCCTGCAGCTACTGCAGGCCCGCATCCGCGAGCTCGACGACGCCTACAAGCAATCACTGGTGGGCAGCCGCCAGCGCGTGCTGGTCGAGAAGCCTTCGCGCCGCGGAGGTGGACAGGTGGCCGGCCGCACCTCGCACAATCGCATGGTCAACTTCAACGGGCCGGACAGCCTGATCGGCCGGTTTGTTGACGTTGATATCACCGAGGCCACCACCAATTCCCTGCGCGGGCGGCTGGCTGTAGAGGCGCGGCCCGCATGAGCCGCCCCGCAAGCCGAAACGCGCAGGCACGCAGCGAACTGGTGCTGGCGCCGGATGATGGCCCGCGTCTTGCCAACCTGAACGGTCCGTTTGACGGCCATCTGCGGCAGATCGAGATACGGCTGGGCGTGGAGATTCGCAACCGCGCCAATCGTTACCAGATCATTGGCACCCGCACCGATGTCGCCCGCGCGGAGAGCGTGCTCCAGGATCTGTTCAATCTGACGCTGGAGGATCTGGTCACGACCGAGCAGGTGCATCTGGCGCTGAGCGAGAGTGGCGCCAATACTGATTCCACGCTGGAGCCTGACGACAGCGCTGGCGATGAAGTGGTGATTCGTACCAAGCGCGGCGTCGTGCGCGGGCGCGGCCCGCAGCAGAAGAACTATCTGAAGTGCATTGCGCGGCACGATCTGAATTTTGGCGTCGGCCCGGCCGGCACCGGCAAGACCTATCTGGCGGTCGCCAGCGCCGTGCAGGCGCTGGAGCGTGATCGCGTGCGTCGCC
>JBFJJW010000293.1:0-2742 GCA_041612095.1 Solimonas sp. | reverse complement strand
GCCGTGCGCAGGCAGGTCCGGCGCCAGCACCTGCCAGCCTCGCTGATGCAGCGACTCCGCTAACGCGACGAAATCACCTGATGCGCCCTCCCACCCATGTACCAGCACCGCCAGCGGTCCCTGCTCGCCCCAACGATGGACGCACAGCGGTTGACCGTTCCATTCGAGCGTCAACACCTGCACCGGCCGCTCCACGCACGAAAGGCGACGGCGGGAGGGTCGCAGCATGCGTCCGAAAACCCAGCGCGCTACGAGGCCGGGCAGCAGCACGCCACCGATGCGGAACACGGCGCGTAGCGCCAGCGGCAGGGACCGCCGTGCCTGACTAGATGCGGGAACCGCGCCCGCGAGGACCGACTCAGCCATGGACGACTCCGGTTTGCACACGATGCTGGATCCCGGTGGGACGACGACACCCACCAGCGGCAGACAGACGCGGGTCCATCACCTGCCGCCACAGCGGCGGCAGCAGCGCCAGAAACACCATCAGGAAGAAGCTGTATGGCAGCTCCGGTGCCGCAGGCTGGGACTCCAGCATCGCTGCGGGCCTCGCCGGCAGACAGTGGTGCTGCGCATGACGATTGATATTAAATACCAGCAGACTGGATACCGGATCCGCACTGTCCCAGGCATCGGCCACCGTAATCCGCGCATCCCCGCCGCGCCTGAGCCCGTAGTGCTGCACGTAGTTGACTGCCTCCAACAGGTGCACTGCCATGAGGCTTTGCAAGGCGAAGAACACTGCCGCAGCCCACCCCCAGTGCCAGCCCACTGCAGCGTAGAGCAGCAGGACCGTGATCAGGTACTGCAGCATCCGATTGCCCGCCGCAAACACCCTCAGGCCGCGCCGGCGCCGCTGTGCTGCCTCGATGCGCCAGGCGCTGATCGCACCCCGCTGCAGTCCGCGAACGAAGAAGCGCGGGAAGCTCGCGCCGGCCTCCGCGCTAGCGCCATCGGCAGCCGTGCCGACGTGTCGGTGATGGCCGTAGACGTGTTCGATCCGGAAATGCAGGTAGGTGGTCATGCCCAGCAGCACCAGCCCCAGCGCGCGGTCGCTGCCGCTGCGCCTGTGGATCAGCTCGTGCGCCGCGGTGAGACCCGCCGTACCGGTCATCAGGCCCACTCCCGACACCAGCCCCATGTAGGCGATTGGCGACAGCGATTGCGCGGCCACCAGGTCGAGTGCGTACACCAGCACCGCGCCCTGCAGCGCTGCGTAGATCCAGAACCAGGGGCGCGCGAACAGCAGGCGCAAGGTCCGCGGCGATGGGCGCCACTGCGGGCGCAGCCGCTTGATGCTCTCGTCCAGCAACGGCACCAGTACGATGTTGAATGCCAGCAGCCACCAAGCGGCTGCGGCTCCGCAGTAGTCAAGCAAGGCCAGCAGCAGCAACGGGTAGATCAGAGCGGGCATCGGATCGATGCCGGGTTTGAGGGTGTGGGCAATACACCCGCCGGGGACAGATCGCACGAAGTGTGCTGACCAAGGCGCTGCTGGATTCGACGCATCACATACTGCTGATGAAACCAGCGGCGCGCACGCAGGTGCAGATAGTCAACGGACTCCGCGTCCCGGGTGTTGTAGTAGACGATGAAATCCCGGAGGTCGGACCGGCCGAGCAGGTGCAGCGGCGGATGATCGACGGGCACCACGCCGAAGTCGACAAAGAACCTCAGCGTTTGCCAGCGCGTGATCCCCACCACCGCCGCATAGCCCTCGGTGTTGGCGATACAGGCGCAGCGGTAGAGCACGACGCCCAGCAAGGCCGTGGCCCTGAAGTCAGCGGCAATCACGACATTGTTGACCTCAAGCCAACGCGCATCTGCCTGCGCAAGCTCCGGCGGCAACCATCGCCGAAACGGATTGTCGATACCCGCTACCTCGGTGAGCCGGAAGATGGCCACTACCCGGCTGCAGTAGCTCACCACGAAGCAACGCGAAGCTGCAGCAGGCAGCACCGCGTCCGTCATGAAGCCCAGTGGTTCGTAGACGTCTGCCAGCAGCCGCAGGTAAGGATCGATATCCGCCCCTGGCGCCAGCGCCTGAACCCGGTAGGCATCGGGTCGGTACCGATCCAGCTGCGGCTCGGTGATCGGCGGCGCACACCCGTCCATCAAGCAGGCACCGGTTGCAGCAGGTCGGTGCGGACACATTCGGCGTTGGCGACGGCAGCGTGGCAGGCATCCTTGAATAGCTGCCCGTAGTAGCGATAGGTCATCCGTCGTGCGTGCACGACCAGTTCGAAGTCGGCGGCCTCCACAAGCTGCTCGTTGACAGCGCGCTGGGCTTCCTTGAGATGACGCTGGTCAAAACCTGCGTGGGAGCGCAGGAACGTCAGCGCGGCGTGCGGAATCCCATAGTGCTGCTCGAGAACCTGAGCCATGCGCCCGGCCAGGCTTGCGCCCATGCCTTCGGTTGCGGTCGCCACGCCGAGCAGGCCGACCGGGTTGCCGTAGGTCGCCATGTAGTAGTTCTGCGCAACCAGGCCCCAGGCTCCGGGGCCCGGCAACACGCGCAACGCGCGTTCACTGTTCACGCCCAGCTGCCGCAGATCGTTGAGGCAGAACAGTTCGTGGCCGTGCTCGTCCCCCGCCTGTTCGAGCAGCCAGGCCCGCAGGCCGCGCCGCTCGTCGCCCAAGCGGGCTGCCGCCAAGGCCAGGCAACGCGAAGTGTGGCGCACCAGATGAAAGGTCTCGATCAGGTAGGCGACGTAGTGATCCTGCGTCACCTCGCCCTGCGAT
>JBFJJW010000292.1:0-2744 GCA_041612095.1 Solimonas sp. | reverse complement strand
TGCTCGAAAACGAGGCACTCCGGTCCCTGAACCACGCGTCAAAAGCCCCTTTCGCCCAAATTTCGATTGTGACCTAGATCACGGGGGGCGGCAAACGCAGGCCGGGAGCCCGTGGGGCGTTGCGTCTGGCGATATCGATGTAGAACGCGTGCAGCTGCGTGACTGACGCCATCGTCTCGCTCGGCGTGCCGACATTCGCCAGCACATCATCGGCAACCGCCAGACGCTGGGCGCGGGTGGCTTGCGCCGCCAGCATGGCCTTGGCAAGTTCCGCGGTGATGTGGTCACGGCTCTGCAGGCGCGACAGCTGCACTGCCTCCGGCGCGTCCACGACCAGTATCCGGTCCACCATGTCCTGCATGCCGGCCTCCACAAGGATGGCGACGCTGAGCATGCAGTAGGGTGTCTGCTGCGCCGCGCACCAGTCGCGCATGGCGCCGCGCATCGGCGGATGGGTGATGCGCTCCAGTTGCTGACGCGCCTGCGGATCGTTGAACACGCGTTCGCGCATCTTCCGCCGGTTCAGCGTGCCGTCTGCCTGCAGCATCTCCGCGCCGAACTGATCAGCAATCTGCGCCAATGCGGGAGTGCCGGCCGCGACGACCGCACGCGCCACGTGATCGGCGTCCAGCACCGGCACGCCGAGGCTCTCGAACGCCGCCTGCACCAGACTCTTGCCGCTGGCAACGCCACCGGTGAGCCCTATCGTCAGCGTCTTGCCAGCCGTGAACACCACCGGGCTAGCCTGTCATGCGCTGCAGATAGGCCTGGGTTATGGAGTCGCCAAACACCAGCGCGATCCAGCCCGCGGCCGCAAGATAGGGACCAAACGGCAGGGGGACCTCGCGCGCATGCTTGCGCAACAGCACCAGGCTGATCCCGACCGTGGCTCCCACCAGCGATGACAGCAGCAGGATCATCGGCAGCGCCTGCCAGCCCAGCCAGGCACCCAGGGCGGCGAGTAGCTTGAAGTCACCGTAGCCCATGCCTTCCTTGCCGGTGACCAGCTTGAACAGCCAGTACACCGACCACAGGCTCAAATAGCCCGCCATCGCGCCGATGATGGCGGTAGCCGGCGCAACCAGCAGCGGGTACAGGCTCAGCGCCAAGCCCAGCCACAGCAGTGGCAGGGTCAGATCATCCGGCAGCAGCTGCGTGTGCAGGTCGATCACCGCGAGCGCGATCAGGAATCCGGTCAGCACCAGCGCGGCGGCCAGTTGCGGGCTCCATCCGAAGCGCCACGCACATAGCCCAAACAGCAGGCCGGTCAGCGCCTCCACCACCGGATACTGCACCGAGATCGGCGCGCGGCAGCTGGCGCAGCGCCCGCGCAGCATCAGCCAGCCCAGCACCGGGATGTTGTGCCAGGGCTTGATCGCGGCGTTGCAGCCCGGGCATCGTGACGGTGGGTAGATCAGCGAGTAGCGTTCGCCCGAGGGTTCTGGTTCCAGCTCAAGAATCTCGCGCGCTTCGCGTTGCCACGCCCGTTCCATCATCTTCGGCAGGCGCAGCGTCACCACGTTCAGAAAGCTGCCGACCAGCAGGCCCAGCACCGAGACCACGGCGACAAGCAGCGCGGGATCGCTGCGGACCCCCTCAAGGAGCAGCATGGTCGGCTATACCGGTTGTGGGATCAGATCGCCTGACCCAGCTTGAAGATCGGCAGGTACATGGCCACCACCAGGCCGCCCACGAGCACACCGAGGATCGCCATGATCATCGGCTCCAGCAGGCTGGACAGCGCATCGACCATGGCGTCCACTTCCGCCTCATAGAAGTCCGCGACCTTGGCGCACATGGCATCCAGCGCGCCGGACTCCTCGCCAATGGCAATCATCTGCACTGCCATGTTCGGAAACAGCCCCGACATCTGCATCGTCAGCTGCAACTGCTGGCCAGTTGCCACCTGATCCTTCATCTTCATGATGGTCTCGGTGAAGATGATGTTGCCGGCGGCCTTGGCCACCGAGTCCATTGCCTCGACCAGGGGCACACCGGCCGCGAACATCGTTGACAGGGTGCGCGCAAAGCGCGCAACCGCCGACTTGTAAAGAATGTCGCCGACGACCGGAACCTTGAGCAGCAGGCGGTCCAGAAAACGCCGGAACGCGGCGGAGCGGCGCTTGGCCTCGAACAGGCCAAAGCCAATGCCCGCGCCAATACCGAGGATGACCCACCACTTTTCCTGCACGTAGTTCGAGAGGTTGATCACCATCATCGTGAATGCCGGCAGATCGGCGCCAAAGCCCTGGAACAAGTCCTGGAACTGCGGCACCACGAAGTACAGCAGGATGCCGGTGACGATAAAGGCCACCACCAATACCGCAGTCGGGTAGGTGAGTGCCTTCTTGACCTTCTTCTTGATCGCCTCGGTCTTTTCCTTGTAGGTGGCAATCTTGTCCAGCAACGCTTCCAGCGTACCGGAGCGCTCGCCGGCATCAACCAGATTGACCACCAGATCGTCGAATTGCAGCGGGTACCTGCTCAGCGCGTCGGAGAACGAGTTGCCGCCCTCGATATGCGCCTTCATGCCCATGATCATGTCGCCGACGCTGGGGTTGTCATGGCCGCGGCCGACAATTTCCAGTGCCTGCACCAGCGGCACACCGGAGGACATCATCGTCGCCATCTGACGCAGGAAGATGGAAATGTCCGCGCTGGTGATCTTCTTCTTGGAGCGGCTGCTGAACAGCGCGCTTTCCTTGCGCACGGAGATGGGGTTGACCCCCTGCCGGCGTAGCTGG
>JBFJJW010000291.1:0-2745 GCA_041612095.1 Solimonas sp. | reverse complement strand
TGCAGGCCCGACTATTACCGCTGGGAGCAGTGGTTCTTCACCCGCCTGATGGACAAGGGCCTGGCCTACAAGAAGATGGCGGTGGTCAACTGGGACCCGGTCGAGCAGACGGTGCTGGCCAACGAGCAGGTCATCGAGGGGCGCGGCTGGCGCTCCGGGGCGTTGGTCGAACGCCGCGAGATCCCGCAGTGGTTCCTGAAGATCACCGACTATGCCGAGGAGTTGCTGGCCTGGGTCGATCGCCTCGACGGCTGGCCCGATTCGGTACGCACCATGCAGCGCAACTGGATCGGGCGCTCCGAGGGCGTGGAGATCGATTTCGAGATCCCGGGCGGTGAGCCGCTCAGGGTCTACACGACCCGGCCCGACACCCTGTTCGGGGCGACCTACATGGCGGTGGCCGCGGAACACCCGCTGGCCAAGCACGCGGCGCAGGCGGACCCGGCCATTGCCCGTTTCGTGGAGGAGTGCAAGCGCACCAACACCGCGGAGGCCGAGCTCGAGCGCATGGAAAAGCTCGGCATGCCGCTCGGCATCGAGGCGATCAACCCGGGCAACGGCGAACGCGTCCCGGTGTGGGTGGCGAACTTCGTGCTGATGGGCTACGGCACCGGCGCGATCATGTCCGTGCCGGCGCACGACGAGCGCGACCACGCGTTCGCGCTAAAGTACGGCCTCGAGATCCGCCAGGTCATCGGGCCCGACGATGGCACGCAGATCGACGTGCAGGCGGCGTCGTGGACATCGAAGGACGCCATGCTCACGGTCAACTCCGGCCGGTTCTCCGGGCTCGACCACCGTGCGGCTTTCGACGCCATCGCGACCCACCTCGAGCAGCAGGGCAAAGGCGAGCGGCGCGTGAACTACCGGCTGCGCGACTGGGGTGTGTCGCGCCAGCGCTACTGGGGCTGCCCGATCCCGGTGATCTACTGCGAAAAATGCGACGCGGTGCCGGTGCCGGAAGACCAGCTGCCGGTGGTGTTGCCGGAAGAGGTCGCGTTCACCGGGGTACAGTCACCGATCAAGGCCGACCCCAGCTGGCGCAAGACCACCTGTCCGAACTGCGGCGGCGCGGCCGAGCGCGAGACCGATACCTTCGATACGTTCATGGAATCCAGCTGGTACTTCGCGCGCTTTGCCTGCGCGGACAATCCCGGCGAGATGCTCGATGCGCGTGCCAACTACTGGTTGCCGGTGGATCAGTACATCGGCGGCATCGAGCACGCGATTCTGCATCTGCTGTATGCGCGCTTCTTCCACAAGCTGATGCGCGATGAAGGTATGGTCAATTCCGATGAGCCGTTCACCAATCTGCTGACGCAGGGCATGGTGGTCAAGGAAACCTATTTCCGCGAAGACGCCAGCGGCAAGAAGCAGTGGATCAGCCCGGCGGATGTGGATCTGGAGCTGGATGCCAAGGGCCAGCCGGTGCGCGCTGTGTTGCGTAGCGATGGGCAGCCGGTGGTGATCGGCGGCGTCGAGAAGATGTCCAAGTCCAAGAACAACGGTGTGGACCCGCAGTCGCTGGTGGACAGCTACGGCGCCGACACCATGCGCCTGTTCGCGATGTTCGCTGCGCCGCCGGAGCAGAGCCTGGAATGGCGTGACGATGGCGTGGAGGGCGCGCATCGCTTCCTCAAGCGCCTGTGGCGTGCGGTGCAGCAGCATGTGGCCGACGGGCCTGCGTCCAAGCTGGAGATCGGCGCGTTGAACGACGCGCAGAAGGCCTTGCGCTGCAAGCTGCACGACACCATTGCCAAGATCAGCGACGACTACGGCCGCCGCCGTACCTTCAACACCGCCATTGCCGCGGTGATGGAACTGATGAACGAAGCCACGCGCGCCGACGATGCCTCGCCGCAGGGGCGCGCGGTACAACAGGAGATCTGGGAAGCGGTCACGCTGATGCTGCAGCCGATCACGCCGCACATCTGCCATGCGCTGTGGCAGGCCCTGCGCAGCGGTGATGATCTGCTGGCGCAGCGCTGGCCGGCAGTGGATGAGGCCGCGCGGGTCAAGGATCAGATCAAGCTGGTGGTGCAGGTCAATGGCAAACTGCGTGGCAGCATCACCGTAGCGGCCGCCGCGACTCAGGATGACATCCTCGCGGCGGCGGCGGCGGACGCCAATGTGGCGCGCTTTCTGGACGGCATGACCGTGCGCAAGCGCATCGTGGTGCCCGGCAAGCTGGTCAACTTCGTGGTCTGAGGCAGGACGCACACCATGCGCAACGGGATGGTAGCGGGGATGGTCCTGGGGCTGGTCTCAGGCTTGAGTGCCTGCGGCTTCCACCTGGCAGGCAGCCGGCCGCTGCCGGAGGCGCTGCGGGTGGTGTCGATCGACGTCATCACGCCGTACAAGGTGACCGAGCCGCCGGTGGAAACCGCGCTGCGCGCCAACCTGCAACGCCGCGGCGCGCAGGTGGTGGAGAAGGTGCAGGACGTGCCGGTTACCCACATCCGCCTGAGTGAACTCAAGGAGCTGCGTGATCCACTGTCGATCGGCCTGGATGGCAAGGCGCGCGAATTCCGCCTGATCACCAGCGTGCGTTACGAGGTACAGCGCGGCGATCAGGTCTTGCTGGCGCCGGATACCTTGTTTGCCACTCGCGATTTCAGCTTCGAGCCGGAGGAAGTGCTGGCCAAGGAAGCCGAGGAAGCACGCCTGCGCGAGTTCATCCAGGACGAGCTGGCCGAGTTGTTGATGCTGCGTCTGGAGGCGCGCCTGTCGCGCACCGAACTCATG
>JBFJJW010000290.1:0-2872 GCA_041612095.1 Solimonas sp. | reverse complement strand
GGATGCACTGCGACGAGGCGGCGGACTTCAGCTTTGGCGAGTTCTACGGAACGATGCGGATCAACGAGACATCGCTGTCCGTGTGCGGGCCTGATCCGTACCAGTGGAGGCTTGGGTGGCACACCTTCGTGCGGGATGCGCGGCGGGCCTACGCGGGCGATGGCAGCTTCACCAATGGGGCGTGCGAGGTATCGACGTGGTGGCGGGCTCACGGCGAGGACAACGCCTTCGTCGGCAACTGGATCGACGCCAAGGACTTCTCGTGGAGCTTTGCGCAGATCACGGGCGGCTACATGGGGATGCCGTCGTCGCACATCTTCAAGTTCGGCGGGCGGTTCGTCACTGGATTCAGCTTCGCCGACGCCACCTTCCAGGGTTCCCCGATCAGGCTGGCGCGCGGTCAGACCATCGCCCTAGAGGGCACCGACACGATCAAGGTTGGCCTGATCGGCAACAAGGTTCAGATCCTCTACGGGTCGGTCCCGCAGTTCACCGTCGACCTCGATACGCGCAATGTGATTGTCGAGGGCGATCTGATCGTCAAGGGCAGAGTGAGGCAGGGATGAGCGGACTATTAGCTTCCTTACTTGGCAATCGCGCCTCCCGCGAAAAGCTGCGCGGATTGCTTGGCAACGTTAGCGACTTCGCGGGGAACCCTGTTGGCTATACACAGGAGGCGCTTGCGCAGGCCCTGCCGACGATGGAAGAGGCAATGCTTGCGGCCAAGGATCCAGCCAATGTCGACATCAACTCGCCCTATGGGCAGAAGATGATGGGGCTGGCTGGGCTGCTGGGGTCGATCAAGGTCTACCATGGCAGTCCGCATTCGTTCACCAAGCCCGACAGCAGCAAGATTGGCACGGGTGAGGGTGCGCAGTCATACGGGCATGGGTTGTACTGGGCGGAGAATCCTAGTGTTGCTGTCGGGTACAAGAACAAGCTTTCTTACGTTGATCAAGTTCGGCAGTTCAGGAAAGAGTTGCCGGATGACGCAAGTTTTGAAGAGTTGCTTGATCTTGCTAATTCTGGAAAGTTATCTGCAAACTCTTCTAGAGTTATCAAGGAACTTGCTAACGATGACTGGCTAGGATTTGATTACCCATCTCAGGCAATCAGCGCAGCATTCAGAGATCGAAAGAATTTCTCGGATATGTCGCCATCTCTCAAGAAGGCACTTGATGAATACGGAAATCTCTACGAAGCCAACCTTCGCTGGCCCAATGCCGCAAGAGAAGCGGCCGACCCGCTGAGTGTGAAGCACTTTCTGGATTGGGATAAGCCGCTTTATAGGCAGTCGAAAGAAATACGTAGGGCCGTTTCCGATCTTGTTGACAAGGAGTATGGGCAAGGAACATACAAAGAGTGGCTAAAAACTAATAGACCAGACTTCAAAGATTTGCGAAGTAACATGTTCGATAGCAAGTCCGAAAAGTGGCTGTCTAATGAACTGAAGAACAGAAACATCCCCGGCATCGCCTACCTAGACGCCGGTTCCCGCGCCGCAGGGCAGGGCACGCGCAACTACGTCACGTTCGACGACGCGCTGGTTGAGCTTCTGAAACGCAATGGCGGTTTGCTTGGGAAGTAAGGAGTGGGTGATGGAACTTCTTATTGAGATACTGGCCGCCCTGATGCTGGGCGCAGCGTGGATAGGCGCCAATGTCGCTGTGCTGGTCATGGCGACGCTGTGGTAGATGGGCGATGTCTACAACGCGGTGCGCGATGCGATGCGCAGGCTGAACAAGGGCAAGGATGCGTGGCTCTTATACGATCACGGGCACCGGACCTATGTGTGCCTCGCCCGCTGTCCGTACTTCCTGGATGGCCGGGACGTGATCGGGCACTACAGCTTCGGGGCCTGCCGCGATGACATCCTCGCCGACATCGGACAGTACGAGATCGAGAATCCCGACCTGCGCAGGGAAGGGAAGGGGAAGAGGAACTACGTGAGGAGTGCGGCATGAAGAACTGGATCCACAACATGCTCGGCCGCCTGTGGAATGCCCTCGGGCGGCTGCTGGCGCGGACCAAGCACTGGGACAAGACGCCGTAGAGGTCCGCATGATGAGCGCCAACCTCCGCGCATTCCTGGCCCTGATTCGCTGGTGCGAGGGCACCGACGACGAGGGCGGGTATTCGCGGATCGTAGGGGGCTCATCGTTCGGGTCGTGGGACGACCATCCTCGGGTGGTCAAGTCGGGCACGTTCCGCAATGGCAAAACTTGGCGGTCCTCTGCTGCTGGCGCGTACCAGTTCCTTCAGGACACATGGGACGAGGCCAAGGCCGCACTCGACCTGCCCGACTTCTCTCCCGAGAGTCAGGACCGCGCCGCCATCTGGCTCATCGAGCGCCGGGGTGCCCTGCACGCTGTCGAAGTCGGCGATCTCGATGAGGCTATCCGGCTGTGCAACAAGGAGTGGGCATCGCTCCCCGGTGCGCCCTACGGTCAACCAGTGAAATCGCTCGAAGCCTGCCGCAGAGTCTTTGTCGCGGCGGGCGGTCATCTCATGCAGGCAACGGCACCATCCCCCGCGCCGGTCCCCTCGCCGGCCCCGGTGCCCGAGCCTGCGCCCTATCCCGCCAGCGGGGACGAGCCGTTCCCCGACTGGCCTTTCCCCTCCACCAACAACCCACCGGGTAGACAAATGGGACTTCCTGCCGCTGCTGTAGTCGCCCTTGGGGGCGAACTGTTGAAACTGCTGCCGATGTTCAGCTCGGGCAGCAAGAGCGCCGAGCGCAATGTCGCTGTCGCCCAGACTCTCGGGGGCAAGCTGCTGGAGGTCGCCAAGGAGGTGACGCCGGTCGCTGTCAACGAGCAAGAGGCGGTCGAGCAGATCCTCGCCAGCCGAGAGCTTCAAGACCGCTTCAGGG
>JBFJJW010000289.1:0-2898 GCA_041612095.1 Solimonas sp. | reverse complement strand
GATGACCAACGGCCAGACTCCGCTGTTGACCTGTGACGTCTGGGAACACGCCTACTACATCGACTACCGCAATGCCCGCGCCAGCTTCCTGGAACACTTCTGGGCGCTGGTGAACTGGGAGTTCGTGGAAAAGAACCTCGGCTGATTGCAGCCGCAGATCGCGGGGCCGCGCCCATGGGGGTTGCGGCCCCGTTCGTTTTGAGGGAGCGAGCATGCCGCGTCATTTCCTGAGACTGACCGATCTTTCCGCCGCCGAGGCGCGCGCACTGATTGAGCGCGCCAGCGCTCTGAAGGCCCAGCGCGAGGCGCTTCCACGACCCTTCGTCGGCAAGACGCTGGCGATGGTGTTCACCAAGAGCTCGACGCGCACGCGCGTGAGTTTCGAGTCGGGAATGGCCAAGCTCGGCGGCCATGCGCTGTTCCTGCACGCCGGAACGACGCAGCTGGGACGCGACGAGCCGATCAGCGACACCGCGCAAGTGCTGTCACGCATGTGTGACGCGATCATGATCCGCAATGACTCGCAGAAGGACCAAGAGGAGCTGGCCGCCAATTCGCGCGTGCCGGTGATCAACGGCCTCTCCGACTTGCATCACCCGTGTCAGCTGCTGGCTGATCTGCAGACCTGGTTTGAGCATCGCGGCGACCCCAAGGGCAAGACCGCGGCGTGGATCGGCGACGGCAACAATGTCTGCCACTCCTGGATCGAAGCCGCGCAGATGTTCGGATTCAAACTGCGCATCGCTGCCCCCAAGGGCTACGAGCCGCTGCCGGCGCTGGTGCAGGCCGCGGGGGACGCGGTAGAGATCATGCGCGGGGCGACCTTCGCCGCCAATGGCGCAGACCTCGTCGTCACCGACACCTGGACCAGCATGGGACAGGAAGCGGAATCCAACAAGCGCCTTGCCGCATTCGCCGGCTATCAGGTGGATGCAGCGCTGATGTCGCGCGCCAGGGCCGACGCCATCTTCATGCACTGCCTGCCGGCCCATCGGGGCGAGGAGGTCTCGGTGGACGTGATAGACGGACCAGCCTCGGTGATCTTCGATGAGGCGGAGAACCGCATGTGGGCACAGATGGCATTGCTGGAGTTGCTGCTGGGCTGAGTTTCGCTGCGGCGAAAGTCCGGCAATAATGCCGGCCACACCGACGCGCGCCGGCCTGCGTCGCGGAGCCCATTGCAATGAAGATGCAGCTCTACTGCAGCAAGACGTCGCCGTACTCACGGAAGGTTCGGGTAGCTGCGCTTGAGCTCGGCCTCGCGGACCTGATCGAGGAAATCCCCACCGATCCCTTCGATCCGCCCACGGCATTCCTCGCCGCCAATCCGCTATCGCGGATTCCGACCTTGATCACGGAGCGAGGCGAAGCACTGCCTGACTCCAACCTGATCATCGAGTACCTGCTGACCCGGGGCCGCGGCCTCACATCGCTCCCCCGCGGCAGCAAGCGCTGGGCCACGCTGCGACGCGAAACGCTGGCCGAGGGTGTCATCAACGCGGCGGTCGCGACGGTCTATGAACGCCGACGCCCGGAGAGCATCATCTACACCGCGTTTCTTGATCGTCAGGCAGCCGCCATCCATCGCAGCATCGAGGTACTCAATCTGGAAGCCGGCGCACTCGACGCCGAGGCCCCGAGTACGGCGGAGATCACCACTGGCGTCGCCTTGGCCTATCTGGATTTCCGCATGCCGTATCTCGACTGGCGCCGTGATCACGATGAGCTGGTCAGCTGGTTTTCCCGCTTCGCCCAGCGTCCGTCCATGCTCAGTACCGTACCGGCCTGATGCGGTGCCGGCAGATCATCATCGCGTTCGCATCCCTGCTGCTGATGGGCTGCGCAGCAACTACCAGCGGTATCCGCGTCGATCCCGATGAACTCGAACGCTATCGCCATCAGTTGGTGCTCGAGGCACTGGGACAGGTCGGGCGCCCTTACCGCTGGGGCGGTAACACACCCGACGGATTCGACTGCAGCGGTCTGGTGCAGTATGTCTATGCGCAAACCGGACTGAGCTTACCGCGCACCGCGCGCGAACAGCACGCGATGGGCGGCCCCATCGACATCGACGACGCCGAGCCGGGGGATCTGCTGTTCTACAGCTTTGCGGGTCGCAAGGTGGACCACGTTGCCATCTACCTGGGCGACGATCAGGCGATTCATGCGCCCGCAAGCGGGCGCAGCGTGATCGTCGCCTCAGTCCATCTGGCGTACTGGAAGAGACACTTCATCGACGCGGTTCGCATACTTCACGACTAGCCGGCGTAGCGATTAGCTGTTGAGCAAGATTCTGCTTTGCGGCTGCGACAGGATCAGCTTGTTCAAACGCCTGACGAAGCCAGCCGGATCTTCCAGCTGTGCGCCCTCTGCAAGTACCGCCTGCCCCAGTAGCAGCTCGGCGAGATCATTCAGCGACTCTCCTTCTGCAGACTTGAGCCGCTCGATGAGCGGGTGCTTGGGGTTGAGCTCCAGTATCGGCTTGGACACCGGCAGGGCCTCACCCGAGCGCCTCAGAATCTCCTCGAGACGACGCGACAGCGCGTGCTCGCCGGCGACCAGGCACGACGGTGACTCCACCAGACGCGAAGACAAGCGCACTGACTCCACACGTTCACCCAGGGCCTGCCGCACGCGCTCCAACGCCTCGCGGTAGTCGCTTTCCTGCTGCGCCTTGTCCGCGGTTTCAATCCGGCTTTCGACATCCTTGGACGCACGCGCGACCGACTCCAGTCGCTTGCCCGCATACTCGGTCAGATGCGACACCACCCATTCGTCAATCCGGTCGATCAGCAGCAGCACCTCGAATCCCTTGGCCCTGAACCCTTCGATATGCGGACTGTTGCGGGCTGCCGTCAGGTTCTCGGCGCTGAGGTAGTAGATCTTGTCCTGGCCCTC
>JBFJJW010000288.1:0-2899 GCA_041612095.1 Solimonas sp. | reverse complement strand
TGGATGATGTGTTGCATGATCGGTTGCGCGAGTTTCTCTAGCCGGCGGCTAAGCATGCCTTGCGTTGCCAGCACTGCGCTCCCGGCATCCGTGATCTGCCAACCCGCAACCCAGCCCCCGGACTCCCGGGCAATGGTGACGGCGGCGTTGCGTTTGACCGCCTCGCTACGGGCCTTGACCATGGCGAGTTGCAACGACGTTGCAGCGCCACCGACGCGGCTCTTGGCCACCAATCCGGAGTAGGACGGGATCGCGATGGCTGCCAGTATCCCGGCGATCACCATCACAGTAAGGAGCTCAACCAAAGAAAACCCGGCGTGTCGCCTGGAGCGCTTCATCATCGAGAGGAGGGGTGCCTTTACCATTTGCCTGTCGGCGTTTTGGTGCCAACATTATCGATGCTCAGGGTGCCATCGGACGCCTGCCGCCCACCCGCCTTCGGGGCTGCGGTAATGGTGAAGCTGGGCGGCGGACCGTCGCTCGCAGCAATTGATATCACATAAAAATCAGACACTTCGTCAGGCACACTGATGCCCAGGTCAGCCACTGAGCTGGCATAGGCGCGATTATCCAGCAGGAACTGCTGCTGTCGCTGCGCGGCATCCATCAGCATTGCCTGAGCATTTGCCCGATTGCCCTTGACGATGCTCCCGACATAAGACGGATAAGCAATCGCGGTCAGAATCCCGATGACCAGCAACACGATCATCAACTCGATCAGCGTGAATCCAGACGCGCCCGCTCGCCCGCTTTTCACCTTGCCCACGTCCTTCCTCCTAACCGGCGCTTGACGCCCACGGCTGTTATCCGCTGCTGCTGAAACTGATCAGTAACATAGCGTTGCGCACCGGGCGCTCTTTTGCAAATTGATGGGGCATGAAGGGCGTGCTCGCCGATCCCTCCGCTGGCCTCCAGTGGCCGTGCTTCGCGGCAGCGGCGCGCGCGCCATTCAGCAGGACGCCGCAGCCGACAGCGGTCCAATCGAAAAGAGACCGCATTTTCTTTCGACCGCGCTGGGGAATTGCAGGCTGCCCGATCGCCCCAAAATACCGTCCTCTTGAACCTGGCCCCTGCATCGCCACTTTTAACCCTAAGACAACACTGGACGGCTCCCCATGCGCATGGACAAACTGACCACCCACTTCACGCAGGCCCTGCAGGGGGCGCAAAGCCTTGCCGTGGGCCGCGACCATCCGGCGATCGAGCCGCTGCACCTGATGTCCGCGCTATTGGGTCAGGACAGCGGCAGCACGGTACCGTTGCTGCAAAACGCTGGCGTCAACGTCGACCTGTTGAGATCCAAGCTCGCGCAGGCGCTGGAACGCCTGCCCAAGCTCGCCAACAACACCGGCGAGATCAGCGGGTCCCAGGAACTGGGACGGCTGTTGAACCTGACGGACAAGCTGGCGCAGCAGAAAGGTGATGCCTACATCTCCACGGAGCTGTTCGTGCTGGTCGCCTGCGAGGACAGGGGCGCGCTGGGTGAGGCCCTGCGCGCGGCCGGCGCCCGCAAGGAATTGCTGGAGAAGGCGATCGAAGCCGTACGCGGCGGCCAGAAGGTGGACTCCGAAGGGGCCGAGGGCCAGCGCCAGGCCTTGGAGAAGTACACGATCGATCTGACCGCGCGCGCCGGTGAGGGCAAGCTCGACCCGGTGATCGGACGCGATGAGGAAATACGGCGTGTCATCCAGGTGCTTTCGCGCCGCACCAAGAACAATCCGACCCTGATCGGCGAGCCCGGCGTCGGCAAGACCGCAATCGTCGAGGGCCTGGCCCAGCGCATCGTCAATGGCGAGGTGCCCGAGTCGCTGAAGAACAAGCGGCTGCTGACCCTGGACCTCGGCGCCCTGATCGCCGGCGCCAAGTTCCGTGGCGAGTTCGAGGAGCGGCTCAAGGCCGTGTTGACCGACCTCGCCAAGCAGGAGGGCAACATCATCCTGTTCATCGACGAGATTCACACCCTGGTCGGCGCCGGCAAGGCGGACGGCGCAATGGACGCCGGCAACATGCTGAAGCCGGCGCTGGCGCGCGGCGAGTTGCATTGCATCGGCGCCACCACGCTGGACGAATACCGCAAGTACATCGAGAAGGATGCGGCGCTGGAGCGGCGCTTCCAGAAGGTATTGGTGGGCGAGCCCTCGGTAGAGGACAGCATCGCGATTCTGCGCGGCCTCAAGGTGCGCTACGAGAACCACCACAAGGTCGATATCACCGACGGCGCGCTGATTGCCGCGGTCAAGCTGTCGCACCGCTACATCACCGACCGCAATCTGCCGGACAAGGCCATCGACCTGATGGACGAGGCCGCCTCGCGCGTGCGCATCGAAATGGATTCCAAACCCGAGGCGCTGGATCGCCTTTCGCGACGCCTGATCCAGTTGAAGATCGAACGTGAGGCGTTGAAGAAGGAGAAGGACGAAGGCGCCAAGCGCTCGCTGGCGGAGATGGAGAAGTCCATCGCCGAACTGGAGCGCGAGTACGCCGACCTAGAGGAGAAGTGGAAGGCGGAAAAGGCGAGCCTAGCCGGCTCGGCTGGCGTCAAGGAAGAATTGGAGGCAGCAAAGCACGAGTACGAGGTGGCGTTGCGCGGTGGTGATCACGCGCGTGCTTCAGAACTCCTCTACGGGCGCATTCCGGAACTTGAGCGCAAGGCTGCCCAGGCCACGACCGCCGCCGAAGGTGCGCCGAAGAAGTTTGAACTGCTGCGCAACAGCGTCACCGAGGACGAGATCGCGGAGATCGTGGGTCGCTGGACCGGCATTCCGGTGTCCAAGCTGCTGGAGGGCGAGCGCGAGAAGCTGCTGCGCATGGAGGACGTGCTTCGCGAGTCGGTGGTGGGTCAGGACGAGGCGGTGCGGGCCGTCGCGGACGCGGTGCGGCGCAGCCGGGCCGGGCTCGG
>JBFJJW010000287.1:0-2946 GCA_041612095.1 Solimonas sp. | reverse complement strand
TGCGGCATCGTTTTCGGGAATGGCACGCAGCGCAAGGTGTTCGCCGTTGAACGTGCGCTGCAGATCAAAGCTGCGGCGCAGCGCGCTCAACATGCCCAGCGCCAGCACATCGACCTTGAGCAGGCCGAGGGATTCCAGATCATCCTTGTCCCACTGGATGATGGTGCGGTCTGGCATCGTCGCGTTCTCCACCGGCACCAGCTGCGACAGCGGCGCATCGGAAATCACAAAGCCGCCCACATGCTGTGACAGATGCCGGGGAAAGCCCTTGAGCTCGCGCGCCAGCTTCAACCACAACTGCGTGCGCTGCGCCTCCGGGTCCACGCCCACCGCGCGCAGGCGCTCGGGCAGGTCTTCGCTGCGGTCCCACCACGCCAGTGACTTGGAAACGCGCTCGATGATCTCTTCACTGACCCCCAGCGCACGGCCCACATCCCGCAGCGCCGAGCGCGAGCGGTAGCAGATCACGGTGGCGGCAATCGCCGCGCGTGCGCGCCCGTACTTGTTGTAGACGTACTGAATCACTTCTTCGCGGCGCTCGTGCTCGAAATCAACATCGATGTCCGGCGCCTCGTCGCGTTCTATCGAAACAAAGCGTTCAAACAGCAGTTCGTTGAACTCCGGATTGACCTCGGTAATGCCGAGCACATAGCAAACTGCCGAGTTGGCGGCGCTGCCGCGGCCCTGGCACAGAATGCGTTGCGCTTTTGCGAACTTAACGATGTCGTACACCGTGAGAAAGAACGCCTCGTACTTTTTGAGCGCGATGACGCGGAGCTCCTTTTCAAGCTCTGCGCGCACCTTGGCCGGCGCCCCCTGCGGCCAGCGCTGCGGCAGATGGGTCTCAACCAAGTGGCGCAGATAGCTGGTGGGGGTGTGGCCCGGCGCGGTGATTTCCCTGGGGTATTCGTACTTCAGCTCGCCCAGCCGGAAGCGGCAGCGTTCGGCAATGGCGCAGGTCTCGCGCAGCAGTGCGGGTGGGTAGAGCGCGCTCAGCGTGGTGCGGTCACGCAGATGGCGTTCGCCATTGGCAAACAGCGCCATGCCGCAGCGCTCCACCGTGCGGTGATGGCGCAATGCAGTCATCACATCTTGCAACGCGCGCCGTCGGCGCTGATGCATGTGCACATCCCCGCAGGCGACCAGCGGTAGACCAAAGCGCTGGCCCAAGGACTGCAGTCGTTCAAGCTTCTCGGCGTCGGTGCCGTCGCGCAGCAGTTCCACCGCAATCCACAGGCGGCCGGCAAAGCGTTCACGCAGCCAGGCAAGTTCATCCAGCGCGGTCGTGTCTCGCGGTATCCATAACGCGCAGCAGTCTTCAATGCCGTGATTGAGCTCGCTGCGTCCAAGGTGATAGCTGCCCTTGCGTGCCTGGCGCCGGCCGTGCGTGATCAGCTCGCAGAGTCCGGCATAGCCGCGCTGGCTTTCTGCCAGCAGCACCAGCTTGGGGCCATCGTGCAGGGTGAACTCGCTGCCGATGATCAGCGGCCAGTCGCTGCGTTCCAGGTCCTTGGCCTGCTGCCATGCGCGTACCACGCCGGCCATCGAGCATTCGTCAGTGATGGCCAGGCCGCTGTAGCCCAGCGCCAGTGCGCGCGCGACGAGCTCATCCGGCATCGACGCGCCACGTTGAAAACTGAACGCGCTCAGCGCATGCAGTTCCACGTATTCCGCTGCCGTGCGCATCAGCCCCACCAGCCGTGCAGATACCAGCGGCCGTCATCGCGTGCCTGAAACACCCAGGCCTCGGCCTGCGCCAGCGTTGCGCGGTAGTAGTCACGGCGCATGTCGCCGCCATCCCACCAACCGCTTTCTATGCGTTCCAGTGCAGTGTGGGTGGCCGGCGGTGAGGGCAGGGCCTGGGGTGCCGGCAACAACCACGGCGGACGCCGCACGGCGCTGCGTGCAGGCGGCGCCTGCCCCGGCGTGGCGCGCTGTAGCGCGCGGCCGGGGCGGTGGTCCTCATGGAGAGCCGGCGTCCACAACGCCTTTTCGCCCAGGCGCGCCATCAGGCGCTCGACCGAGGCGGTCCACTGCAACTGGACCTCGGCGTCGCTGGCAAACAGGCTGCTCTGGCCGGCGGCGGTGCTGGCCAGATCGTGGGCGCGCAGGTTGAGTGCGCGCACCGCGCCGGGCAGCACCTCGCGGTTGAGGCGTTCGCGCAGGGCTGCAAACAGACGATCACCCTCACGGTGCGCCGATAGAAAACGCAGCGTGATCAGATGACGCTGCTTGGCCGCGTGCTCGCATTCCAGTTGCAGGCTGAGCACGCCCAGATCACGGGCGCGCAGCCAGCCCTGAAGTTCAAAGGCCAGCCGCCGCAGCGGGAACAGCAGGCCTTCAACGCCGAAGACTTCATCAACAAACTCGAAACGTCTGCGAAAACGCGGCGGCGGCACGATGGGCTGCACCGGGTCTGGTGCTGTGCCGCGCAGTTGGTCCAGCGCGCGCAGGCGCTCGGTGCCGAAGCGCTGCGCAAAGCCTGGGCGCGGCAGCCGCCACAGATCACCTATGCAGCGCAGCCCCATGCCGCGCAATGCATCCAGCGTGGCGCGCGGCCACGGCAGCGTGGTGACGGGAAGTCGCGCCAACTGGGTCTGCACGGTTTTAAGATCAGTCATGCACTGGGCGTGACCGTTGGCCGCCATCAGCGCGGCGGCGCTGCGCGTGGGGGCGGCGGCCCACTGCGCGACCTGCTGCAATTCCTCTAGATCATTCAGCACCGAGGCCAGCAGTGCGGCAAAGCCGCCGAACAGGCGCAGGCTGTTGCCGACCTCCAGCCATACATAGGCCTGCGGCACGCGACCGTTTTCCTGCAGATCCTGAATCTCCGCCGCCACCGGGCTGCCGTAGCGGTACAGCAGATGCGCAAGGCTGTTGAGCATGGCGCGCTCGGCCGCCGGCTTGCGTGCGTGGGCTTGCAGCTCGGCGCATACCGCCAGTGCC
>JBFJJW010000286.1:0-2989 GCA_041612095.1 Solimonas sp. | reverse complement strand
GATACGGTTGGCTCGCGCGTACCACCACCCAGCAGCCCGCCATTGCGCTTCAGCAGTTCCACCAGCGCGTCATCGAACGTCACATAGTTGCGCGTGCCCTGCCCTGCGGCGCGGGAACCGGCGTCTAGGTAGGTGATGCCGGGGATACCTGCCGCGCTCATTTCTTGTGCAGCATCTTTCCCATACCCAAAGCGTCTTGCTATCGCCTCTCCAGTTGGCTCGCGCAACTCACCGCGAACAACGTCGTTGCCTGTTAAGCGCCGAGAGTTCTTGTGCGACTCTATTGCCTTCCTGATGGCTTCACTCTGCTCACTCAGCGGCCTATCCCAATCCAGAAAGTGCTTCGCACTCAGCGGGTCGGCTGCCTCCCTCGCGGCATCTGGCCAGCGGAGGTTGGCTTCGTAGAGGTTAGGGCGCGGCCTTACCTCGTCTAAAACTCTATCTCTGGCGTCTTTCCTGTCGAATAGTTCGCGCCAGCGGTCATAATCCTTTCCTTTCAAATTCCCGTCTCTACGCATCTTCTGCGAAAGAATGTCCAGTTCTTTTTGTGCGCTTACGTCAAGAGCTTCGGGGAGTTTCGTTCTTGAACCGGGACCGACTTGCCAATAGTTCGGGTCATCGGCTCGCTTTGCTAATGTGGTTGCATAAATCTCTGCCGTCTTCGGATTCTCCGCCCAATACAACCCATGCCCGTAAGCCTGCGCACCCTCTCCCGTACCGATCTTGCTGCTGTCGGCCTTGGTGAAGGCGTACGGCGAGCCGTGGTAGACCTTGATCGCCCCCAGCAGCCCCATCCCCAGGTCCATGATGCGCGGGTCGATCTCCGCCGGCACTTTGCCCGTCGCCTGCATCTGCCGCCCCTGCGCCGCCAGTTCCTCCACCGGAGGCAGCGCGGTGTTCAGCGCTTCCTGCGTGTATGGAATCGGGTCGGTCAGTAGGCTGCGCAGCCTCTTGCGCAACTCGTTTCCATAGGACAACCCCTGCGCAAGCAATCCGCTCATCGCCTCACTCCCAGCAGCCCGCCGATCCCTTCCATGTACCCCAGCGACCCGTGCTTGAACTGCTCCCAGCTTGGAGGCGTGCGCGCACCGATCGCCCCGAGAGCCTTCGCCGGCTGGTAGCCCAGCAGTCCGACCAGCATGGCCGGCGCAAGATGCGGCTTCTCCTGCAGGATCTCGCGCATGAACGCGCGGTGCTCATACGGCGCGATGCGGACCTGATCCTCCGGCCCCGCCTCATCGCGCATCATCAGGAGCCGACTGAACGGAAGCCGCTTCAACTGTTCGTCGGTCAGGTCGCCCAGCAGTCCGTTGCTCACAATGTCTTCCTCTTGCGCTTGTGCCCGTTGACCTTGCGCCCACCGGAGAACTCAGTCATCCGCGGCTTGTGCAGTTCCCGGCTCTGCAGCTTGTGCTCGACCTGGAACGATTCGATGTCGGCCAGCATGTCCACAACGTCGGCGTGCATGTCATAGGTGCCGATCAGGGTCGCGCCCCGCAAGAACGTGCCATGCGCCCTCGCCCTGAACTTCCCGTGCTCCCAGTCATAGAACAGATAGGCCACGCCGTGCCTGATCGCGTAATCGAATACGCGCTGGAACACGGCACCGTACTTCAGAGACGAGCGTATATCCACCACACCATCCTCGACAGCAGGAAAGCGCTGCCGATGATGGCCGCGACCATGACTTCATGAAGGATTGCTAGAGGCATTTCCTGCAGATGCTCTCGCTGATGTTGCGCAGGATCGCGCCGGTGGCGATCATCGTGATGGCGACCGCGGCGATCGGCGGCACCACCGGGTCGTCGCCGACGATGAAGGCCCAGATAAACCTCAGCGACCAGAGGCTCCAGCCGATGGCGACCGGACCCTTCCAGCCCCACTTGCCCATCCCGCTGACGCCGATGGCCGTGTATTGAGTGACTGCGGCCACCGTAAACATCAGCATGAGCATGATGTCGACCTGCGGCGGCGACTGCCCGGTCATGATCACGGCCCACGAGTTCATCTCACCCGCCTTTCCTGATCGACTGCTTCAGACCTTCCCACAGCGCAAGGAGCAAAGCGCTGGCCAGAAACCCGATCAGCGCGAACGCGCCGGACTTCTTGATCGACTCCATCCAGTCCCGGTGCGTCTTCACCCACCGCACCGCCTCGGCCAGTTCGTTCGCCGTGACCCCATGCCGCTTGGCGAAGATGTCCATCAACATTTCGTACTGGGTGCCGAGGCGGGCCTTTTCTTCGGGCGACAGGGAGTGGTGGTGCTGTTCTGATGGTGTCATAACGGCGGTCTATGGCCCGGAACCAACAGGCTGCTCGACAGTTCCAACGCCTATCAGCGCTTTGTAAAGTGCATTTTCTGTCATGCCTATTGGGCCCTTGGTCTTCGACAACTCGACAAGCAGCCTGAGGCTCTCTGGAGAATCAAGTGCGCTGGATAGCACTTTCATCTCAGCCTGATTGATCCGGTACTGAATATTGCGGACCAGAGTTGCAGCCCGCGCTATCCCGTGACCAAATACCAATGACGTACCTGATTTGCCGGCAGCATATTTCTCAATTTCGCTAACCGTGGCCCCACCAGGCAGGCCCCTTGCCCTTCCTGCGGCCTGCTGAATATCCAAGGCGCGCATAAACCCATCCGCGACAGCGCGAGGATTTCTTGCGCCGGTTTCTGCCGCCGACAACTCAACCGCCTTTCTGATGTTCGGGTACTTCTTCAATTCCTCGGCGAACGAAAGAGACACCTTTGGGTCGCCTGATTCGGATGCGAACTTGGAATCGAACACCCGCTTGAGTGCATTCTTGGTGATGTCTACAAACGCTTCTTTGCCGCCCTTCTCGGTCTTCATCACATTCAAAGCCCTGGCGACATCAGACTCGTTGCCCTTCTTCAGCACGGATTCAAGTTTCGTCCATGATGCAGCAGCCTTGGCCGCGGACTCCTCCATTGCTGGACGAGCGACAGCCTCCCTCAGACCAGTGGCTC
>JBFJJW010000285.1:0-3004 GCA_041612095.1 Solimonas sp. | reverse complement strand
GCTCGTGGCCATACTCCGCGCCCTTCAAGAACACCCCCGATTTTCAGGAGTTTCACTTTGGCCAACATCGCCAGCGCAAAAAAGCGCGCCCGCCAAGCCGAGAAGCGCCGCAGCCGCAATGTTGCGCAGCGCTCGATGATCCGCACCTACATCAAGAAGGTCGTCAAGGCCCTCGAAGCCAAGGACAAGCCGGCTGCTGAAGCCGCTTACGCCGAGATGGTTCCGGTCGTGGATCGCTACGCCAACAAGGGCCAGATCCACAAGAACAAGGCTGCGCGCCACAAGTCGCGCCTGGCCGCGCACATCAAGGCGCTGGCGTAAGCAGCCACCGCCTGGATTGTGTAGCTGCAAACTGAAGCGGGCCGAAAGGCCCGCTTTTTTGTTGCCTGGGTGTTTTCTCCTCTCCAACGCGTGCCAATTCCTCTTTCTCCCGGCGCCATAGCTGGGTACCATCGCGGACAGACCCATGGGGCGTCTTCTGACAGGCCAGCAACCTTGATTCCGGCACGGAACCTGCGTTACCGGAAAGTCGGAATACGAGTTGGGCAGACAAATAGAAGTTCACTTAGGGAGTCAGCATGATGGGATCCAGGCTTGAAGGGCCGAGCGGCGCTTTGCGTCCGACGCTAATTGCAGCAGCAATAGCTATTGCCACCGCACTACCCGCGCATTCACAGAACGCGCCGATGGATGATTACGCGCCAACGCAGCCCGTCGCCATAGGAGATACCGCGACCACGGTAGACACGGTACCGGTCGATCCGCTGCGTCAGCAGCCGGCAGAAGCCTCGCAGGTCGAGGACAAGCAGCCGGCCAAGCTCGACAGCATCGAGGTGACAGGATCACGCCTGAGCCGCGCCGCCATGGAAGGCGCGCTGCCGGTCACGGTCATTTCGCGCGATGACATCGCCGCCACCGGAAAGATCTCCGTTGCGGACGCGCTGCGCGCTTCCACCTTCAACAGCTTTGGCTCATTCACCTCGATCTCCGGCAGCAGCGGCCAGGGGCAGGCCCTGCTGTCACTGCGCGGCCTGGGCGCGGCACGCACCCTGGTGCTGGTCGATGGCCGCCGTGTGGCGACCTCACCCTCGCTGCAGGGCGCCGGCGTCGATCTGAACACGATTCCACTTGCCGCGATCGAGCGGATCGAGGTCCTGTCCGATGGCGCGTCGGCGGTATACGGCTCGGATGCCATCGGCGGTGTCATCAACGTGGTTCTACGCAAGGATTTCAATGGCGTCGAAATCACTGCAGGCCTGGGCACGCCGGAAAATGCCGGCGGCGACGAGCAGGACGCGTCGATCGTGGCCGGTGTTTCCAGCGGCGATGCGCGCATGCTGTTTGGCGCCGCCTATACGCTGAAGAAGCCGATCTTCCTGCGCGACCGTGACTACTCCCGCGCCAACTTCGGTGACGGCCAGAACTACTCGACGACGGGCGGCCTCAGCGGTTTCGGCAACACGATATTCAACTCGGATTTCAGCGCCACGTTCACCCCGCCCGAGGGCGCTTGCCCGAGCGACCGCGGCTACTACCGCTATATCGACGACGTGGGCCTGTTCACCGGCATTCCGAACGCCGAAATGTGCGCGTTCAATTTCACCCAGTTCGCCGCTGACACCACACAGCTGGAAACGTCGTCCGTGTTCGTCAGCTTTGGCTACGACATCGACTACGACATGACGTTCGAGACCACGGCCTCGTTCGCCCAGTCCGAAAGTTTTGGCCGTTTTGCCGCAGCGCCGGATCTGATAGAGGTGCCGGGAACGGCGCCTACCAACCCCTACGGCGAGGATGTGATTGTTGCGCATCGCTTCCTGCCACTGGGCAATCGCGACAACAACAATCGCTCCGGGGTATTCAGCATCATCTCCGCGTTGACCAAGAGCTTTGACGACATCGAAGTCGAGCTTGGCGGCCGCATCACCCGCTATACGTTCACCGATTTGGGCAACGGCTACCTGTTGCGCTCCGTGGCGGCAGCGGCGGCGGCCAGCGGTGATTACAACCCGTTCGATATCGCCAATCCTGGCGACGAGGACACGCTGAATTCGATGGTGGTCACGATCAATCGTGATGGCCTTACCGAGTACCGCGAGGCGTTCTCCACCGTAAAGCTGCCGCTGTTCGACCTACCCGCAGGCCGCGTCGACAGCGCGTTTGGTGTCGAATATCGCAAGGAGCGCTTCTTCGATCGCTACGACTCGCAGTCCGAGGCCGGCACCGTCGGCGGATCGTCCGGCAACTCCTCCAGCGGCAAGCGCAACGCCTACGCCGTGTTTGGTGAGGCCGTGCTGCCGGTGCTGGAGGATGTCGAGCTGAACATCGCGACCCGCTACGATGACTACAGCGACGTCGGCGGCGCGTTCAGCCCCAAGATCTCGGCACGCTGGCTGGTGCAGCCGAACCTGACGCTGCGCACCTCTGCCGGCAAGGGCTTCCGCGCGCCGCTGCTCAGCGAACTGAATGCCAACGACGCCTTCAGTGCCGAAAGCGCCCGCGATCTGGTGACCTGCCGCGAAGCCGGCCAGCCCGACTCCCAGTGCCCGGAAGCGCAGTACGACACGTTCTTCCTGGCCAACTCGGACCTCGATCCCGAGAAGTCCACTCAGTTCGGCGCGGGCATCGTGATGCAGCCGCTGGACTGGCTGGATTTCGCGCTCGACTACTACGACATCACGATCAAGGACTCGCTGACCACCTATTCGGTCCAAAGCCTGATCTTCCGCGAACTGCTCGGTCAGCCGCTGCCGGATGGCACCAGCATTGATCGGTCCGGTGCGCGGCCGGTATTCGAGACCACCACCGACAATATCTCGGAGATCTCGACACAGGGTCTCGACCTGGTACTGAACACCCGCTTCAATTTCGATGGCTGGGGCCAGTTGCGCCCGACGCTCTCGGTCAGCTACGTGCTGAACTACGAAGAGGACGACGGCGTGCTTCCGGTACGCGATCAGGTGGGCGATCCCGGCGTGCCGGAGTACCGCGCGACGGCAGATAT
>JBFJJW010000284.1:0-3046 GCA_041612095.1 Solimonas sp. | reverse complement strand
TTGCTGAGTGGCCCATAGGTCACGTAGCTGTGGCCGGTGATCCAGCCGACATCGGCGGTGCACCAGAACACGTCGTCATCGCGCAGATCGAATACCCATTGGCAGGTCACCGTGGCGCCCAGCAGGTAGCCGCCGGTGGAATGCTGTATGCCCTTAGGCTTGCCGGTGGAGCCCGAGGTGTAGAGCAGGAACAGCGGGTGCTCGGACTCCACCCACTCCGGATCACAGTGCGCGGCCTGTTTCGCGAGCAGCTCCGAGGCCCAGAGTTCGCGGGCGGGGTCGAGCGGCACCGTGTGGCCGCTGCGCTGGAACACGAGCACCTTCTCGATGGTGTTGCAGCCCTGTGCCAGCGCTTCGTCGGCGGTCTTCTTGAGTTCGACGATGTGCCCGCCGCGGTGGCCGCCATCCGCGGTGATCAGCAGACGTGCGCCCGTGTCCTCGATGCGGTCCTTCAGCGAGGTGGCCGAAAAGCCGCCGAACACGACGGAGTGGATGGCGCCGATGCGCGCGCAGGCCAGCATCGAGATCACGGCCTCCGGGGTCATCGGCAGGTAGATCACCACGCGATCGCCCTTGGCGATGCCCAGTGACTTCAGGCCATTCGCGAGCCTGCAGACCTCGGCGTGCAGCTCCTTGTAGCTGTAGGTGCGGGTATCACCGTTTTCGCCCTCGAAGCGGATCGCAAGCTTGTCGCCGCGCGCGCCGAGGTGTCGATCCAGGCAGTTCACCGAGGCATTGGTGCGGCCGTCCACAAACCACTGGTAGTTGGGTGCCTGGCGATCATCCAGTGCCTGCTTAAAAGGGGTTTGCCAGGCGAGCTGCTTGCGCGCGAGCTCTGCCCAGAAGCCGACGTGGTCGGCATCGGCAGCGGCATGCAGTGCCGCCAGCCGTTCGGCGTTGACGCGCGCGCGCGCGGCAAATTCGGAAGACGGCTCGAATGTGCGCTTCTCGATAAGGACGGAATCAATATTGTTCTGTGTCATGCATAGGCCTCCAAACCTGAATTCGTGCCGGCGGATGCGGGCAAACTGCCTCCACGCGAGACCGCGCCGTTGACCGGCCCGCAGGAGCATATCGCAGGCACCTGTCGCTGCGGCGCTCAGGTCCCGTTCACGGGTCCGGCCAAGCTCGGGGGATAATGCGCCCATGCACTATCGACATCGATTTCATGCGGGCAACTTTGCGGACGTATTCAAGCATGTGCTGCTGGTAGCTCTGCTGCGTGCGCTCAATGCCAAGGACAAGCCCTGGTGCTACCTGGAAACCCATGCCGGCGCGGGGCTCTACGACTTCACCGATGAAGCCGCCGCGCGTACCGCCGAATATCGGGAGGGTGTTGCGCGGCTATGGTCCCGGCCGGCGCCGCCCGTCGCAGTGTCGGCCTATCTGGATGCCGTGCGTGCGTTCAATGCGGACGGACAGCTGCGCTATTACCCCGGATCGCCGCTGCTGGCGCAGCACTGCGCACGCGCGCAGGACCGCATCCTGCTCTGCGAGAAACTGCCGGAGGTCGCGCAGGAACTGCGCAACAGTCTGCCCGGTGGCGAGCGTGTGCACATCCATGTACGCAATGGCTACGAGGCTGTCGCGCTGCTGCCGCCGATCGAGAAGCGCGGCCTGATTCTGCTGGACCCGCCGTTTGAAGCGACCAGCGAGTTCGAGGCCTGCGCCGAGTTCCTGGTCAAGGCGGTGCAGCGCTTCAGCTCGGGGGTCTATGCCGTCTGGTATCCGTACAAGAATCGCCATGCCACCGAACGCTGGCTGCGCCGGGTGCAGCGCGAGTGCGCTCGCGAGATCGTGAATCTGACCTTGGCCGTGGGTTTGCCTGCCGAAGGCCAGATGCGCGCCTGTGGCCTGCTGGTGATCAACCCACCTTTTGCGTTTCGTGCCGAGGCTGCCGAAGCGCTGGCCTGGCTGACGCCGCAGCTCCAGCAGGGCGCCGGCAGCGGCCATCAGATCGAGCACTGGCCGGCATCGGTCCGCTAGCGGGCTGCTGCAGCGGTGTAGGCCGCCACCGGAATCTCGAAGATCACGCACCAGTTGTGCATCGGCTGATGGATGCCGTTGGGATCAAACACCAGCGTATTGCCTTGGCTATCGCGCAGATTGCCACGGGGCCCGGTCAGTCGCCCGCTTTGGGCGGCGCCATCCCAAGCGTAGCGTAGCTGCGTTCCGGGCTTGATCTCGCGTGCGCCGGCGATCCATAGGACGTCACCGGAGCGTCCGAGTGCGATGCCGGTGATCGGATTCTCGCTGCCATCCGATTCGATCAGCTTGAATCCGTAGTGTCCGGGATCAACGACCTGCACCGTATCCAGTACCAGCGGCGGTGCCGGCACGTGGAAGCGCGTCATGATCACCCGCCCGTAGGCAGTGGCCGAGGTCGGATGCAGCGGCTGCCAATCCTGGCCGTCGATGACTACGCGTTTGTAGACCAGCCCGTAGTAGGCGCCCAGCCATTTGCTGGAGGTGTTGCTGAGGTGGAAGTCATCGACAAAATCCATCATGTACAGCGGCGTCGCCAGATGAATGTTCGGATTGCCGAGGCTGGCCTGTAGCTGAGCCAGCCCGATCGAAGGTGTGGCGCTGCCGGCAGCGATGTGGCTGGAGACCTGATACGCAATCATCGGCAAGGCGCGCTGCGCTTCGCTAACCACCGACCCGACCCACTGCACCTGCAGTCGCAGCGTCTCCATCGCTTGTTGGTATTGCGCCGGGTCCGTGCCCCAGTACTGATCACTTTCGCCCTGGCCCCAGGTCAAGGCGGCGAGTCGATAGGGTCGGCCCAGCGCTTTGGCGTTAACGCTGCCGTAGTACACGTCCCAGATGAGCTGCTCGAAATGTTCTGACCCAAAGGATAGCGCCGAGATGGTTTGTCCCCCTTTCCCGGGCGCACTCCCCAGGTAGCTGACGCCGCTGGACTCAGGCGTGACGCCGTTCTCAGCAGCGAGCAGGTCGTTGATCATCTGCAGCGTGCCGGCAGTCGGCGTTTCTCCGACCCAGTAGTCGGCGGACTCCTGCAATGGCACCAGCGCCGACCGGTTGC
>JBFJJW010000283.1:0-3074 GCA_041612095.1 Solimonas sp. | reverse complement strand
CCTTCAAAGGCAATCAGAGCAGTTCTGATAGCTGCGAGGAAAATCCATCCGTGCCGACTTGGGTGATTACACCTGGCACGGTTTGCAAGTAACCCAAGGAGCTTTACGCAATGGCAGATATCACTATGCGCCAGTTGCTGGAGGCGGGCGTCCATTTTGGTCACCGCACCCGCTACTGGAACCCGAGGATGCAGGAATACATCTTCGGCGAACGCAACCGCATTCACATCATCAACCTCGAGCAGACGCTGCCGATGCTGAAGGACGCCTGTTCCTTCGCCGGCAAGGTGGCGGCAAGCGGCGGCCGCGTTCTGTTCGTCGGCACCAAGCGCGCTGCGCGCGAGACCATCGAGGAAGAGGCCCGTCGTGCGGGTTGCCCCTATGTCTCGCAGCGCTGGCTGGGCGGCACGCTGACCAACTTCAAGACGGTCAAGGCCTCGGTCAAGCGCCTGATCGAGATGGAGAAGCAGGTTGAGAGCGGCACCATCGCGCGCCTCAACAAGAAGGAGCAGCTGACCTTCACGCGCGAACTTGAAAAGCTGCGTCGTTCGCTCGGCGGCATCAAGGAAATGCCGAGCCTGCCGGACTGCCTGTTCGTTATCGATACCGGCTACGAAAAGAACGCCATTGCCGAAGCCAAGAAGCTGGGCATTCCGGTGATCGCGGTGGTCGACTCCAACAATGATCCGGACGGCATCAACAGCGTCATCCCGGGCAACGACGATGCCACCCGCGCGATTCGCGTGTATGCGCAATGCATCGCCGACGCCATCATCGAAGGCCGCGGCACCAACACCGTCGGTCGCGTTGAGGAGTTCGTCGAGGTAGCCGAGGAGGCCCCGCGCAAGCCGCGTCCGGCCGGCCCGCGCAAGCCCGGCGGCGATCGTGGCGCACCGTCGCGCGCGCGCCGCACCGAGAAAACCGAAGGCTGAGTACGCTGGGCGGGTCGGTGCGAGCGCGCCGACCCGCCTTGTCAGCCATAGTCATCCGACCCGGGCGTCTGCGCCCGGCACTTTGCTATCCGGAAACTATTTATGAGCACCCCGATTACTGCTGCACAGGTCAAGGAATTGCGCGAGCGCACCGGCGCCGGCATGGGCGATTGCAAGAAGGCGCTGGAGGCGGTTGGTGGCGACATCGACAAGGCCGCCGAGAAGCTGCGTATGGACGGCGCGGCCAAGGCCGACAAGAAGGCGGGTCGCACTGCGGCCGAGGGCGTGCTGGCGATTGTCGCCAGTGACACTGCTGCCGCCATCGTCGAGCTGAACAGCGAGACCGATTTCGTAGCCAAGGGCGATGATTTCCGCGCACTGGCCAAGGCCGCTGCCGAAGCCGCACTGGCCCATACGCCGGCTGATGTTGAGGCTCTGGTTCAGCTCAAGGCGGGTGCGTCCACCCTGGCCGAACAGCGTCAGAGTCTGGTTGCAAAGCTGGGCGAGAACATGACGATCCGCCGCTTTGAGGTCGTGACCAAGTCGGCTGGGCCGATGGTCACCTACCTGCATCCGGGCGACAAGATCGGCGTTATCGTTGCGCTGGAGGCCGGCGATACCGAGATCGCGAAGGATCTGGCCATGCACATCGCGGCCATGAATCCACGCTACCTCGACACCTCGGCGGTGCCGGGTGATGCCATTGAATCCGAGCGCAAGGTCATTGAGGCCGCTGTGGCCCAGGAGCAGAACGAGGCCAAGGCCGAGTCGGAGAAGCTGGCCGCTGCCCTTGTGGAAATGGATGCCGAGAAGAAGAACGGCACCTACGACGGCCTTTCGGCCGACGACAAGAAGCACTGGGACGACGACTACGCGACCATCAAGAAGAAGCTGGGCGGCGGGTTCAAGCCCAAGCCGGCCGAGATTCTCGCCAAGATGATCGACGGCAAGGTCGCCAAGTTCGTCGGCGAGATCACGCTGCTTGGCCAGCCGTTCGTCAAGAACCCCGACGAGACGGTTGCGAAACTGCTGCAGTCCAAGGGTGCCAAGGTGGCGCGTTTCGTGCGGTTTGCCGTCGGCGAAGGCATCGAGAAGCAGAAGGTGGATTTTGCCGCAGAAGTCATGGCCCAGGCAGGCATCAAGGCCTGATCTGCGCTAGACTTCGCATCATCTCGTGGTACCCGCAAGGCCCCGGTGACGGGGCCTTTGCTTACGTATAAGGAAAACTGCCCAAGGCCTCGCAGCGCAGGACATCCATGACCACTACCGCACCTGTACCCGCTTACAAACGCATACTGCTGAAGCTCAGCGGCGAGGCCCTGATGGGCGACCAGGGCTTTGGTATTTCGCCCAAGGTCATGGGGGCGCTTGCGCAAGAGGTCAAGGGCGTCGTCGATGCTGGTGTGCAGGTGGCGCTGGTGGTCGGTGGCGGCAACATCTTCCGCGGCGAAGGTCTGGCGCGAGCCGGCATGGACCGGGTCACCGGTGACCAGATGGGAATGCTGGCCACGGTGATCAATGCTCTGGCCATTCAGGACTGGATCGAGCGCATCGGCTTGCAGGCGCGGGTGCAGTCCGCGATTCGCATCAACGAGGTCTGCGAGGATTTCATCCGCCGACGGGCCGTGCGCCACCTCGAGCGCGGCCGGGTGCTGATCTTCAGCGCCGGTACCGGCAATCCCTTCTTCACGACCGATTCGGCTGCTGCCCTGCGCGCGGTCGAGATCAATGCCGATCTGATGCTGAAGGCGACCAAGGTCGACGGTATCTACAGCGCCGACCCGAAGAAGGACAAGAACGCCAAGAAGTATGACGAACTGACCTATGACGAGGCGCTGGCGCGACGGCTGGCGGTCATGGACCAGACGGCGATGGTGCTGTGTCGCGATCACGGCATGAAGCTGAGGGTCTACGACATGGATCATGCCGGTGCCCTGATGCGAATCGTCATGGGTGACGAGACCATCGGCACGCGTGTCTATAGTTAGCAGATTGCAGGCAGGAGCAGAGACGATGTTGAGCAAGATCAAGACCGATGCCACGACGCGGATGCAGAAGTGCGTGGATTCGTTGAGGACCGAATTGGTGAAGCTGCGCACCGGTCGCGCCAATGCCGCGCTGCTGGATCATGTGCGCGTGGAT
>JBFJJW010000282.1:0-3108 GCA_041612095.1 Solimonas sp. | reverse complement strand
CTCGGCCGCCAGCGCCTTCATCGACTGGCCGCGATCAAGAATGGCGTTGATCTCGGGGTAGAACTCGGCGCGCGTCTTCTCGGCGAGGATGCGGCCCAGTTCCTCGCCCTCGGCATCCAGGACCAGATAACTCGGCAGCGCCTTGATGCCATAGCGCGCCTTCAGGGCTGCACCCTCGGGGGCATCGGCGTCGACCTGCACGACGACTGCACGCTGCTGGACCTCCTCCCATTCCGCGCCGGTCAGCACGTGGGTGGCCATGTAGTAGCAGGAGTAGCACCAGGGGGCGTGGAAATCGAGCAGCAGCGGCAGCTGACGGCGCGCTGCGAGCGTGCGCGCCTCCTCAAAGCTCAGGTGGCTGGCGGCGGGGGGCGCGGTAGCCGGCGCCGGCAGCGGCGCGGGTTCGGCTGCCGGAGCGGGCTTACGGTCACCGCAGGCGGTCAGCAGTATGGCCAGTCCCAAGCCTGCAAGAACGGACGGCAGTAATCGCATCAGGGCTCCAGTGGTGGCAGCTTGCCGATATTCTTCGGCACCTCCGAATAGTAAGCGGTACGCGTCAGATAGGTCTTGCCGGTTTTCGGATCACGAATATTGGAGATGCCGCGATACTCCAGCAGCTTGCGGTCGACGGGATCGTAGGTCAGCTCCAGCGGGTCCACCAGAAACCTCAACAGTGAGTCCGGCTCGATGTAGAAGCGCACGGCAGGCTTGCCCTCGAACTGGGTATCGCCAATACGGCGCGCACGAAACTTGAACTGATCGAGGCTGCCGGCGACGGCCAGACGCAGGTTGACGGTTTCCCTGGCCATCAGGCGGTCAAAGTGGGCGACCAGGAAGGCATGGAAGCCGGAGTCTGCACAGGTGGGGCCGTCACGCTGGACGGATTCACGCTCCACCGCGGCACCGGGGCCGGCGCGGCGCTCCATGACGATCGGGTCGCCGCTGCTGGTGATGGCCTCCGAGTAGCCCTCAAGTGGCAGATCGAGACGAAACACCGGGACGTAAGGGTCCTGGGAGAAGTCCAGCGGCTTCGTGCCCAGCTTGCGGCCATCGGGCAGGTAGTAGTCGATGCGGCCCCCGGTCCAGCGGCCGTCAGTGAGCTGCTGCTCGTGTACCTCGGTGTAGAGGTAGCGATCCGAGTCCAGTTCGTAGGCGTACCCATAGAAGCGGAGGGTGACGGTCTCGGCCGCTGCCGGCAATGCCAACATCAAGCTCAGTGCTGCAAGCCATCGGAGCATTCGGTGCATCTCCTGTCAGTGACGTACGGGCCTCATTGTGTCGCTGTGATGTGAGCGCGTTCAACGTGCGCGCTTGGCGAAGCGGTAATGCGCCACGCCCCACTCATTGCCGCCCGCGTAGCCGAACAATTCGGCGACGGCCATGTAGAACATGCGCCACCGTTGTACCCAGACGGCGGCATCCTTGCCGTAGCCCTTGCGGAATATCGCCAGTATCTCGTCCTTGTGCGCATCCATGCCCGCCAGCCAGTGGTTGGATGTGCGCTCGTAATGCGTGCCACTGACCCACCACTGCTGCTCCAGTCTGACGTCGTCCTGGAAGTTCAGAAGCAGGTTCTCGCTGGGCATGGTGCCGCCAGTGAAGAAGTACTGGCTCATCCAGTCCGTCTGGTTGGCCACCTGGAAGTGATAGGCCAATACCTTGTGCACGAAGATGTGGATGAAGAGCTTGGCGTCCTCGTTCATCCAGCGCGCGACCTTGGCCAGCAGCAGGCCGTAGTTCTTCATGTGCTCGAACATCTCGATCGACAGCACGCGATCAAAGCCGCCCTGGACCTCGCCCGCCGGAAATTCGAAATCAACGATATTGCCGGTGAGTATCGTCAGGTTGGTCAGGCCACGCTCGGCAGCGCGCTGCAGAATGAACTCACGCTGGCCATTGGAGTTGGAGAGGCCGACGACCTGCGAGTTCGGGTAGTGCTCCGCCAGCCATAGCGACAGCGAACCCCAGCCGCAGCCCAGATCCAGCATGCGTTGGCCATCCTGCAGGCCGGCGCGCTCGGCATACAGGCTCAGCATCAGCTCCTCGGCCTGCGCCAAGGTCTCGGTGCCGGTGGGATACAGCGCACAGGAGTACTTAAGACGCGGCCCCAGGTGGCGATGAAAGAATTCGGCCGGCACCTCATAGTGCTGCTCGTTGGCCGCGCCGGTTTCTACCGCGATCGGGCTGCTGCGCAATTCGGCCAGAAACTGGTTGAACCGCTGCGAGCGCTGCTCACCATCGCCATTGGCTTCATCCACCAGACGCTGCTTCATCAGCTGGCGCATGCCCAGGCGTGACAGGGCATCCGGCACATAGCCCTGCTCACAAAGATCAATAAGATTCATAGGTCCAGATAACGTCTTCAGTAGAAAATCGGAGTGACTCGCTCAGCGCCGCTCAGGGTGCCCTGGGCGGCCAGGGAATCAGTACGCTGGTGCTGCGCATGTACTCGGCATAGCCCTTCTTGCGCTGGGCCATCTCGGCTTCCATCAAGGGCACACCCGACAGCTTCAGCAGCAGACCGGCCATGACCACCGGCGCCGCCAACACCAGCCAGCCGTAGGGTGCGCCGAGCGCCAGTGGCACATAGGCCAGCCAGTGCACGCACTCAAAAAAGTAATTGGGGTGACGCGAATAGCGCCACAGGCCGTCGCGGCAGACCCGCCCCTTGTTGGCGGGGTTGGCGCGAAAGCGCTCCATCTGCCCGTCCGCCAGTGACTCGCCAGCGATCGAGATCAGCCACAGCGCTACGGCAGCTACCATCGCGAGCATGCCGGGGCTTTCGCTGCGGAAGGCTACCGTGGCAAAGGCGGCGGCCGAGAGCGCCAGCGTGAACAGATTCTGGAACTGGAAGAACCAGAACATGTTGAAGTCGGCACGCGCGCCCCATTCCTTGCGAAAGCGGGCATAGCGCCAATCTTCGGCCTTGCCGTGATTGCGCTGCCACAGATGCCAGCCCAGTCGCAGCCCCCAGAGGCCACCCATCACGCCCAGCAAGGCGCGGACCTCCAGCGGAGCGGTGCCCGCCAGCGCGTAGACGACGGCCAGGCCGCCGAGCGTCCAGGCCCAGATCGCGTCGACGATGCCGGCGTTACGGGTACGGCGCTG
>JBFJJW010000281.1:0-3172 GCA_041612095.1 Solimonas sp. | reverse complement strand
TTTGTGGGCCTGTGTGTCGGCGCTTGGCAGTGGTACCTGAATCAGCACGCGGCTAGAGAGCGCGAGATCACCATAGAGAAGCTGGTCGAGAACGGCCGCCAGGAGTTACTCGCGGGCCAGCAGGCGCGTGCGGCGGTCTATCTCAATGAAGCCTACAAGATGGGTGAAGACTCGGTGCCGCTGCGCTTCATGCTCGCCCAGGCCATGAAGCCGGTGGAGGCATTGACCGACGTGCGTGTCGAGCACGGCGGGGTCGCGGTCTACAAGTCGGCCTTCAGCCCAGACGGCAAGCGTTTCGCGTTGCATGTGCTGACCAAAGGGACTGGCGAGCAGGCTGCCGTAGTGAAAATCTACGACGCTAGCAGCGGTGCGCTGCTGCTGGAGCTGGGCGATGCGCCGGCACTGCCGCTGGATCTGGAATTCCTGGACCAGGGGCGGTCTGTGTTGATGGCCGGGTACCCCCAAGACACCCGCATGGGGGCGCCGTTCACACGTATCTGGACGCTGTCGCAGCCCGAAATCTCGGTTCGGATTGAAGGTATTAACGGCTTGGCCGGAATGGCAGCGCACCCGGACGGCTCGCGTGTATTGATTGCCGGCGATGCCGGTCTACAGGTTCACGATGGGCGTACCGGAAAGCGGGTGACCACGTGGCTGCCTAAGGTGCCGATTGCCGCCGCTAGCTATGCACCGGATGGCGCAAGCATTGCGGCCGCCGGATCTGACGGTGTCGTCTACGCCCTGGATGCTGGGGGTGGCCGCATCTTGCGCCGCTACATGGAGGGGCGTGGCGAGATGATCGCGGGGGTGATGTATTCCCCCAATGGTGCAGATCTGCTGGCGCTGACCGGTCGTGCTGATCTGCCACAGCTGCGCGGTGATATTCGCGTCTGGGATGTTGCCAGCGGTCGCCAGCGGCTGTCGTTCGCCTCAGACCCCAATATGCTGATGACGCTGCAGTTCAGCCGCGATGGTCGTCGCTATCTAACCGTTGGTAGTGAGGGGTACAAGGTCTGGTCGGCAGAGCGCGGAGTGCTGTTGTTCTCAGCACCGCGTGCTTTGTCGCAATACGCCTCGGCGGCACTGAGTGGCGACGGCAGCATTTTTGTGACAGCCGACTTTCAGAATAAGATTGCTGAGACTTGGGATGTGCGCTCACGAACATTACTTTACTCGCTGGATCTGCATTCGGACGGCATTTCCAGTGCTGCGTTCAACCCCAACGGAGACCATCTGTTGCTGGCGAGTCGCGACGGCAGTGCGGAACTCTGGCGCATGCCTGTCGGGGTGGAATGGCAGTACGGCTCTTTCGAGACTCTGCCGTATACCGCGCGCTTTGATCGAGCGGGCCGTCGATTACTGGTAGGTGGTGGCGCAAGGAGTCGTGGCAGCCTGCAACTGTTTGATCTGAAGTCGGACACGCCGCCGCGCCTGCTTGTAGGCCATCAGGGTTTGGTCAGCGATGTTGCATTCGATGATGAGGAGCGTAGAGCGTTGACCGCTAGTCTGGACGGCACGGCAGGCATATGGGATCTAAGCACGGGCCAGCGGCTGCTGACCTTGGAGCACAACACGCTCGGCACCTATAAGGCTGCATTCAATCGTGATGCCACGCGGGTGATCACGCTGACTTCACCCGAGACCACCCCAGAGCACGACGCCGTAGGCCTGTGGAATGCTGTAACCGGCCAACAGATTGCCTGGCTGGAGCATCAGGGGCAGATATTCTCAACGTGTTTTGATGCGCAGGGGCAGCGGGTGGCCACGGCCGGCCTTGACCGTACCGCGCGCGTATGGAGCGCCGAAACCGGCAAGCTGCTGATGACCTTGCCGGATCAGGGAGCAGCGGTGATGGCAGTTACTTTCAGCCCTGATGGTCGCTTGCTGGTTACAGCGGCACTTAACAGTCGGATCCAGCTGCTGGATGCGGATAGCGGCGCGTTGCGTCGTGCGCTCAATGATCCGGGGTTGGGCATTCCCGAGGTGGTTCGGTTTTCAGATGATGGGCAAGCTGTGGCGATCGGCACTCAGTCTGGCGACATTTGGTTGTGGCGACCATTTCTGGGGTCAGTGACGACGCTGAAAGGGCATAAGCAGATCGTGACTGAGCTGACATTTTCTGCCGATGGAGCGCTGCTGTTCAGTACTGGGCTTGATGGCAGCGTGCGGGTATGGCGCACGGATCGCGGGCTTGAACTGACGGTGCTGGCCAGCTTTCCGCAGCTGGCGACTTTTGACCTGAATCAACCCACTCAGCGGCTCGCGACGGTTTCCTGGGGTGACATTCGGCTGCTGGATATCGCGGCTGAGCGTCGCAGCGCCGAAGAGATCGCGGAGATGCTGGTCTGTAGCGTGCCGTGGGCCACCGGCCGTGGCGACTCCGGGCTGGTTGCCGAGAAACGCGCTGTCGGCAATTGTGACGCTCACCTCCATTGAGCTGGTAATGACGGCCTTCAGTAGCAGAGCAGCCTCGTACTGTTGCAGATGTGCCTTTTGCGGGTGACGCAAAAAACAGGGGCGCACCGAAGTGCGCCCCTGTTTATGCTCAGCATGCATCAAGGTGCATAGGCCGGTCCGAATACATTGCCGACGGTATAGTTCCAGGTCTTGTTCCAGAATGGCGTGAGAAACGGAGGCATAACCGGCTGCGGTGGGGCGGGAATCTTATGCACTAAGCCGACCATGCGCGTGGCTCCGGGCCCCAGATTGGTGGCGTAGGCTCTGATCGTCTTGTTGATGGGGCAGGTCGACGCATCACACGCCTCGCCGGGCCCGGGAACCGTCGTAAGCGTAGTCATGAAATGCCCAACTTCCTCCTGAGTGACCGCAAGTGCCGCGTCGCTCCAGTATCCGGCATAGGTCGGGTAAGTATTCAGGTTGTATTCGAGCCAGTAGGTATTGCCTTCCGGCAGACCAGGAAGCGCAGAGGCTGAGAACAGCGACGAGGCCGGCGCGGCGAAGGTCGTCGATGAGGACAGCGCCGTCGGCAGCGCCGACAGTGCGGATGCAGTCAGTGCTGGTGCGGTGGCATTGAGTCGTGGTTGGAGGCCTGCCAGCAGCGGGCCTGCAGCTGTTGCGTGGCCTGCGGCGAACAGCAGCGCTGGCGCCAGACAAATTGCGATACGTTTCATGATCAAGCTCCCCGTTTGCGGTGGTATTGGTCGCATTCCCG
>JBFJJW010000280.1:0-3185 GCA_041612095.1 Solimonas sp. | reverse complement strand
GACCGCTGACGGCAACTCGACGTTGGAGTACCTGGTTGGGCTGCATAAGGACATCGACGGTCCGCAGTTGATCGCCACCATGCGGCAGACTGCCGCCGATCATATCGTGGCCGCTGAGTTTCCCCAGAGAAATCCGAGGAGCGAACTCGCCGTACATGGTTGTACCGGTAGTCTCTGAGTCGACCACGTCGAAGAAATAATAGTTGTCGCCGTATTTCCAGATGTTGGCGTGCTCGAACCGAAGAATGTCGCGCTTTCGATCGCCAAGTTCGAAAGCTCTGCCGTGCAGATACCACAGGCTGGTGCTGTCCCAATCAGCCGCATGGGACGGTGTCTGCAGGATTCCGCCTATCGCCAGTGAAAGCGCAGTGGCGTAAAGCTGTCTCGATGTTCTCCACATGGTCAGACCTCTTGGCGATCATGCCGCGATAGGTGCAGCCCGCTGTAGGATCCAGTCTTCGAGCTCATTCGCAGGCAGTGCGCGGCTGAACCAGAACCCTTGGCCACTCGTGACTCCGCGGCTGTTGAGGTATGCCGCATGCTCCTGTGTTTCGACGCACTCGGTAACAATGTTGAGTTGAAGGCTGCGGCCGATCTCGATGATTCCGTTGATCAGCGATGTCGCTTCTGGATTCAGCGGCACATCTTTGAGAAACGATCCGTCGATCTTGAGGGTGTCCACCGGCAGTGCACGCAGATAATTCGGAGAGGCGTAGCCCACGCCAAAATCATCTACAGCCACCGACAAGCCTTGTTGCCGCAGCCGCGACAAGATGGCATGGGTGGCTTCCAGGTTGTCGAGCAAGGTGCCTTCGGTAATCTCCACAACGAGCGCATTTCCGGGTACGCCGGCTTCGTGCATCTGATGCAAGATGTCGTCCTCAAGCCGGCTCAATCGCATCTGGTTGGCCGATAGGTTGAAGGACAAATAGGGCACCTCTACCCCACGTTCACGCCAATCTGCCATTTGGCGGCAGGCTGATGCGATGGTCCATTCTGTAAATGGGCGCAGTAGGTCACCGCCCTCTATAACAGGTATGAACTTGTCTGGCGGCAGGTAAGCCCCATCAGAGCGCTTCCAGCGAGCGAGCGCTTCGACACCAAGCAATTTGCCGGTGGCCAGAGACACGATGGGTTGGTAATGGAGCCGCAGCTGCTCGTGGTCCATCGCATAATGCAGATCCTTGTTCATCTCCAGTGCGCTGCTCGCGATCTGTTGCATGGCGGGCTCATACATTTTGAGCAGCCCACGGCGGCCATGGTCCTTGGTCCAGTGCAGCGCCGTGTCGCTCGCCTGCAGTAGCAACTCAGCGCTCCCGGCGTGATCGGGATAGAGCGCGCATCCGAGACTGGTGGATAGCGTGACGCCTTGAGCAAGCCCCTGAGGCGCAGACAGTATTTTTTGCAGACCCTCACAGCGGCTGACCAGGGTGGCCGTGCCAGCATCGCCATCGGCAATGTCAGCGATCCAGCTGAACTGGTCGGGCCCGGTGCGTGCCAGCAAGGCATCGTCTGAAAGATTGCGCGCGAGCCGGCTGGCGATTTCGTTGAGTATGCCGTCGCCGACCCTGTGGCCAAGCGCGTGATTGATGGCGCTGAAGTGATCCAAGCCAACGGTGATCAAAGCGAACCGGCGACGGTCTATGGCCGTATTTGCAAGCAGTTCGTGCAGGTCGTTCCGGAACTTGCTGCGATTAGGCAGTCGCGTGAGTTCATCGTACTGCGCCCGGTGCAGCGCCAGACGCTGGCTTGACAACGCTAGCCCGTTCGCGTGGTCGCGCTGTATTTCTGCCAGCTTTCGGTCGGTGATGTCCTGACAGACGCCCGCAAGACTTGCTAGCTTTCCTGAGTCGTTCAGTACCGGGAAGGCCCAGGTATGCAGATAGCGGATGCTACCGTCCTCATGGATGATTCTCTCGTCGTGGGAATACGGCTTGAGGTTGTGGAACGCCTCGTTGGTGGCGTCGATTACCCGCTGACGGTCGTCCGGATGCACCCGCTTGAGATAGTTGTCGTAAGTCGGAACATAAGTGTCTGGCGTTAGTCCATAGATGCGGAATAATTCCGGGCTCCAGACGGCTTCCGCTTGAGTGATGTCCCATTCCCAGACGCCCAGGTGGGCAACACCCTGGGTGTCCACCAGCATGCTTTCGCTGCGCCGAAGCCGAGCCTCCTCGCGCTTCCTCTCGGTGATGTCTGCGCCGTAAACACTGAAGCCGGCGAGTTTGTGGTTCCGCAGGATCGGATTGATCGTCAGCAGATACCAGCTGCGCACACCCTCGATGCTAAGCGTCGAGACGTCGAGTTGAGCGGCCTGACCAGTATGCAGAGCGCGCTTCAGGGCCGATTCGAACGCGTCGGCTGATTCAAGCTTGAATTGGGCGGCCAGTGACTTTGCAGGCGGCACGAAGGTATTGAGATTCGAGGCAAGCACTGAGCCGTCTGGCGCCAGCAGCGCCGCGATGCCGCCGTCCTTACTAAAAAACTCCATCAAGGAAAAGCCTTCGACGGCAGCGGTATCAGAAGAGTTGGAGGGCAGACTCCGCCGTGTCTGGTGCTTGGCCATCCGTGGGTCCCTTGCTCTTTGTGATCCTTAGCAGCTGGTGACCTTACGCATGGAGAAGTACGGTCACCAGTGGGTAGATCGTTCCGCTCAGGTGTTGATAACACGCGAAACATGCGCAGCCACGCTCTGTGAAGAGAAAAGGGGTCAGAGTAAATAAATGCCGCAGCGGCAGGAGCAAGAGGGAAAATAGGGGGACAGACCACGTCCAAGCGACGCTGAAACGAGTCGCGCCTAGCCAGGCCGCTAGAACCGATAACTCAGCAGCAGCCCCGTTACCAGCGCATCCACTCCTATGCGTGGCTGGCTGATGGCCAGCTGGGTGCCGTCATCGGCATGAATCCTCACCCGCGTCGTGGCCGTGATCGGAATGTAGCCGGCGGACAGGGTCAGCCCCCAGTGCTCGTTCAGGTGCACCGGCACGCCGGCGACCAGTGCCGGCGCCCATGTGGAGCCGGTGTGTACAGAAACCGATGTCGGCCCCGGTTTGCCCGCTGCTATAGCGAGCTGGCTGCCGACGCGGTCGTTGAGTTCATCTTCAAACTCGGGTTTGAGCCGTTCATCGGTAAACCAGGTGTAGGTGAACCCGGCGCCCAGAAAGGGGCGGACGCGCGCATGGGGG
>JBFJJW010000279.1:0-3253 GCA_041612095.1 Solimonas sp. | reverse complement strand
TACGGCACGCAGGCGCAGAAGGACGACTATCTGCCCAAACTGGCTTCCGGCGAGTTGGTCCCCTGCTTCGGTCTGACCGAACCCACGGCCGGCTCGGATGCAGCCAGCATCAAGGCCGAAGGTGTGGTGTTCAAGGACGCAGACGGGCAGATCAAGCTCAAGCTCAATTTCCGCAAGCGTTACATCACGCTGGCACCGATCGCCAATCTGGCAACCATCGCCTGCAAACTGCATGACCCTGAGCAACTGCTCGGCAAGGGCGAGGATGTCGGCATTACCTGTGTGCTGCTGCATCAGGGCACGCCCGGCTTCAGCAATGGCGACCATCACGACCCGATCGGCGATCCGTTCTACAACGGTCCGCTGTACGGCAAGGATGTGGTGGTGCCGGTCGACAACATCATCGGCGGCAGCGAGCGCGCTGGGCAAGGCTGGCGCATGCTGATGGAGCAGCTGGCGGGTGGCCGCATGGTGTCGCTGCCGGCTGGCGCAGTCGGCGGCGCAATGGCGGTAGCCGCCGTCACCGGCCCCTACTCCATGGTCCGCCAGCAGTTCGGCATTCCCATTGGCCGCATGGAAGGGGTCGAAGAGAAGGTCGGCAAGATTGCAGCGCTGACCTACATGCTGGAAGGCGCACGCGTGTTCGGATGCACCGCCGTCGACAACGGCAACCAGCCGCCAGTGGTTTCGGCGGTCATGAAGGCCTACACCACCGAAATCAGCCGCCAGCTCGTCACCGACGGCATGGATGTGTTCTCGGGTGCCGGCGTGATGCAGGGGCCCAACAATATTCTGGGCATGGGCTACAAATCCGCCCCGGTGGGCATCACCGTCGAGGGCGCCAACATCATGACGCGCACGCTGATGATCTTTGGTCAGGGTGCGACGCGCTGCCATCCCTACGCACTCAATGTGGTCAAGGCGGTGGAAGGCGACGACGTACCCGCCTTCCGCGAGAATCTGCTCGGCTGGATCGGCCACTTCCTGAAGGGTCTGGTCCGCGCAGAGCTGAACTTTCTCACCCGTGGCCTGCTGGTCTCGGTACCGGACGTACAGGCGGAAACGCGCACCTATTACCGCCGTCTCGGCTGGGCCGCCTCGCGCTACGGCGTGATGACCGACCTCGCGATGTTTGCCATCGGCGGCAAGCTCAAGGCGCGGGGCAAACTCACCGGCCGCTACGCTGATGCGCTCGCGTGGCAGCTGCTGGCGATTGGCGCGCTGCGCCGCTTTGAGGCCGAAGGCAGCAAGCGTGAGGACTTGCCGCTGGTGCGCTATGCCTGCGAGTACGCCCTGCACCAGATCCAGGAGGCGTTTGTCGGCATCTACAGCAACTTCGATGGTCCCTTGGGTCTGTGGCTCAAGACCATAGGCCTGCTGGAGCTGCGCATCAATCCGCTGGGCCGTCCGCCCAGCGATGCCGAGGGTCACAAGGCGGCGCTGACCATCCAGAGCTACAACGACCAGTACTGTCGCCTGTCAGATGGCGTGTTCGTATCCAAGGACACCCAGGTAGGCGCCAGCCGACTTCTGCATGCCTTCCGCCTGGTAACCGAGGCGCACGACGCCGCTGAACGCGTCATCCGCGCTCAGCGCGCCAAGCAGCTGCCGCGCGGACCGCTGCCCGGCGAGCTCGCAGACGAGGCCGCCAAGGCTGGCATCATCAATGCTGCGGAGGCGCAAAAGCTCAAGGAAGCGCTGGCGGCGCGCATGGCCGCCATCGAAGTGGATGAGTTTTCGCCAGCCCAGTACTTCCGTGATCTGGAAACGGATCAGACGCAGGCGCTGGCCAAAGCCGTCAACGCCTGAGCTCGCCCCATCGACCCGCGCCCAGGCGCGGGTTTTTCTTGCCCCAACACTGGCCCACGTCATGACCAATCCCCTGCTCCGCGGTGTTCGCGTCCTCGACCTGTCCCGCCTGCTGCCCGGCCCCTACTGCACCTTGCTGCTGGCCCAGCTCGGGGCCGAGATCATCAAGATCGAAGAGCCAAACGGCGGCGACTATGCGCGCAGCCTGTCCACCGAGCTGTTCTCGCTGGTCAATCGCGGCAAGCAGTCGCTGACGCTGGACCTGCGCAAGCCGGAAGGGGTGGAGATACTGAAACAGCTGGTCGCCGAGGCCGACGTCCTGCTCGAATCCTTCCGGCCCGGGGTCATGGACAAACTCGGCTGTGGTTACGAAGCGCTCAAGGCCGTAAATCCGAAGCTGGTGTATGCCGCACTCACGGGCTATGGCCAGAGCGGCCCGTATCGCGATCGTGCCGGTCACGACATGAACTACTGCGGCTACGCTGGCGCGCTGGACCAGATCGGCAGCGCCGACGGCGGCGCGGTGTTGTCGAATACCCAAATTGCTGATCTGGCGGGCGGCGCGCTCACTTGCGCCACCGGTATTCTTGCCGGCGTCATCGGCGCGCGCACCTCCGGCGTCGGCTGCTTTGTGGATTCGGCGATGCTCGACGGCACGCTGGCCTTGCAGGTCGTCGCGCTGGGCACGCTGCGCACGATCGGCAAGACTCAGCCGCGTGGCACCGACATGCTCACCGGCGCCCTGCCGAACTACAACCTCTACGAATGCGCGGACGGCAAGTGGTTTGCCCTCGGCACACTGGAAATGAAGTTCTGGCAGAGCTTCTGCAAGGCCGTGGATCGTCCCGACCTCGGCAAGCGGCCGATGGCCCCCGGAAAGCTCGCACAGGACGTGCACGCCGAAGTCGCCGCGCTGTTCAAGACCAGATCGCGCGATGAGTGGGAGGAGCTGCTGGCCCCGGCAGACGCCTGCACCAGTGGCATCTACACGCTCGAGGAAGCGCTGGAGAACGAGCAGGTGCGAGCGCGTGGCCTCGTCGAGTCCGACAACGGCAAACCGGCGATCGGCTCACCCTTGCAGTTCCGCGATGCGGTTGCTGCAACCACACTGTCTGCGCCCAAGCTGGGCGAACACACCGCCAGCATCCTCGGAAGGCTCGGCATCGAGTCGGGCCAGATGCAGGCGCTCAAGAGCAATCGCGTCTGCTGAGCGCAGGCGATCGTCGCCGAAAACGCGTGGCGAGCACGGTGCGGCGCTCGCACCAGCTGCGGAGCGTGACTCAGGTCATTGCTGCTGCGTCCATGTAGGCGTACTCCCACATGTGGCCGTCAAGGTCCTCGAAGCCATGCTGGTACATGAACCCATGCTCCTGCGACGGCTGCGGCGTGCGCGCGCCAGCGGCCACCGCCTTGGCGACGATCTCGTCTACCTGCGAACGGCTGG
>JBFJJW010000278.1:0-3277 GCA_041612095.1 Solimonas sp. | reverse complement strand
TCAAGTTTGAGATAGCGGCTGTAGTTCAGTGGCGGAGCGGTCATCGGCGGGTACCCAGCCTGAAATCGAGATCGGGGGATGGAAGGATAGACGATGAATGATCGGATCGAGATTCCGCCGGCCATCCCACGCTGGCCGAACCGAGCGCTGCACGCACTCGGTTGGCTGGTGTTACGCACATTTGGCTGGCGCGTTGACGTGCGCCTTCCCGATAACCCGAAATTCATCGTCATTGCCGCCCCGCATACGTCGAACTGGGATTTTGTATTCGGCATGGCAGCAATTCTGTTGCTGCAGGTTCGTATTCACTGGATCGCCAAGCACACGCTGTTCAACGGGCTTCAGGGACGATTCTTCCGTGCCTTGGGTGGCATCCCGGTAGACCGCAGCGCGCACGGCGGCATCGTCCAGGAAACGGTCCGCGCCTTCGGCAACGCCGAGCGCCTGATCCTGGCGATCGCCCCGGAGGGCACCCGTTCGCGCCGCGAGCAATGGAAGCGCGGCTTCTACCATATCGCGCTGGGGGCGCAGATTCCGGTGCTGGTCGCCTATATCGATTACGCACGCAAGCAGGTCGGTACCGATGTCCTGTTCTGGCCCGGCGGGAACTGGGAGCAGGACATGCGGCCGGTGTTCAAGTTCTATGAGGGCATCCAGCCCAGACGCCCGGAGAACTTCGCGATCGAAGGCTAAGCCGTCGTCGCCGACAGCGGCTCGCGCACCTTCAGCAGCAGCCAGCCACCGGCGATGAAGAACGCGAGCAGGCTCAATATGGCCAGCCGCGGATTGCCGCTGAGCTGCGCTGTGACGCCGACCACCGTCGGGCCGAGCACGGCCGCAAACTTGCCCAGCATGTTGTAGAAGCCGAAGTACTCGCCAGCCTTCTCCGATGGAATCAACCGCGAATAGTAGGCCCGCGACAGGGCCTGTATGCCGCCTTGCACACAGCCGATGGCCGCAGCCATCAGGTAGAACTGCAGTACCGTCTCCAGGAAATACGCCCATAGCGTGACCATCACGTAGATGGCCAGCGCGACGAAGATGGCCTGCCGCGTGCCGATGCGGGGCGCCAGCCAACCGAAGAACAAGGCGGCGGGAAAGCCGATGAACTGCACCATCAGCAGCGCAACGATCAGGCTGTCGGCAGCGAATCCCAGCTTCATGCCGAAGTCCACAGCCATGACGATGATGGTGTCGACGCCATCGATGTACAGCCAGTAGGCCAGCAGAAACATCCACACCGAACGCTGTCCGCGAATCTCGCGCAGCGTGCGGCGCAGCTCGGCCCAGCCGGCGGGGCCGGGCCGCGCCAGACCTTCCGGTACGTTGCGGAACAGGGGCAGCGAGAACACCAGCCACCAGATCGCCACCATCACGAATGCGAGGCGAGTGGCAAGCACCGCATCCGGCAGGCCGAACATGGCCGGCTGCAGGGCCATCGCCACGTTCAGCGCGAACAGCAACCCGCCACCCAGATAGCCGAGGCCATAACCGAGCGCGGAGACCCGGTCGGTCTGCTCGGCACGGGCGACGTTGACCAGTAGCGCATCGTAGAACGATTGCCCGCCAAAGAACCCGATGCGGCCCAGGATCGACAGGGCGACGGCCCAACCCCACTGCCCCTGCCCCACCAGATACAGGGCACCGGTCGAAACTGCGCCTATGCAGGTAAACGCCAGCAAGAAATGCTTGCGCGTGCCGCGTTGGTCGGCAACGGCGCCCAGCCAGGGGGCGAAAAGCATCACCACGAGACTGGCCGCGGTGGCGGTCATGCCCTGGTACAGGGTTTGGGTTTCCGGTGCGAGTTGCGCTGCCCAGTACTGATTGAAGAAGATCGGGAAGAACCCGGCCATGACCGTGGTGGCAAACGCCGAGTTTGCCCAGTCGTAGAACGCCCACGACCATTGGCGCTTGCGCTCGGGCGAGATCACGCTAGAGGTCCAGGCCCAGAACGTAGGCGTCCTCGCGCCCGTCGCGCGCAGGGTAGTACGCCTTGCGTTCCCCGAGCCTTCTGAACCCGAAGCGTTCGTACATCTGATAGGCCGCAGTATTGGACTTGCGCACTTCCAAGAGCATCAGATTGACGCCGGCAGCCCGTGCCACCATCAGCAGATGGCGCATCAGGAAGCTGGCAAGGCCACGGCGCTGCTGCTCTGGCGCCACACAGATATTCAGGATGTGGGCCTCGCCCACGGCCATGCTCATCAGGGCATAGCCCAGCACCTGGCCTACGGTGTCGGTGACGACCCAGGCACTGTAGCCAACCCGCAGGCAGTCATTGAATACGCCGAGCGTCCACGGAAACTCATAGGCCGACTGCTCGATCTCGAGCATCTGCGGCAGATGCGCAGCTTGCATCGGATACAGGCGCCACATTGCCTGCGGCTGCGCGCTCAAGACCCGTCCCTGAGAAAGCTCCAGACCTTCTTCAGGTCCTCCCAGCTCTTGGCCTTCTCGCGCGGCGAGCGCAGCAGGTAGGCGGGATGGTAGGTGATGAACAACGGCGTCCGGGAGGTGCCGTAGCGGTGTATCGGCCCGCGCAGACGGGACAGCGGCTCATTGCTGCCGAGCAGGCGCTGCGCCGCCACGCGCCCCAGCGCCACGATCAGCTTGGGCCTAACCAGTTCGATCTGACGCTCGAGATAAGGCCGACAGGCCTCGACTTCGTCTGCCTCCGGATCGCGGTTTCCCGGTGGGCGGCATTTGACGACATTGGCAATGAATACACTGCCACCGCTTTCAGTGTCGGCGCGCGATCGGCCGATCGCCTTGAGCATCTCATCCAGCAGCTTGCCGGCGCGGCCAACAAAGGGCTCGCCGCGTGCATCCTCGTCGGCCCCCGGCCCCTCGCCGACTATCATCAACTGCGCGGACGGGTGGCCGACACCGAATACGGTCTGCGTACGGGTGGCGCAGAGTTTGCAGACCTGACATGCCTTGACTGCGGCGCGCAACCCATCCCAGTCCGCCGGCACTGGCGGCCGTTCGGTGATCGCGGGTGCCGCCGCCGCAGCGGGCTCTGGCTTTGCGGCGGGGCGCTTCGGAGTTTCCTTGCCCGTTACTGGCGGAGCCATGGCAATGCCCTCGGATGGCGGTGCAGGCGCACGTTGCGTTAGCGCCGGATCGGCTACCGGACCCGGCGCAACCTCCTCCTGCCCGGCTGCTGCAGCAGGGGTTGCGCCACGCTCACGCCAGACCTCGAGGCCGAGCCGTTTCAGATATCGCCGCCGACGTAAGGCATCCATACCGGGATTGTAGACGCCTGCGGCCTGCGTCC
>JBFJJW010000277.1:0-3322 GCA_041612095.1 Solimonas sp. | reverse complement strand
GCCTGCGGGTGGCGGGCGCGCAGAGCGAGATTTTTCCGCAGGCAGCGATACAGAAGGTCTATCAGTACGCCCGCGGCGTACCGCGCCTGATCAACATCATCTGCGATCGCGCCCTGCTCGGTGCCTATGCGCAGCAGACCCGCAAGGTAAGTCCGCAGATCGTGAGCAAGGCTGCAACCGAGGCCCTGGGGCAGCTGCCTGGCGATCGTGAAATCGGACCCCACAGGCGCATGCAGTGGACTGACTACGGTTGGATCGTCGCCGTCGCGCTCTGCACCGCCTTGTTTGTCTGGAGCTACACCCGAACGCCCACTCCACCGGCACCCGTTGCCGTCGGGGACACGGCGCCGGCGAAGCCACCTGCCATGGCCAGCGCGAAGACCCTCGATGCTGCCGATCCCGAGATCCCGGCACAGCCTCCGCTGGCCACGCCACCAACGCTGTCGCCGGCTCTGCCGGTGAGTGCCGCCGCCGGCACCGCGCGCAAGGAAGAAGGCGGTCTGACGGCGCTGTCCAGTACCGCGCAACCGCTCAATGTTGTGGTCGGCCGCATGATCCGTCTATGGGACGCAGACCTGACCATTTCCCGCGGCGAGTCAGTGTGTGAGACGCTGCATCGTCGCGGCCTCGAGTGCTATCGCAGCCAGGGTTCGTGGACCGATCTCGGGCAGATGAATCGACCAGCGGTACTCACACTGGATCTTCCCGAGCTTGGCGCCCAATACTTCCTGCTGCGCCAGCTCTCAACCACGCACGCCAGCCTGGATACCGCCCTTGGCACGCTGCAGATCCCGCTCGACGAGCTGGACTCGGTATGGAACGGCGAGTTCCTGCTGCTGTGGCGTCGCGAGACCGCGGAAACCTACATCGGCGAGAGTACAGCGGGCGCATCGATTCCCTGGCTGTGGCAAAGACTTGCCTCGATGGGCGCCGCTACGCTGCCGGATCCGATCCCGCGTCGCTACGATTCGGGCCTGAACGTGGCGCTGAGGAATTTCCAACGCGAACGCGGATTGATCGTGGACGGCACCGCCGGGATACGCACGCTGATCGCGCTCGGCGAGGGCCAGCCGGGCACTCCCACCCTAGCGGCGCCCAATCCCTGAAATGAGCTACATCCTAGAAGCCCTGCGTCGCGCCGAGCGCGAACGTCACCTGGGTCAGGTCCCGACGGTGCAGACCCTGGCGCACACCAGCTCGTCCCAGGATCGCGTGCCTTGGTGGCGCACATCGAGACTCGCGCTCATCGCCATCGTCGCACTGCTGATGGCAACCGCCTTCCTGCTGTGGCGCAAGCCATTGTCCGATGCACCGGCCACGGCACCCGCCACCGACACTGTAGGCACACCACCGGTAGCCGCAACGGCGGAGCCGGCACCGGCTGCGGTCGCGCCGGTGCCGGCGCCAACCGAGCCGCCCTCAGCGCCGACCCGCAGCCTCGCCCCACTGGCAACCGGACAGCCGCTGCAAGCGGCGGTTGAAGCCGCGGAAGCCGCGGAGGTTATCGCCGACGAAGAAGGCCTGAGCTCACTGGACGATCTGGCTACGCCGTTTGCAGCGGCGCCGGACACCGCGAGCAGCGAAGTCGCGCCCCGCCGCCCCGCGCCGCCAAGTCCGGAGCCGGAGTCGGAGCCGGCGACAGCATCAGCGCGGCCTGCGCCGAGCCCGGCGGCGCAGCCGATGCCGGAACCCCCGCTGCTGCGCGACATGCCCAGCAGCTACCGCGCACGGTTTCCGTCAGTACGCATGGACGTACACGTGTACAACGACGACCCCTCCCGTCGCTGGATCATGGTCGACGGCCGCCGCTATGGTGAGGGCGACGCCTTGGCGTCAGGGCCCCGCGTCGTCGCCATCCGCGTGGAAGGCGTGATCTTTGAGCACGCCGGGCAACGGGTCATGCTGCCGCTGACCCGCTGACCGGCGCTGCCTCAGGCGGCCGTCAACGCGATGCAGGCACGCTCGAGGCGCATCAGGCCGTCAGCCATATCGGCCTCGGTGATATTGAGCGCCGGCGCAAAGCGCAGCACGTCCGGTCCCGCCACCAGCAGCCACACGCCCTCCTTGATGGCCGCGTTGACGACTTCCTTGGCGCGCCCTTTCCACGGCTCGCTCATCGGCGCGCCGATCAACAAGCCCATGCCACGCGCCGGCTCGAAAAGCCCGTAGCGTTTGCTCAGCGACCCTAGACCCTCACGGAGCTGCGCCGCACGCGCCTTGACGTTGTCCATGAGCTCGGGCTTCAGCAGCTCCGTGAGCACAGCTCCGGCCACGGCGCACGCCAGCGGATTGCCGCCGTAGGTCGAGCCGTGTGTGCCGAACGCCAGCACCTCCGCCAGCTTCGCAGTGGTCAACATCGCGCCTACCGGAAAGCCGCCGCCCAGCCCCTTGGCTGTCGTCATCACGTCCGGTGTCACACCGAATTGTTCATAGGCATAAAGCGTTCCGGTGCGGCCGTTGCCGGTCTGCACCTCGTCGTACACCAGCAAGGCATCGTGCTCGTTGCATAGCGCGCGTACGGCCTGGGCAAATTCGGGCGTCGCCGGGGTCACGCCACCCTCACCCTGCAGCGGCTCCATGACCACCGCGCAGACCGTGTCATCCATCGCCGCCTTCAGCGCCGCGATATCGTTGTACGGTACATGGCGTATGCCGCCGGGCAACGGTTCGAAGCCCTGCGTGTACTTGGCCTGCCCCCCCACGCTGACCGTGAACAGCGTGCGTCCGTGGAAGGCGTTGAAGAACGAAACGATCGTGTGCTTGTGCGGACCATGAGTCGTTGAACCCCAGCGGCGCACCAGCTTGAACGCCGCTTCGTTGGCCTCTGCACCGGAGTTGCAGAAGAACACCCGCTCCGCAAACGTCGACTGCGTCAGCTGCTGAGCCAGTTTCAGCGCCGGCTCGTTGGTCATGACGTTGGACAGGTGCCAAAGCTTGCCGGCCTGCTCGGTCAATGCGCCTACCAGCGCCGGATGGGCGTGCCCCAGTACCGTCACCGCGATGCCGCCGGCAAAGTCCACATACTCGCGGTCCTGCTGGTCCCACAGACGCGACCCGCGGCCACGCACCGGAATCAGCTCAGCCGGCTGGTAGTTGGGAACCATAACCTCGTCAAAGGTCTGACGCGTCACTTGGGGCATGGGTAACCTCGAAATTAAGGCGGGACGGCAACAGCACAGCAAAACTAGAAAGGGCCCGCCAGATGGCGAGCCCTTATCTTAAAACTTCGGTGGTGGAGCGGAAGGGGATCGAACCCTCGACCTTCGCATTGCGAACGCGACGCTCTCCCAGCTGAGCTACCGCCCCACGCGAGGACGCGTAT
>JBFJJW010000276.1:0-3342 GCA_041612095.1 Solimonas sp. | reverse complement strand
CCGGCCACCCGGTGCGCGCCACCATCTCTGACATGGGCCCGCTGCTGCTGTCGCGGCTGATGGATTTGTCGCAAGTGCAGGAAGCCGTGCTCTCGCTGGTGTTCAAGTACGCGGACGATCAAGGCCTGCTGTTGCTGGATCTCAAGGACCTGCGCGCCACCCTGAGCCACGTGCAGCAGAACGCCAAGGCGCTGGGCGCGGACTACGGTCTGGTCAGCACCTCATCAGTGGGTGCGATTCAGCGTGCGCTGCTGCAGTTGGAGCAGGACGGCGCCGATGCCTTCTTTGGCGAGCCGGCGCTGGACCTTAACGACTTCATGCGCACTGACTTAACCGGCCGCGGCATCGTCAATGTGCTGGCGGCCGATCAGCTCTTTCACAAGCCGCGCCTGTACGCGACCTTCCTGCTGTGGCTGCTGGCCGAGCTGTTCGAGCGCCTGCCAGAAGCCGGTGATCTGGAAAAGCCCAAGCTGGTGTTCTTCTTTGATGAAGCCCACCTGCTGTTCAAGGATGCGCCGCGCGCACTGGTGGACAAGGTCGAGCAGGTCGTACGCCTGATCCGCTCCAAAGGCGTGGGCGTGTACTTCATCACCCAGAATCCGCTGGACCTGCCCGACAGCGTGCTGGGCCAGCTGGGCAACCGCGTGCAGCATGCACTGCGTGCCTACACGCCGCGGGATCAGAAAGCCGTGCGTGCCGCCGCGGAAACCTTCCGCAGCAACCCCAAGCTCAAGGTGGAAGACATCATCACCGAGCTGGGCGTAGGCGAGGCGCTGGTGTCCTGTCTGGGTGACAGGGGCGTTCCAGCCGTTGTGGAGCGCACCCTGATCCGCCCACCGCGTTCACGCATTGGCCCACTGACGCAGGAGGAGCGCCAGCAGGTTATCGCCCGCAGCCCGGTGGCCGGGCGCTACGAGCAAGCCGTGGACCGCGAGTCCGCCTACGAAAAACTCGCCGCCCGCGCCGAGCAGGCCGCAGCAGAGGAAGTGAAGGCACAACCCAAATCGGATGATTGGCAGCGCCAGGTCGAGCAGGACTACGGCCCCGCGCCGCGTTCGCGCGCGCGCAAGGTCGCCGCCCGCCGCGCCAGCCGCAGTGACAGCGTGCTGGAAGCCGCCGTCAAAAGCGCCACGCGCAGCGCCGCCTCATCCGTGGGCCGCGAGTTCGGCCGGCAGTTGCTGCGGGGAGTGTTGGGGTCTTTGAAGCGGTAAGTATGTGCGCGTGCAACGTGTGGCAGCGCTACTCGGCTGTAGTGGGATCAATCGTTGCCATGACTTGAGAAACGCGGTTCGCGGGAAAGCCACCTTGCTTGGCGTGCTCCCTTACCAGTTCCTCGTTCGGGGCGATGTACACGCAGTAGACCTTGTCGCCGGTAACGTAGCTTTGCAGCCACTGCACTTGAGGTCCCAGCTTATTGAGTACTCCGCACGACGTTTGCGAAATCGCCTTCAACTCCGGAGCCGTGAGCTTCCCCGCACCGGGGATCTCGCGCTCAATGACGAACTTAGGCATGACGACCTCCATTTCGTAGCTGTGACGGTCACATCGATCTAACCCCAAAAGCAGTCTGCGCCTAAGAAATCTGGTTTTGTGTCAGCCAGCCGCATTTATTTCGTTTGAGCTCCCGCCGTCCAAGCATCATTGAGCTCGGCACTGGCTGCTTGGACAGAATGATGGCCGCTGCGCCCGGATTCATGCCAGACATGAAGTCATCTAGGTTCCGGCGCCGGCTTCATGGTCGGTGAACACCGCCAACTGAGCGGCGAACGCGCGCTGGAAGGCGGGGCGTGCTTCGCCGCGGGCGAGATAGGCGCAGAGGTTCGGATAGTCATCCAGTATTCCCGAAGCCTTCGACCTGAACAGCACCGCCACCATCATGAGGTCGCCCACCGTGAAGCGGCCGTCGAGCCATTCTGATGTTCCGAGATGAGTGGAGAGCTGGCCCAGCGGCTTGCGGGCGCGCGCTTCGAGTAAGGGCTGGCGTTGCGCGTACCACGGCTGTTCGTGCTCAAGCAGCATGGCCATGCCGTGTTCAACCAGCGGGGGCTCCACCGTGTAGAGCGCTGCGAATATCCAGGTGGTCGCGCGTGCGCGGGCGTATGCATCGTCTGGCAGCAGGCCTGCATGGCGCTGGGCGATGTGAAGCACAATAGCGCCGGATTCGAACAGGGTGAGCGCGCCTTCCTGATAAACGGGAATCTGCCCGAAAGGCTGCAGCGCCCGATATGCCGGCGCCTTCATCTCGCTGAACGAAACCAGGCGCACATCGTAGGCCAGACCAGCTTCCTCGAGGGCCCAGCGGACACGCATGTCGCGCGCCAGCCCCCGGCCGCGATCTGGTGAATGTCTGAAGGCAGTAAGGGTGGGTTTCATCGGCAGGCTCCGGGTGAATGAAACGCTGTTGTCGCTGACGTTGGTGAGGGCGCCGAGTCCGCCGAGTGGCCCTCTGCAGTGGAACGGCCCTCATCTGACCCGCTGAACGGCTCCGGCCGCCTCGCGTTCTCGCACGTTCTTGCGGATGGCGCCCGCACCGAATCTGATCGGCAGCGGATAAAGCATCCAGCACCTGTATGGACGACGATCAAGCCCAACCGGAATCGACAGGCGTGCAGCTAAGGACAGCTGAATGCGCCTTCGGGAGGGGTTACAGATTTGGGGAACCCTGGCCCGGAGTGTCAAAATTCACCCCCGCAAGCCTCTGCGGGCCGTTGAGTGCGCTCCGTCCCAAACCCGATGTCTGCCTCCACTGACCTACGCGACACCACGCGTCCGCCGCCGGACCCGGTGATCGTGACCCTTGCGGACTATGTCTGCAGTGCGCCGGCGTTCAGCGCGGAGGCGTTGGACACGGCGCGGCTATGTCTGCTGGACACGCTGGGCTGTGGGTTGCAGGCGCTGGAGCATGAAGGCTGCACGCAACTGCTGGGCCCGGTGGTGCCGGGGGCAACGATGACGGACGGTGCGCGCGTGCCGGGCACCGGCTACGAGCTGGACCCGGTCACGGCGGCGTTCAACCTCGGCTGCATGATCCGCTACCTGGACTTCAACGACACCTGGCTGGCGGCGGAATGGGGGCACCCGTCCGACAATCTCGGCGGCATACTCGCCGTAGCGGATTACGTTTCGCGCCGCAATGTAGCTGCAGGCACCGCGCCGCTGACCGTGCAGGTGGTGCTGCAGGCCATGATCAAGGCGCATGAGATCCAGGGCGTGCTGGCGCTCAACAACAGCTTCAACCGCGTGGGGCTGGATCATGTGTTGCTGGTGCGCGTGGCCACCACTGCTGTCGTCACGCAGCTGTTGGGTGGCAGCCGGGATCAGGTGATCTCGGCATTGACCCAT
>JBFJJW010000275.1:0-3362 GCA_041612095.1 Solimonas sp. | reverse complement strand
GCGGGGGAACAAACCGCGGAAACCCAATGCCGGCAAGGGTTGGCGAGCAGGGTGCGGTCCGAGAGCCCCTTTCGGCCTGCATTCGCTTGCCGGAATGACCGCCTGACGAGCGCTACAGCAGCGATGCACTTGTGATTAAAGATTACATAAAAAAGAAATATGCATCATAAATAATCTGCCAGCGTCCCGCTTATGAGCGCGGGCGGGTCTGGCAGGGATTCAGCGCCTGTGCCCGCACCTAAGATGTGACTAAAACTAAGATAAAAGAACTATAGAAATCATAAAAGCTCAGATTGTGCTGAGCGCTGACGGTGCAGCCCATCGGCAAGCGGTGTAGGCTGCCAGGAATGTGATAAAAAATAGTACAATATATCAATAATATTTCATAAAGCACAGTTTGAGTCAGCGGCAGCGCGCGGAGCCGCCGCGGCATTGCCCATGCAGTGTGCAGGTTGAGAGTAAATATATAAAAATATGAAAAGTACAAGCATAAAGGCACTGTAGCGGCCACGAGGGCTGGCCACGCGGGTTCGGTGCCCAGGGCGCCAACCGCGTTACCGGTCACTCAGCCTACAATCGCGGACTGCACGCCGCTGCTCCCCCGCGCACACCCCAATTCACGCATGCCTCTATCCCTAGCTGACGCCACGCCGATCGCCCTCAGCCTGCCCCTGCAAGGCTGCCGCGCATGATCAAGCACCTATTGCGCCGACGCTCAGACCGGCAGCGCGAGCGCCGCATCAAGCTGCTTGAGGCCGCACTGGCGAGTATTCAGGCGGCCGACGAGGCTCAGCGCCTGGCGGCATTGGCGCAGTTGGTGGCCGCGCTGCGTCCCGCCGACGTGGAAGACGCCGAGACCGCGCATGAAGGCGTGACCTTGTTGGCCGAGCGCTTGCGCGAGGATGCATCCGTGCGTGCGGCGCTGCGCGACGCGCTGCTGTGGTTGCTGATGAACAAGCAGCCACTGCGGCTGTTGTGCGAGTCCGGCATTTTGCGCAGTGAATCGTTCTTCGGCGGGTTCTGGCGCTGTGTGAGCGAGCGCCTGTTGCCGGAGGAAGTGGACAGCAGCCAGCTCAAGGACGCGGTGCACCGCCTGTTCAGCCGACCCACCGATTATCTGTGGGTGGACGCGATTCCGGACACGGTGTGGGTCGACCTGCTCGACGCCCTGGATTTCAGCGCGCTGGGTGTGCCCGGCAAGGGCCAGCGTATGCCCATGCAGATCCTCGAAGCCTTGCAGGTGGTGTCCTACCGCATTGCCGCAATCGGTCTGGAGCCGGAGCTGGTGCGCAATCACTCCGCGATCGAGCGCTACGAGTCGCCATTCCTGACGCAGAACGTGGAAGTGCGTCAGTTCATCGACGACCGCAAGCAGGCCATGCAGGACAAGCGCGCGCCCACCATCGATGACAAGCATCTGCTGGTGCTGCTGGGCCAGTGCGACCAGATCATCGGCAAGGTGCGCAAGCAGGCGGCGCAAAGCGGTGCCAGCGTCAGCCTTACGGTGCTGCTGGCGCGGCTGTCGCAGAACATTGCGCGCCTCAAGCTGCTGCTGCAGATGCTGGAGATACGGCCGGCGCATGAGCTCAACGAACTGCGCGTGCGCTTCTTCAAGGAAGTGGTGCGCGCCGAGAACCGCCGCAACAGCATCAGCGAAGTCTGGAGCCAGACCGTCGACCTGCTGGCCACGCGCATCGTCTCCAATGCCAGCAAGGCCGGCGAGCAGTACATCACCAGCGGCCGCAGCGAATTCTTCCGGCTGTTCCGCTCGGCCATGGGCGCCGGCCTGATCGTGGTCGCGGCCTCCATGGCCAAGCTCGCGGTCTATGACCCGGAGCGCGCGCCGTTTCTGGAGGCGCTGACCTACAGCGCCATCTATGCCGTCGCGTTTGTGCTGATGTACGTGTTCCACTTCTCTCTGGCCACCAAGCAGCCGGCGATGACTGCCAACAGCATTGCCCAGGCGATCGAGTCCGCCGGTGCCGGCAAGCGCCTGGAAGTGCTCAGCGAGATCATCATGCGGACCTTCCGCAGCCAGTTCATTGCCGTGGTCGGCAATCTGGTGGTGGTGGTGCCGCTGGCGATCTACATCGCCAAGGTCATCTGGCTGCGCACCGGCGCGCACTACCTGAGCACCGACAAGGCCCATCACCTGCTGGCCGATGTAGACCCGCTGAGCCCGCATGTCTGGGTCTGGGCGGCGCTTACGGGCATCTGCCTGTTCGCCACCGGCCTGATCTCCGGCTACTACGACAACAAGGCGGTGTATGACCGCATCCCCGCACGCGTGGCCCAGCTGCGCTGGCTGGGACGTGCGGGCTTCGCGCAGAAGGTGGCGGTGTATGTGGAGAACAATCTCGGCGGCCTGATGGGCAGCATCTTCTTCGGCATCATGCTCGGCTCGGTGGGTGCGATGGGCCGCGTGTTCGGCCTGCCCGTGGACACGCTGCACGTCACCTTCACCTCTGCCAACAGCGCCTACGCGGTGGCGGCGCTGGATCACGCGCTGGACTGGCATGCGGTCACCCAGGTGGTGGTGGGCATCTCCATCATCGGCATGCTTAACCTGATGATCAGCTTCAGCCTGGCCTTGTTCGTGGCCATGCGCGGCCAGCGCGTGTCCTTCGCCAACGCACGTGGCCTGCCGATGGCGGTACTGCAGCGCTTCCGCCGCCGCCCGCGCGACTTCTTCTGGCCCCCGGCAGAACCCGCCGCCAAGGCCGAGGCCAAGCCGGACGCCGAGTCCGCGCCTGAGGCCAAGTCCGCGCCGAAGGCCGACGCCAAACCTCAGACCAAGCCGGAGGAAAAGCCCGAAGCAAAGCCCGCCGCCCCGGCGCCCGCCAAGCCCTGAGGTGCTGGCGCAGCGGCGGCGCACAAGCTCTGCATAGGCTGTGCATAAGCCGCGCACAAGCTGTGTCCAATCACTATATGTAGAGAACTGGTGCAGGCTTGGCTACTACCTGTTGTGTCAGGGTCTTGACGCAGCCCCCCTGCAGGCGCAATCTTCAGCGGCCCAGTCCTTTGGTGACGGCGGCGGCAACGTCGGCGAGTGGTGCAGGCACAAAGGCCCGCAGCGCTCACCCCACTACGGACGGCAAGGGGGACGTATCCGGAGGGAACTCCAGTGCGTCAGGGGAACGCCGCGGCCATCCGCGGACCCCGCCATACGAACGTAGCCGCGTGCCACGCACACACACTTCACCACCCGGACCTAGAAGTCCGGGGCAAGAAATCTAGAGAGGGCAACACAATGCTGACCTGGGACGACACCCCCAACACCGATACCGCCGCCGCGCCCGCCCCGGCCAGCGCGCCGCGCAAGACGCCGGCCGCGGTAGTCGCCGCTGCCGCCGTGGAAGCAG
>JBFJJW010000274.1:0-3378 GCA_041612095.1 Solimonas sp. | reverse complement strand
TTACGTGTCGAGGACGCGCTCGGCGGAGGGAACGCAGCCGCTGACGGTTGCCGATGTCCTGACCGCCATGATCAAGGCGCATGAGATCCAGGGCGTGCTGGCGCTCAACAACAGCTTCAACCGCGTAGGGCTGGACCACGTTCTGCTGGTGCGTGTGGCCACCACTGCCGTGGTTACCCAGTTGCTCGGCGGCACCCGGGATCAGGTGATCTCGGCATTGACTCACGCCTTTGCCGATGGCGGTGCGCTGCGCACCTACCGCCACGCCCCCAATGCCGGTAGCCGCAAGAGCTGGGCCGCGGGCGATGCCACGGCGCGGGGGGTGCTGCTGGCCCTGCGCACCCTGCGCGGTGAAATGAACATTCCCACGGTGCTCACGGCACCGACCTGGGGGTTTCAGGACGCACTGTTCCGTGGCCAGCCACTGGTGCTGGCGCGGCCGCTGGGGCATTACGTGATGGAGAACATCCTGTTCAAGATCGCGTTTCCTGCGGAGTTTCACGGCCAGACGGCGGTTGAAGCCGCCATCACCCTGCATCCGCAGGTAGCGGAGCGTGTTGCGCAGATCAGCAAGATCACGATCCGCACGCATGAGTCGGCGATCCGCATCATCGACAAGCAGGGGGTGCTGGCCAACTATGCGGACCGCGACCACTGCATCCAGTACATGGTGGCGGTGGCGCTGATCCACGGCCGCTTGCGGGCCGAGGATTACTCCGACGCGGTGGCGGCGGACCCGCGCATCGATGCGTTGCGCGCGAAGACGGTATGCGTGGAAGACCCACGCTTTACGGCGGATTATCTGGACGCCGACAAGCGCTCCATCGCCAATGGCCTCACCATAGCGTTTGCCGACGGCAGCCAGCTGGATGAAGTGGTGGTGGAGTACCCGCTGGGCCACCGTCGTCGGCGTGCGGAGGGCGTGCCGCTGCTGCTGGAGAAGTTCCGGCGCAGCCTGGCGCTACGGCTCAAACCCGAGCGCGGCGCAAAGATTGAACGGCTGTGCGCGGAGCCGGCAGCGTTGCTGGCCACGCCGGTGCCGGAGTTTGTATCCCTATTCGTTGTCTGAGTTTCACAAGGTAAACCCATGGCTGGATGGTCGGATGCTGAATTGCGGGCGCAACTGGACGCCGGCGTGCGCGCGCTCAAGCTGGATTTGTCGCCGGAGGTGCAGCAGCGCCTGCTGGATTACCGCACCGAGCTGGAGAAATGGAACGCCGCCTACAACCTGACGGCGGTGCGCTCGCCTTCGGAGATGATCTCGCGCCATCTGCTGGATTCGCTCACGGTGCTGCCGCTGGTGCGCGGTCGGGTGCTGGATGTCGGCGCGGGTGCCGGTCTGCCGGGGCTGGTGCTGGCCATTGCCAACCCGGAACTGCAGGTGACGGTGCTGGACAGCAATGGCAAGAAGGCGCGCTTCATGCGCCACGCCCAGCGCCATCTAAAGCTGGAAAATGCGCAAGTGGCCGAATCCCGCGCGCAGGACTGGCAGGCGCCGGGGTATGACGTGGTGGTCAGCCGCGCCTACGCAGACCTCAGTGATTTCTTCCAATCCACCGCGCATTTGCTGGCGCCCGGTGGTCAATGGCTGGCGATGAAGGGCAAACTAGCGCCCGCAGAACTCGCGGCCGTGCCGGCCGCAGTCACTATCAGGGAGACCCATCGCTTGCTGGTGCCCGGCCTCAAGGAGGACCGGCATGCGGTGCTTGCGACGCCAGAACCATGAGTCACGTCATTGCCGTTGCCAATCAGAAGGGCGGGGTCGGGAAGACCACCACCTCCATCAATCTTGCCGCCTCGCTGGCGGCCACCAAGCGCCGTGTGCTGCTGGTGGATCTGGATGCCCAGGGCAACGCCACGATGGGCGTGGGTGTGGACAAATCCTCCGTCGAGCGCACGGCGCGCGACGTGCTGCTGGAGCAATGCAGCATCCGCGATGCCATTCAGCACCTGCCGACCATCGGCCTGTGGTTGCTGCCGGCCAACGGTGACATGACCGAGGCCGAGATCAAGCTGCGCGAAGTGGCCGCTGGCGACTTTGCGCTGAAGACTGCGCTGCTGGAGATGAGCGAAGCCTTTGACTACGTGGTGCTCGATTGCCCGCCGGCGCTGTCCAAGCTCACGGTTAACGCGCTGGTGGCCGCCGATGGCGTGCTGATCCCCATGCAGTGCGAGTACTACGCACTGGAGGGTCTGAGCGCGCTGGTGGACACGGTCAACAAGATCAAGCGCGTGATCAACCCCAAGCTGGAGATCGAGGGCCTGCTGCGGACGATGTTTGACCCGCGCAACAACCTCGCCAACGATGTGTCAGACCAGTTGCTGCAGCACTTTGGCGACAAGGTGTACCGCACGCTGATTCCGCGCAACGTGCGGCTGGCCGAAGCGCCCAGCCACGGCTTGCCGGTGATGCTGTACGACGCACAATCCTCCGGTGCCAAGGCGTATCTGGCGCTGGCGGGCGAAGTGCTGCGCCGTCACGATGGCGGGCAGTTGCGGCTGCCGGCCGCCTGATTTTCCGAGGAACACGAGTGAGCGCCAAGAAAAGAGGACTGGGCCGTGGCCTGAATTCGCTGCTGAGCAGCGGCACCGTGTCGGGCGACGAGGGCAATGGCGAAGAGCTGCGCGAATTGCCGCTGGACAGCCTGCAGCCGGGTCAGCACCAGCCGCGGCAGCAGTTTGATGAGGCGGCGCTGGAGGCGCTGACGGAGTCGATCCGGGCGCAGGGCATCGTGCAGCCGATCATCGTGCGCGCCGTCGGTGGCAATCGCCATGAGATCGTGGCCGGTGAACGCCGCTGGCGCGCCGCACAGCTCGCCGGGCTCAAGACCATCCCCGCCATCGTCCGCACGCTGGATGAACGCGGCGCCATGGCCGTGGCCCTGATCGAGAACATCCAGCGCTCAGACCTCAACGCGCTGGAAGAGGCGCAGGCGTTGCACAAGCTCATAGAGGAATGCGGGCTTACGCATGACAAGGCGGCGGAGGCGGTGGGCCGTTCGCGCGCACACGTCAGCAACCTGCTGCGCGTGATGGAACTCAATGCCGATGTGCAGCAGTACCTGCGTGACGGCCATCTGAGCTTGGGGCATGCCAAGGTGTTGCTGGGCGTGCAGGGTGCGCGGCAGTCGGCGCTGGCCAAGCTGACCATCGAGCGTCAGCTTTCGGTGCGCCAGGTCGAGGCGATGGTGCATGCCGAGCCGTCGCGTACCGCCAAGCCCGTGAAGCCCAAGGCCCCGGCGCTGGAGAAGGAATTGAGCGAGCGCATCGGCCTGCCGGTGCGGGTGCAGCAGACCGAAGCCGGGCGCGGCCGGTTGACCGTGGCGTTCAAAAACGCCGGCGAGCTGGAAAAGCTGCTGGCGCGCATTCGCTGATCAC
>JBFJJW010000273.1:0-3446 GCA_041612095.1 Solimonas sp. | reverse complement strand
GGCGGCATTCAGCGCGTTGGTGACCCAGGCCAAGGCCCAGCTCGCCGCTTAAAGCGCGATCCGCTGTCGTTTTGTTGTTTTAATAGGGGAGCGGCGGTGCCGTTCCCCTTTTTTGTTTTCCGGACCTACCGAAATGAGCGACCAACTCCAAGCACTGCTGGAAAAGGCGAAAGCCGATGTCGGCGCTGCGGCTGATGCGCGCCAGCTGGAAACCTTGCGCGTGGAGCTGCTGGGCAAGAAGGGCAGCATTACCGAACTGCTGAAGCAACTGGCGACGCTGCAGGGCTATGAGCGCAAGGCCTTCGGCGAGCGCGTCAACAAGGTCAAGCAGGCCATCATCGAAGCCATCGATGCACGGGCCGCCGTCATCGCGTCCATGGAGCTGCAGCACCGGCTTGCCGCCGAGGCCATAGATGTCAGCCTCAGCGGGCGCGGCGACCTGCTCGGCGGCCTGCACCCGATCACCCGCACCATCCAGCGCATCGGCAAGCTGTTTGGCGATCTCGGGTTCGAAACCGTCGAAGGTCCGGAAATCGAGGATGATTTCCACAATTTCGAGGCGCTGAACATCCCCGAGGCGCATCCGGCCCGGGCGATGCAGGACACGTTCTACGTCATGAACGGCGCGCGGCTGCTGCGCACCCACACCTCCCCGGTGCAGATCCGCACGATGCAGCAGCGGCAGGCGCCGATTCGCATCATCTGCCCGGGGCGCGTCTATCGGGTCGACTCGGATCGCACGCACAGCCCCATGTTTCATCAGATCGAGGGCCTGTACGTGGCCGAGAAGGTCAGGTTCACGGACCTCAAGTACGACCTGCAGACCTTCCTGTCCCGCTTCTTCGAGCGTGACGTGGAATCGCTGTTCCGTCCGTCCTACTTTCCGTTCGTCGAGCCGGGCGCAGACGTGCACATCAAATGGACGCAGGCCGACGGCAGCTCGCGTTGGCTCGAAGTGCTGGGCTGCGGCATCGTGCACCCGAAGGTGTTCGAGGCAGTCGGCATCGACCCGGAACGCTATACCGGCTACGCCTTCGGCATGGGGGTCGAGCGAATGGCGATGCTGCGCTACGGCGTTGACGACCTGCGCCTGTTCTTCAATAACGATGTGCGCTTCCTGGAGCAATTCAAGTGAAGCTGAGCGAAAACTGGCTGCGTGAATGGGTTGATCCCGCGGCTACCACGCAGGAAATCGCGGACCGCCTGGTCATGGGCGGCCTGGAACTTGAGATCGAACCGGCAGTATCGGAGCCGGCCACGGGCGTGGTTGTCGGCCGCATACTCAAGGCCGAGAAGCACCCGCAGGCGGACCGCCTCCAGGTCTGCAGCGTCGATGCAGGCCAAGGTGCCCCGCTACAGATTGTCTGCGGTGCGCCGAATGCGCGCGCGGGCATCAACGTGCCTTGCGCCTTGGTCGGCGCCAAGCTGCCCGGCGGCCTCGATATCACAGCCGCACAGCTGCGCGGCGTCGAAAGCTTCGGCATGTTGTGCTCGGCCAAGGAACTGGCCCTGTCCGAGAAGTCCGAAGGCCTGCTCGAGCTGGACAACGACGCCAAGCCTGGCGCGCCGATCGAGCAATACCTCGACCTGCAGGACACCATCCTGAATCTGGAGATCACGCCCAACCGCGGTGACTGCCTGTCGGTGCTGGGTCTGGCGCGCGATGTCGCGGCGCTGTACGGCGTGAACATGAAGCGCACCAATATCCCGCCCGCGGTTGTGGTCGGACATGAGCAGCTGAAGGTTGAAATCAGTGATCTGGCTGACTGCCCGACCTACTGCGGGCGGGTGATCTCAAAGCTCAATCCGAAGGCGCGTACGCCTGACTGGATGCGCGAACGCCTGCGCCGCTCCGGCCTGCGCTGCATACATCCGATCGTCGATATCAGCAACTACGTGATGCTGGAGCTGGGGCAGCCGCTGCACGCCTTCGACGCCGACACGCTCAAGGGCAGCATCCGCGTCCGCCGCGCCGCCGATGGCGAGACCCTCAAGCTGCTCAACGAGCAGGTCATCGAGTGCCGCCACCAGGAGCTGCTGATCGCGGACGACAGCGGCGGCGTGGCGCTGGCCGGCGTCATGGGCGGCTTCGACTCCGGCGTCAGCGAGACGACGACGCGAATCTTCCTGGAGTCCGCCAGCTTTGCGCCGGCGGCAATTGCCGGCAGCGGCCGCCGCCACAAGCTGCATTCCGACGCCTCGTATCGATTCGAGCGCGGCGTGGACCCCGGCCTCCAGCGCCTGGGCATGGAGCGCGCGACCCAGTTGCTGACGCAGATCTGCGGCGGCGAAGTCCACCCCATCACTCAAGTCGGTCGCGGCGGCGCGGAAACCACGACCGTCCGCCTGCGCCACGCCCGGTTGGTACAGGTGCTTGGCCACGAGATCAGTGCGCGGGAAGTCGAGGCGCTGCTGGCGCGTCTGAACATCACCTTGCGCGCCGAGGTCGGCGACAGCTGGATGGCCAAGGTGCCCAGCTATCGCTGCGACCTGCGCCTGGAAGTGGATTTGATCGAGGAAGTCGCCCGGCTCTACGGCTACGACAACATTCCCGCCAAGCCTTATCTAGCTGCCTTGCCGCCGTCACGGCCGCAGGAAACGCAGCGCAGTGTCGACCGCGTCAAGGACCATCTGGTCGCACGCGGCTGGCAGGAAGTCGTGACACTCGCTTTCGTCGAACCGCGCATCCAGCAGCTGCTCGACCCTGAAACGACGGCCATAGCCGTTGACAATCCGATTGCCGACACCCTGGCCGTGATGCGCAGCAGCCTGTGGTCCGGCATGCTGCCGGTCTGGCTGCACAACCGCCAGCGACAGCGCCCGCGCCTGCGCCTGTTCGAGCTGGGCGTCTGCTTTGCCCAGGACGGCGGTGAAGTCCGCGAGGCTCAGCGTCTTGCAGGTCTGGCGGTGGGAAGCGCGCTCCCGGAGCAGTGGGGCAAGACCGCGCGCCCGGTCGACTTCTACGATCTCAAGGCCGATGTCGTGGCCTTGCTCGGCGCCGATGCCGGTGCCTATCGGTTTGAGGCCGCGGAACACCCCGCCCTGCATCCCGGACGCTGCGCACGCATCACCCGCGACGGTGCCACCGTAGGCTGGATGGGGCAGATGCACCCGATGCCGGTGCAGGCCCTGGATCTGCCCGAGGCCCCGCTGCTGTTCGAGCTGGACTGGGCGGCGATCCGCGATACCCAGCTACCGCGCGCCAGGGCGCTTTCCGAGTTCCCGTCCTCGCGCCGCGATCTGGCGGTAGTGGTCGCTGAATCGGTCTCGGCCCAGGCCCTGGTTGACTGTGTACGCGCCGCCGGTGGCAAATTGTTGAATCAAGTTTTGGTGTTCGATATCTATCGTGGTCCGGCCTTAGGTGATGCCTGCAAAAGCGTCGCTTTGGGCTTGATTTTCAATGACTATTCGCGCACGCTAACCGTTGAAGAGATCGATGTGGCCGT
>JBFJJW010000272.1:0-3462 GCA_041612095.1 Solimonas sp. | reverse complement strand
CGCGGCGGACAGGCCGCCGTCCAGTACCTGTACCTCGGCGTGGCCAACCGCACGCAGCATCCACCATGCACGTGCAGCCGCCAGCGCGCCCGCCTGATCATCGTAAACAACCACCGGGGTGTGGGGAGCAATGCCCCAGGCACCGAGCTGTGCGCACCAGAGAGGCAACGGCGGTAGCGGATGCCGACCGCCACAGTGCGGGGCCGCCGCTGGTGCCTGCGCCGCGCTGAGCTGGGACTCCAGGCAGCTGTACCGCGCGCCTGGCAGATGGCCTTCGGCGTAGGCTTGTGCGTTCGCACGTGCGTCCAGCAATACGCCGGCGGTGCCCGCGTCCAGCCGCGCTGCCAGCGCTTGCGCGTCGATCAGCGGCGAGGTGTCCATGCCACGCTCAGTCGCTGTCGTTGAGCCAGGCGCGGACCTGGCCGTCGGGCGGCAGCTGCAGATACCAGCCTTCGCTGCCCAGCCGTTCGACCACCCGCAGCACGTCGACTCGGGCCAGTTTGCGTTCGGGCGTGAGGTGCAGGCGCATGACCTCGGTCAGGCGACCGGTGCGCTGGCGCAGCGGCTCCGGAATGTCGTCCAGCTTCAGGTCGGCGCGCAGGTACAGATACATCTCGTCCTGCTTGCCGCAGCGATAGACGATGCAGGCGGTCATTGCGGTCCCGCTCCTTGGTCATCAGGGGCGCACATGAGTCTCTCCGGTAGTAACGGGGTGTGAGCGCCGGCGCTAGGACAGCGCGGCGTCCAGTGCGGCGATCAGTCGCTGGATCTCGGCGCGGCTGTTGTAGTGCAGAAACGACAGACGCAACACACCGCGCTGCGGATCCAGGCCCAGTGCTTCCAGCAGGCGCACCGCATAGAAGTGTCCGGCGGCCGCCATGATGCCGTGCCTTGCCAGCCGTGGCACCAGTTCGCTGGGCGCATGCTTGAGCGGTGTGATGCTGACGGTGGCGGCCCGGCCCGCGGCGCTGCGGGGTCCGAGCACGCGCAGATCGTTGCGTTGAGTCAGCCAGCTCAGCAGTTCGTCGAGCAAGGGCCGCTCGGCGTCGTGCAGCAGCTGGCGGACGCGTTGCGGCCGCGCGCGATCGTCGCTGCCGCCATGATGCAGGTCGAGCGCATCGAAGTAGTCCGCGATGCCTGCCGCCGCGGCAATCTGCGCATGGTCGGGGCCGGCCGGTATCAGGCGCTTTCTGGAATACGGGGCATTGAAGTAGTGGCCCTGATTCCCCAGTTGCTCCAGCACGGGTCTGCGTACCACCATCAGGCCCTGGTGCGGTCCATAGGTCTTGTACAACGAGAACAGATACAGATCGGCCCCCAGGGCGGTGACGTCCGGCAGGCCGTGCGGTGCGAACGCCACACCATCGACCAGACTGAGGACGCCGGCGGCGCGCAGCGTTGCCGTGATCTGTGCCACCGGGTTGATCATCCCCAGAATGTTCGAGCAGTGCGTGAACACCGCCAGACGCGTGCGTGTGGACAGCAACGAATCCAGTGCCGCCGGATCGAGCACGCCGTCGCCGGGATCTACCGACCATATACGGATGACGATGCCGACGGCCGCAAGTCGGTGCCAGACGCCGCTGTTGGCTTCATGTTCCTGCTGGCTGACGATGATCTCGTCGCCGGCCTTCAGCAGCTGGGCAAACGCCTGCGCCAGCACGTAGGTGTTCTGTGAGCTGGATGGCCCGAAGTGAACCTCGTCGGCATCGACCCCCAGATACCGCGCGAGGCGGACGTGCGCTGCGTCCATCCACTGTCCGGCTTCGGTGGATGCGGGATAGGCGTAGTACGGCTGTACCTTGAGGCGGCGGTAGTAGGTCACCAGGCGGTCGATGACCTGCCGGCACGCGTAGGAGCCACCCGCATTCTCGAAGAACGCCTGATGGTCCAGACTGGATTCGGCAAACGCCGGGAACTGCGCGCGGATAAAGCGGGCATCGGGTACGGCGTTGAGGCTCACGGCCATGGAGGCAGATGTCGACAGGTCGGACACTGATGCTAGCTCACAGCCAGGGGCCGGTGTCGGCGCGGGCACAGCTGACCGCCGAGCCGATTAACATGCGCGCTGGTTGACTCAAGCGCGCTCGAACGATGATGAACACAATCCGCCGTCTAGGTGCCGGCATTGCCTTGCTGCTGCTGCAGCTGCCGATGGTGGCCTGCGAGGGCGATGGTCCGGCTGCGGATGGCGGGAGCGCGACGCCGCTGTGTCTGAACGCCGCGTGCGGCGCACGCCGGCAGGTGGTTGATCTGCCGCAGTTGGAGAATATTGCCTATACCTCGGGCGGCCGCCTGTTCGTCAGCGGTCAGCAGAACCTCTATGAGATCACCCGAATCGCGGCCGACACCTATCAGGCGCGCGCGCTGTTTGCGACCGAGGGTGGCTGCAGCGGCCTGGCAGAGCAGCGCGGTCACCTGTACGCCCTGTGTCCGGGCGGCGTGCATGCCCTGGATCTGGCGAATCCGCAGGCTGCGCCGGTATGGGTTGCGCCACTGGCCGGCATGACCCTGCCCAATGGCATGGTTGCCGGCGCCGGCAACCAGCTCTACATCACCGACGGCCCGGTGGCATTGGAGCCGAAGATCGTACGCCTGCAGCTGAGTCCGGATGATCCCCTGCGGGTGCTGCAGCAGGACACCTGGCTGTCGACGTTTCCGGAATACCCGAACGGCCTGGCCATCCGCGGCCAGCGCGTGTACACGACGCTGTACCTGCCGCCGGTGGGGACGGTGGCCGCGATAGATATCGGCGCCGACGGCCGTCCCGGCCCGATACAGCGCCTGGCCACGCGCGGGATCATGGACGATCTATCGGTCCACGGTGACAGCCTGCTGGTAGCTGATTTCCAGAACGGCGCCTTGCTGCAATTGAAGCTGAACGGTGAAGAACAGCAGCAGACCGGTTTTCTCAGCTTCAACCAGCCCTCCAGTGTTGCCGTCGTCGGCGCGCCGCTGTTCGACGTGCCGACGGTCGTGGCTACCGAGCGCTACCTGGGCAGCGGCCTCTGGGCATGGGTGGCGCGCTAGGGTGCAAAGCCCTGCTGCAGCAGGCCGGCAGCGGTCAGTTCGGCGATGACGGCACCATCGTGCCCCGGAATCTGATGCAGCGCCGGCTGGCTTTGCGCCAGCGCGTGCAGGGTCTTGAGCTGTCCAAACACCTGCTCGCGATTTTCGCGCACGAGTAGCGCAGTGGCGAAGCGCGGTCGTTCGCGCTGCACCTCGATGCTGCGCCGCTGCCAGGCGACATCGCCCAGGAACAGGAGCTCTTGGCCGGAGGCCGTCTGCACGTAGACCATCTGGCTGCCGGGGGTATGCCCCGGTGCCGCGATCAGGACCACCCCTGGGGCGATGGCGATCATGCCCGCGTACTCCAGCGGCACATAACCGGCAAACGGTGCCGCAGGCAGACGCGCCGGCAACATGCGGCTGGTGTTGGCCAGCTGGGTTGCGGTCAAACGG
>JBFJJW010000271.1:0-3506 GCA_041612095.1 Solimonas sp. | reverse complement strand
GTATGCCTCGGCTTGCTGCTCTACGCCGTCATCCTGACCGGCGTGGCCTCGGTATTCTCCAAGGAAATTGCTGACTGGTCGTCGCCATTGTCCTCGCAGGTGGAGGATGCGTTTGCGCCCGGCACCGATCAGATGCTCCGCGACTTTGCCGCAACGGTCGATCCTCGGTACTACGAGGAGATGTTCTTCTTCCCACGCGCTGGAGATCGCCTCTTCGCATTCTTCCATCGCCACGAGCGCGACGACAGCGGCAAGCCGCTGGAGCGCGGGGTCGCTGCCGAGTTTGACCCACGCAGCGGCGCTGTGATCGAGCGCCGCGAAGGCACCCGCGAGGAAATCGCCGCAGCCGACACTGCCAATGCGTTGTCGGAGTTCATGATCGATCTGCATGTGCGACTGCACCTGCCCAACCCCTGGGGCCTGTTGCTTACCGGCGTGCTGGGGCTGGCCATGCTGGTTGCGGCGGTCACCGGCTTTGTGATCCATCGCCACCTGCTGCGCGAACTGTTTACCTTGCGGCGGCGCGGCGATCGGCTGCTGACTGCCCGCGATACCCATGTGATTGCCGGCGCCTGGAACCTGCCGTTCGCCTTTGTGCTCGCCTTCACCGGCAGCTTTTTCAGCTTCGGCAGCGCATTCGGAATCCCGGCGATGGCGATGGTTGCCTTTGGCGGCGATCAGGACGCCATGATCGAAACCGTGATCGGCAATCCTGCTGCCGAGGATGCGACGCCGGCTGCGGTCGCCGATCTCGACGCCATCATCGCTGACGTGCGCCAACGAAGTGGCGCCGAGCCGTCTTTCGTGTCGGTCGCCAACTGGGGTCGCGCCGATGCGTTAGTTACCTTGTTCATGCACTACCGCGAAGGCGAACTGTCCGGGCCGAACTACGTATACAGCGGCGCCACTGGCGAGTTCCGCTACGCGAAGCCAGGCCTGGGGCTGGTGCCCTCCACTGGCGGCGTGCTGTTCGAGTTGATGTCACCGCTGCATTTCGGCAACTTCGCCGGCGTGCCGTCTAAGGCCGCGTGGTTCGCACTGGGTTTTGCCGGCGCCTATGTGACGATCACCGGCCTGCTGCTCTGGACACAGCGCCGCCGCGAACAGCCCGGCTGGTCGAAGCTGACGCGCGCAACGCATTGGGTTGGCTATGGCCTGCCGATGGCGCTGACCGCCGCCGCCTATGGATACTTTCCGGCGCGCACGCTCGGCGCGGACGTGCAGGCAACGATGATGAACACGTTCCTGCTCAGCGCGACGCTCGCGGGGCTGGTGGCGGCCTGGCTGCCTTCGCCGGGCGCGATCAAACGCACCCTGCTGGGATCCACCGGTGTGGGCCTCATCGGATTGCCGCTGCTGCGCGTCCTGTGCGATGGGCCCGGGTGGGGGGCGGCCATTCACGCCGGCCTGCCCACGATCATCGCCATGGATACCGCACTCGCTCTGGGCGGTGGACTCTGTCTGTGGAATCTGATGGCAGCGCCCGACGCCAACCGGACTGAAGTTCCGGAGAAGTCCGATGCCGAGGACGGGACTGCGGCTGTGGCCCCGGACCTGGGAAAATCATGAGCACCTATCTGGCCGCGTCGCTCGCCATGCTCTTCAGCCTGCCGCCACTGCTATGGCTGGCCCTGCGAGATCCCAAACGCCTGCGCAGTCTGCGCAAGGCGGGGCCTTCCCCCGCCAAACCGGGTGCGCGAAGACTGCTGGCATCGGCAGCGGCGCTGCCAGGCATCGTGCTCGCAGGGCTCGGTCTATGGCCGCCGCTACTGATCTGGATCGGTGGGGTCACGCTCGCCGGCTGGTTGTTCGCGCAAGCACTGGCGGGCCACCGGCCAGGGGGCCCCTGACGATCGACGCGGGGCCGGAACCGGTGCCCGGACGTTCAGATCAAGCTTGACTACGCAGCCAGCGCTCGAAGCCAGCCGCGCCAACCCGTTCAGGGGTGGCCGGACGCTGTGTTCCGTCCACTCCTGTACACATGACAGGAACAGACAAAATGAAGCGATGGATCCACATCAAACTTGGCCTGTATGCGCTGCTGGCGATGCCGGCCTGGGCGCAGACACCGGTGCCCGAGCCCACGCCGGAGGCACCCTCCGAGGACACGACTGCCACCCCGCTCTCGGCGATCGAAGTCACAGGTGAGGCTATCGGCAGCCTGCCGTATCTGGCAGTCGATGCCGCGACGGCCACCAAAACCGGCACGCCACTACTGGAAACACCCGCATCCATATCGGTCATTACCGCGGGCATGCTTCGCGATCGGGGCGTGCAGAGCCTGCAGGACGCCCTGCGCTATTCGGCCGGCGTGATGTCCGATGCCTACGGTCTCGACAATCGTACCGACTCCGCGATCCTGCGCGGCACCGAGTTTCAGAGTGTGGTGGACGGCATGCGCGATCAGTTCAACTACTACAACACCACGCGACCAGACCCTTATGCGCTGGAACGCGTCGAGATACTGCGTGGCCCTGCCTCCGTCCTGTACGGCCAGGGTCCCAGCGCAGGCATCGTCAGCCTGGTCAGCAAGCGCCCGCTTGCCGAGGCCCGGCGCGAGATCGGCATTGAGTACGGCAGCTTCTCGCGCAAGCGTGTCAACGCCGATGCCACCGGCCCCCTGGATGCCGGCGGCCGATGGCGCTATCGCATGGTCGGAGTCCTGCAGCGTTCTGACTCTCAGGTCGACCATGCCTACTACGACCGCGAGTTGCTGGCGCCCTCGCTGACATGGCTCCCGTCAGATTCGCTGTCGTGGACCGTGCTGACCAGCTATCAACGCGATGACAGCCGCAATGCCATCAGCTTCCTGCCTCACTCGGGAACGCTGCTGCCCAATCCCAACGGCCAGATTCCAGTCAATCGCTATACCGGTGAGCCGGATTTTGACCGCTTCGAGGCAACCAGGTACTCGGCAACCTCGCTGTTGAAGTGGTCGCTGCCCGACGGCTGGTCGCTGCAGCAGAATCTGCGCTATGCCGACAACGACAACCCCTACTTCACGGTCTACCCCGATGTATTCAGCAACCCGCAGGACCCTTTCCTGGACGACAGTCAACGTACCGTCGGGCGCTACGTTTATGCCGAGCTGCGACAACAGAAGGACCTGACCGCGGATCATCAAGCGCAAGCTCGTTTCGCCACAGGCGGAGTCGTACACCGCATGTTGTTGGGTGTGGACTATGCCCACTCGCGCTATACGCGGGAAGTCGGCTACGGCTACATCGACACGCCCTTTGACCTCTTCGATCCGACGTATGGGACACCCGTCGCGATGCCGGATCTGAGCGCCCCGACCACGTCGCGATCGGAGTTCGCCGGCCTGTATCTGCAGGATCAGATCGAATTCGGGGATCGCTGGATTGCGCTGCTCGGGCTTCGGCATGACGAGAGCCGCGTCAAGGCCGACGGTGCGGGCACCGCCAGGGAACGCGGCACGACCGGCCGCGCCGGCCTTATGGTGAGGACCGGTCTGGGTTTGTCCCCGTACGTCAGCTACTCCGAGT
>JBFJJW010000270.1:0-3573 GCA_041612095.1 Solimonas sp. | reverse complement strand
GAACACCGGCGCGGCGATGAGGCCACCGTAGTAACCCTCGGCGCGCGGTTCGTCGATGATGACCAGACCGACCAGGCGCGGACGCTCGGCCGGAACCATGCCGATGAACAGCGACTGATGCCGGTTGCCGTCATAGCCGCCAGTGTCCGCAACCTTGCGCACGGTGCCGGTCTTGCCGGCGACACTGTACTGGGCAATCGCCGCGCGCCGTGCGGTGCCGGCTGGGGTCACCACCTGTTCGAGCATGCGGCGCACATCGCGTGCGGTGTTGGCCGAGATTGCACGCTGCGGCGGCAACGGCGCCTTGCCGCGAATCAGCTTCAGCGGGGCCATCAGGCCATCATTGGCAAGCGCGCCGTAGGCGCGCACCAGATGCAAGGCGTTCAACGAGAAGCCGTAGCCGTAGGAGGCCGTAGCGGTTGCAATCTGCCCCCACTCGGTGAAGTGCCGGAGCACCGGGTTCACCTCGCCCGGGAAGCCGCTGTATACCGGCTCACCCAAGCCGAAGCGCTGGTAGCCGGACCATAAGGCCTCGGCCCCCAACGCCATGCCCACCTTGGCCGCGCCGACATTGCTGGACTTGCTGAGCAGCTTGGCCAGATCCACCACGCCCTGCGGATGGGTGTCGCGCACGGTCAGCGCTCCGACCTTGAATGTGCCGGGCGTGGTGTCGATCAGGCTGGACGTCTGGAAGATCCCCAGTTCCAGCGCCTGCGCGATCAGCAGCGGCTTTACCGTGGAGCCGGGCTCGAAGCTGTCCACAATGACCGAGAGCCGCGTGCCCTTGCTGCGCCGCTCGCCGGGATTGTTGGGATTGAAACCCGGTTGCGAAGCGATGGCCAGGATGTCGCCTGTTGCGCTGTCGGCGACGACGATCAGACCACCGCGCGCCTTGTTCTCCTGCACCGCGTTCTTCAGTTCGCGATAGGCCAGGTACTGGATGCGCAGGTCGATGGTCAGATTGACGTCTTCGCCCGGTTCGGCCTGCGCGTAATCGATGTTGTCCTCGACCACCCGGCCGGCACGATCGCGGATTACGCGCCGCAACCCCTGCTTGCCGGCCAGCACCGACTCCTGAGCCTTCTCTATACCTTCGAGCCCGTCGCCATCGCGGCCGCAGAAGCCAACGAGCTGCCCGGCCACTTCTCCAGCCGGGTAGTAGCGCGCATAGGCCGGCTCCGAGAACACTCCAGGCGCATGCAGCGACAGTACGCGCTTGGCCTCCGCCGGCGACAGCGGATCGCTGATGTACACGAACTTGCGCTCGATGCGCGCCTTCAGGAACGACTCCAGCTCGCGAGGCTTGCGGCCCAGCAGCTGGGCAACCGCCACCAGATGTCGCGGCGACTCCAGCAGCGCCGACGGCACGGTCCAGATTGACTCGACCGGCGCGGACAGGGCCAGCGGCTCGCCACGGCGATCGAGTATCGCGCCGCGATGGGCCGGTATGGTGACCGTGCGGATATGACGCTTGTTGCCCTCGCGCATCAGGAACTCGCGCTCGAGCACCTGCAGCTGGAATGCCCGTCCAAGGATCACCAACGCTCCTAGGCCCATGGCGCCGACAACCAGCCAGCGTCGCCACGAGCCAACCGGCTCGATGCTGCGATTGCGCACGGCGGTCATGGCTCGCGGCTCACGATGACGTAGTCACGCGGCTCGGTCATGCCCAGCTGACTGCGTGCGATCTGCTCGATCCGAGCGTTGTGCGCGAGCGTCGCCTCCTCCAGCTGCAGCTGCGCCCACTCCATCTCCAGTCGCTGCTGGTCCGCGCGCAGGGACTCCAGTTCGGCGACCATCGCCCGGTTCTCGTGCTTGGTGCGCACGACCGCCAGCGCCGACACCATGACCGCGACGGCCAGCGCCATCGGCACCAGCATGGCGCCGCGCCTCACTGCAGCTTCTCCGCCACGCGCAAGACTGCGCTGCGCGCACGCGGATTGGCGGCACGCTCGGCATCACCCGGAAACTGCTTGGCCACGCGGCGCAGCGTCGGGTGCAGATTCTCGCCATGGGCCGAGGTCTGCGAGGCACCGCGGATGTAGCGCTTGACGATGCGATCTTCCAGCGAGTGAAAGCTGATGACCGCCAAGCGCCCGCCTGGCGCCAGCACGCGCTCGGCCTGCACCAGCACGCTTTCCAGCGCGTCCAGCTCGGCATTGATGAAGATGCGGATTGCCTGGAAGCTGCGCGTCGCCGGATGAATCGTGCGCGAGCGCGGGCCGGGCACTGCTGCAATCAGCTCGGCCAACTGCCCGGTGCGCAGCAGCGGTTCCGTCGCCCGCGTATTGACGATACGCCGCGCGATGCGGCGACTGTTGCGTTCATCGCCATAGCGCCACAGCACATCGGCGATCTCGACCTCGTCCGCCTGCGCCAGCCACTCCGCAGCAGAACGCCCCACCTGCGGATTCATGCGCATGTCGAGCGGACCATCGTTGGAAAAACTGAAGCCGCGGGCCGCTTCGTCGAACTGTGGCGATGACACGCCCAGATCCAGCAGCAGTCCGTTCACCCGGCCGGCAATGCCGGCACCGACCGCAATCCGCTCAAGAAAGGAGAAATTGCAGTGGTGGATATGAAAGTTGGCATCGGCAGCGAACGCTGTGCGCGCATGCTCAACCGCGGTGGGGTCCTGGTCCAGGCCGTGCAACTCGCCACTGCCGCCGAGCGCATCCAGGATCGCGCGGCTATGGCCGCCTCGACCGAAGGTTCCGTCGATGTAGATGCCCCCCGCGCGGACCGCAAGGCCGGCGAGGCTTTCCGTCAGCATCACCGGCTGGTGCGCAGTCATGCGTGAGTCATGCCCTGGCCGACCGGCGAAGGGCGAGGCGTCGAAAGCCATAGCCGGGCCTCACCGCTTCAGGGTCCGGAACGCGTCGGCCAGCGACGCGAACAGCTCGGAGTTCTCGCCGAAGCGCACATCCCACTCCGGCTGCGCCCACAGATCGAAGCGGATCAGCTGCCCCATCAGGACCACGGAGTTGTCCATGCGCACGGACTTGCGCAGGTTGGGTGGCAACAGGACGCGACCCTGGCGATCCATCTCGGTCTCGGCGGCAAAGCCGACGACGATTGACTTGACCGCCTCGGCAGCCACGCGGTCCTCCATGTTCTGGATGTCTTCAACCAGACGCTGGAATTCCGGTGCCGGAAAGATCTCGAGGCAGGGATTGGGGCCGCGGGTGACGATGAGCTGGCCGCCGCACAGTTCCGACAGGCGCTGCCGAAAGCGCGCCGGGATCGCCAAGCGACCCTTGTCATCAATCGTCAGATGGTGCTGGCCTGTGAACACGTTATTGAGTGGAGCCTCCCCCACTTTCTCCCACTTTCCACCACTTGGGAGACGACTATAGCCCAGCACTACCCCTGCCGCAAGCGGATTCCGCCACAAAAATCCCGACAAAACATACGCTTACGGAAGTTCTCGTCGCGACTCTTTGTTGTCTATATAAAACATGCACTTATTAAACATACTTAAAGTAAATGCGGGCCGCGCGCCCCGCCGCGGCCGAGAACGGCCTTGGGAATTGCCCGGTCCGTGCGAGTTCTGGGCCAGACGCGAGCGCGGTT
>JBFJJW010000269.1:0-3596 GCA_041612095.1 Solimonas sp. | reverse complement strand
GCTTGCGGGCGAGTTCATTCGGCCCTACCACCTCGACAGCACGATGGGCAACGCGCAGCGCGTGTCGGGTACACCGCATGGCTGGGCGGATTCGATTCCGGCATGGAATGCGGGCCGCTACGGCCGCTGGCCCACGTTCAAGGAAAACCAGTCGATGGGGTATTACCGCGAGGCGGAGCTGCCGTTCCAGTTCGCGCTCGCCAACGCGTTCACGGTGTGCGACGCCTATCACTGTTCTTACCATGGCAATACCAATCCGAACCGTCTGTTCATGTTCACCGGCTGGAATGACCCCTTTAGCACCGGCGGTGGCCCACGTCTGTACAACGACAACGACGATCTGGGGCCAGCGGAAGACGGATTCACCTGGACGACCTATGCCGAGCGGCTGGAGGCCGCGGGGGTGTCATGGAAGGTCTATCAGGACATGGACGACAACTTCACCGACAACTCGCTTGAAGGCTTCAGAAACTTTCGGCTTGCGCACGAGAATCGAGAGGCCGATCCGAACAACCCGCTGCTGAAGGGCGTGTCCACCACGATGACGGCGGGCAGCTTCGACGGCCTGCTGGCAGACGTGCTCGCCCATCGGCTGCCGCAGGTGTCCTACATCGTGGGGCCGGCGGCCTACTCCGAACATACCGGCCCCTCCAGCCCGGTGCAGGGCGGGTGGTACCTGCAGGAGACGATCAGAACCTTGATTGCCAACCCGGAGGTGTGGAGCAAGACGGTACTGCTGGTGATGTTCGACGAGAACGACGGCTTCTTTGACCATCTGCCGCCACCGGCGGCGCCGTCACGCCGCCTGGACGGCAGCCTCGCGGGCGCTTCCACCGCCGACGACTCCGGCGAGCGTTACAGCGGCCTCGAACCGCTGACCCGCGACCCGACGTTCTACGGTAGCTGCTATGGGCCGGGGCCGCGGGTGCCGATGCTGGTGATCTCGCCCTGGAGTCGAGGCGGCTGGGTCAATTCACAGGCCTTTGATCACACCTCCATCATCCGCTTTCTGGAGATGCGCTTTGGTGTCGCAGAGCCCAACATCACGCCGTACCGCCGTGCGATGCTCGGTGATCTCACCTCCTGCTTCAACTTTGCCAACCCCAACGACGAGCCGCTGCCGCGCCTGCCCAGCATCACCCGCAACGAAGCGGACGCACTGCGCCATTCGCAGGAGCAACTGCAGCAGATTCCGGCGCCGGTAGGCGATGCGGGTTCGCTGCCGCTGCAGGCGCCGGGCATGCGTTACTCACGGGCGCTGCCGTACGAGCTGCACGTGGAATCACGAGCCAATGCCATCGGCGGCCTCGAACTGACCTTCAGCAATACCGGTCGTGCCGGCGCCGTGTTTCACGTTTACGACCGGCGCGATCTGGACAGCATTCCCCGGCGCTACGCCGTGGAAGCTGGCCGCCAGCTGAGCGATGTGTGGATGCCGGACCTGCTGGGTCGCCATGATCTCTGGGTGCTGGGACCAAACGGGTTTCACCGCAGCTTTCAGAGCACGCAGGCGGCGACGCGCGCCGCCGGCCCGGAGCTGCGCGTCTGCTACGACGTCGCCAATGGCGATGTCTATCTCAAGCTGCGCAACGAGGGTGCCGCCCCCTGCCACTTTGTCGTGCACAGCAATGCCTACCGCACGGATGGCCCGTGGCGGTTCGAGGTTGCTGGCGGTGGCGAGCTGGAGCACGGCTGGAACCTCACCGACAGCGGTGCCTGGTATGACCTGAGCGTGACCGTGGAGGAGCTGCCGGGATTCCTGCGGCGTGTCGCCGGCCGCGTCGAGACGGGCCGGCACTCGGTCAGCGATCCGGCTATGGGCGTGTTGCCCTAGGGCGTTCGCAGGCCATCGCCCGGCGCTGGGGGCCGATAGCGTCGGCCGGTGAGCCCTTACGGTGGCCAAGCAGGTATCCTTGCAGGCCCCCGCCGTGGCTTTGCTCCGCGGGGATTCCCCTCACCTCCACAGGAGAATCGCGCATGGACGTCCGCGCCGCTGTTGCCTTTGAAGCCGGCGAGCCGCTCAGCATCGAAACCGTACAACTGGATGGGCCGCGCGAAGGCGAGGTTCTGGTGGAGATCAAGGCCACCGGCCTGTGTCATACGGACAAGTACACGCTTTCCGGCGCCGATCCCGAAGGGATGTTTCCGGCCATTCTCGGTCACGAGGGCGCCGGCATCGTCGTGGACGTCGGACCGGGCGTTAAGTCCCTGAAGAAGGGCGACCACGTCATTCCGCTGTACACGCCGGAATGCCGTGAGTGTGAGTACTGCACCTCACAGAAAACCAATCTATGCCAGAAGATCCGCAGCACGCAGGGTCGCGGTGTGATGCCGGACGGCAGCAGCCGCTTCTCGTTCCAGGGCAAGCCGGTGCTGCACTACATGGGCTGCTCCACCTTCGCCAACTACACGGTGCTGCCGGAGATCGCCCTGGCCAAGGTGCGTGAGGACGCGCCGTTCGACAAGATTTGCTACATCGGTTGCGGCGTGACCACCGGACTCGGTGCGGTGCTGTTCACCGCCAAGGTGGAGGCCGGCACCCGGTGCGTGGTGTTCGGCCTCGGCGGCATCGGCCTCAACGTGATTCAAGGCCTGAAGCTGGTGGGCGCCGACATGATCGTGGGCGTGGACACCAATCCTGCACGCGAGGCCATGGCGAGGCAGTTCGGCATGACCCACTTCGTCAATCCGGCGGACATCAAAGGTGATCTGGTCGGGCACCTGGTGGAACTGACCCGCGGCGGTGCCGACTACAGCTTTGAGTGCATCGGCAATGTGCAGGTCATGCGCCAGGCGCTGGAGTGCTGCCACAAGGGCTGGGGCGTCTCCACCATCATCGGTGTGGCGCCCGCTGGCGCTGAGATCGCAACGCGACCGTTCCAGCTGGTGACCGGCCGTCGCTGGATCGGCTCGGCCTTCGGTGGTGCGCGGGGCCGTACCGACGTACCGAAGATTGTCGACTGGTACATGGACAAGAAGATCAACATCGACGATCTCATCACGCACACGCTGAAGCTGGAAGAGATCAACGAAGGCTTCGATCTGATGGCGCGCGGCGAGTCGATACGCTCGGTGGTGGTGTACTGATGGCAACCGCCAGCGCGTTCGAAACGCGTGCCGAGCACGCCTGCTTCGGCGGGCGCATGGGCTACTACCGCCATGCGTCCGTGGAGACCGGCACGCAGATGAATGTTGCGGTGTACCAGCCGCCGCAGGCGCAGGCCGGCCCGGTTCCGGCGCTGTACTTTCTTGCCGGCCTGACCTGCACCGACGAAACCTTCATGATCAAGGCCGGCGCACAGCGTCTGGCTGCGGAGCTGGGATTGATGCTCGTCACCTGCGACACCAGTCCGCGTGGCCTCGGCTACGCCGGAGAGGACGAGCACTGGGATTTTGGCACCGGAGCAGGTTTTTACCTTGATGCCACGCAGGCGCCGTGGTCCGGTGGCTACCGCATGGGCAGCTACGTGAATCGCGAGCTGCCGGCGCTGATCGAAACACACTTCCCGGCGTGCGCCGACCGGCGCGGCATCTTCGGGCACTCCATGGGCGGGCATGGCGCGCTGGTGATGGCACTGCGTGAGCCGGCGCGCTGG
>JBFJJW010000268.1:0-3616 GCA_041612095.1 Solimonas sp. | reverse complement strand
AGTTCCATCGCTTCCTTGGAGCCGCCCTGGGCCAGGAAGGTCTCGCGGAAGCGGGTGCCGGTTTCAGCGGCGAAGTCGCTTTCCTCGAAGGCGGCATAGGCATCGGCAGACAGCACCTCTGCCCACTTGTAGCTGTAGTAGCCGGCCGCATAGCCGCCGGCAAAGATATGGCCAAAGCTGCAGGGCATGCGGTTGTAGGCCGGCGGCTGCATCACCGCGACTTCATCGCGGGCGCGCTGCAGGGTTTCGAGCACGCGCGCACCGCTGGCGGGGTCGTGGTCGCGGTGCAGGCGCAGGTCGAACAGGCCGAACTCGACCTGGCGCAGTGTCGCCAGTCCAGTCAGGAAGCTGCGTGAAGCGCGCAGCTTGTTGATCAGTTCATCGGGCAGTACGGCGCCGGTCTGCCAGTGGCGGGCAAAGCCCTGCAGGGTGGCGGTGTCGAAGGCCCAGTTCTCCATGAACTGGCTCGGCAGCTCCACGGCGTCCCACGCCACGCCGTGGATGCCGGCCACCGCGGCTTCATCCACCCGCGTCAGCAGATGGTGCAGGCCGTGGCCGAATTCATGGAAAAGGGTCAGCACTTCTTCATGCGTCAGCAGCGCCGGCTGGTCGGCCAGCGGCGGCGTGAAGTTGCAGGTCAGATAGGCGCTGGGCTGCTGGATGCCGCGCGCGGTGCGGCGGCGGTTGACGCATTCGTCCATCCATGCGCCGCTGCGCTTCTCCGGGCGGGCGAAGGCGTCCAGATAGAACAGCCCGGCGGGCGCGCCGTTGCCATCCTTCAGCGCATAGGCGGTGACCTCCGGATGCCAGGTGGTGGTTTCGGGCGCGGCTTCGATGCGCACGCCATACAGCCGCTGTACCAGATCGAACATGCCCTGCAGCACCGGCTGCAGCGGGAAGTAGGGGCGCAGCTCTTCTTCTGAAAGGCCCAGCTTTTCCTGCTTCAGCTTCTCGGCGTAGTAGGCCAGATCCCAGGGTTGCAGCGCGTCCAGACGGTCGCGGCGCTGCGCATACGCACGCAGCTCGGCAAGCTCGGCCTCGGCCGGCGCGCGCGCGCGGCGCGCAAGGTTCAGCAGAAACGCTTCGACCTCATCCGGGGTGTCGGCCATCTTGGTGGCCACCGACAGCTCGGCGAAATTGCGATAGCCCAGCAGCTGCGCCTGCTCGTGGCGCAGCGCGAGGATCTCGGTCATCAGCGCGTTGTTGTCGAACTGCCCGGCCTGCGGCCCCTGGTCCGAGGCGCGCGTGGCAAACGCGCGGTAGGCCTCCTCGCGCAGCGCGCGATCATCGGCATAGGTGATGACGGCGTCGTAGCTGGGGAAGTCCAGGGTCAGCAACCAGCCATCCAGATTCCTGGCCTGCGCCTTGGCGCGGGCGGCGGCAATCGCTGATTCGGTCATGCCGGAGAGCCGCTGCCCATCGGTGATCGGCAGGCTCCAGGCCTGGATCGCGTCCATCAGGTTCTCTTCGAACTTGGTCTGGATTTCCGACAGGCGCATCGAGATCGCCTTGTAGCGCGCCTTGCGCTCGGGGCTCAGGCCGATGCCGGACAGGCGGAAGTCGCGCAGGGCGTCGTTGACGGCCTTGCGGCGCGCGGTCGAGTAGGTCTGGAACTCGGGCGATTTCGATAGCGCCTCATAGGCGCGGTACAGCTCCTCGGACTGCGACAGCTCCAGGCTGTATTCGGTGAGCTTGGGCAGACAGGCGTTGTAGGCGCTGCGCCATTCCTTGGTGCTGTTGACGCCGAACAGATGCGAAACCGGACCCCAGGCGCGTTGCAGGCGGTCGCTCATTTCCTCCAGCGGCTCGATGAAGCTGTCCCAGCTGCGCTCCGCGGCGCCGGTCAGCAACCGCTTTACGGCCTCGCGATTCTCTTTGAGCACGGCATCGAGCGCGGGCTCGGCATGCTCCGGCAGGATGGCGTCGAAGGCGGGCAGGGGTTGGGAAACAGCGTCGCGTAGCAGGGGGTTGAGCATGACGGGCACCGGTGTAGCGGGCAGTCATTCTGGGGACGGCGCTCAGGTGTTTCGAGTCCCGGGCGGGCAAGCGGCTGAATTCGGGAGGGATTTAACTAACCTGAGCCAATGTTCTGGTTCCGTTGCCTGCGGGGCGGGCCCAGGAGCTAACTAACTGGCAGCAAAGAGTAAAAATCGTTATTCAATAATTAATCACAGAAGGCCGCGCGCCACCAGCACATATACACCCGCGACACCGCTGCTGAAGAAGGCGAGCAAGGCCAAGAAGCCGCCCCACCGATAGCACCGGGCCAGGGTCGCTTGCGGCAGACAGGACAGCAGAAACGGTCGCCGGTCACGTGGTCGGCACAATACGTGGACCTCGGGGTCGAGGCTGCGCTCGACGTGTTGGCTGCGTATCTGTTCCAGTGCGGCGCGGCGGGCGGCTTCCCACTCCTGCAGGTCGATCTCGCCGTCGCCATTGCCATCGAAGCGCTGCAGCAGGCCGGCATGATCCGCTTTCCATTCGCGCAACAGGTCGCGCAATTCGGTGTTCTCGTCGTAGCTATGCGTCAGGCCCTGGCTGCGGAACCAGCCGATGGCATAGAGCGGGTCGCCGATACGGAGCAATTGTTCGTGGTAGCGGTAGTCCCCGAACTGCAACCAACCCGGTTTCTCGGGCACCCTTTCAGGGCGGCGCGTGCGTCCCTGCCAGCGTCGGCGCAGGCTGGGGTAGATGGTTGCGCCTTCAGGATCGACGATGCATTCGCCGGTTTCATCGGCCAGCAGGAACAGGTTGTCCGAGGTGCCGGACTCGATCGTACGCCACTCGCTGCTGCGCTTGCCGTTGCGCCAAACCGTTTCGCGATGCTCGACGCGGTATTTCCACCACGTGCACAGCGCGCCCGAAAGCGGGGAGATGATCTCCGGCCCCGGCAGCAGGCGCGCCCAGCCTTCGAGTTCCAGATAGCCCTGGGCTGCCGAGCGGATGCGCGAGGTCGGCATGTCCTCGAGCAGACGCGCCTTGCGCAGATTCCAGAAGGCGACGATGAAACAGGCAATGACGGCCAGCAGCAGCGCGAGGGTGCCAAACCAGAAGGCGCCGGGGTCTGCGCTTGCGATGTCCTCCGCCAGCTGCGTCAGCGCACGGCTATTGTCCGCCACGAGTCGGCAGGACTAACTACGGAACAGGGCGCGCATGTCGACGTCCTTCTTCTCGTCCTCGGTAAACTCCAGCAGCACCGCCGACTTGAATGCGAACAGGCGGGCGACGATGACGTCGGGAAAGGTTTCGATGCGGACGTTGTTGTGATTGACCGCCTCGTTGTAGAACTCGCGGCGATCGGCAATTGCGTTCTCCAGCCCGGTGATGCGCCCCAGCAGTTGCTGGATGGACTGATTGGCCTTCAGCTCCGGGTAAGCTTCCACGGTGGCCATGATGGAACCCAGCCCCGCGCGCATCAGTCCTTCCGCCTGGCCGACACCTTTGACGTCACCTTGCTGCCGCGCGTTATTGGCACCGGTGCGCGCCGCCATGATCTGTTCCAGCGCACTGCGCTCGAACTCCATGTACTGCTTGCAGGTCTCAACCAGCTTGGGCAGTTCGTCGTGGCGCTGTTTCAGCAGCACATCGATGTTCGCCCACGCCTTGCTGATGGCGT
>JBFJJW010000267.1:0-3622 GCA_041612095.1 Solimonas sp. | reverse complement strand
AGTTCGATGTCTCCGCTGTCGCGAGAGCCGTCGCCACCATCTGTATCGACACGCGTATTGTCGTACTCCTCGGCCTCGTTGCCGACGCGCGTGATGAAGAACTCGGCGTTGCCGGGCGGGGTCGCAGTAATCTCGCCGACAGCCAGCGAGCCTGGCGTGGTAACAACCGTCGTACTGGTCTGCTGCGCCTCGTTGGTGCCGCCGCCCGTAGAGATGTTGATTTGCTGGGCAGCCAGGCCGGGATAGACGGAAGCCGCCGTTGAATCGATGGCCGCCACCGGCCACAGTATGGCACCGCCCTCACCGCTGGACAGGCGCCCGATACCAATGTTCACGCTGGGGTTGAGGTCATCCAGGATGGCAAGCAGTGCATCTTTTACGCGCTGCAGACGTGTCAATCCGGTGCCGTCCGTGCTGCCCATGGATCCGGAGGTGTCCATGAGGAACAGGATGTTCGGCCGTGCCGTTTCGTCATCTGCCTCGATGACCTCGGGCGGGAAGAAGATCTCGGTGTCGTCGGCCCAGGCCGCGGTCATGGCCGCCATGCCGTAGATCATCGAAGCGGCCAGCAGCGTCGTTCGTGAGCCTGACTTGCGGTGATGGTGTTGAGTCGTCATGACACTACTCCTGGGAATCTTCATTCGTTGATGCACCGCTTAGAAACCGGGGCCGACGCGCTGCACGCCCTGCTGGTGCTGCGCCTGCGCACTGGTATTGGTCTGTGCGCCTGTTGCCGTGATCGCAAAGCGGTGGGCGACGATCGCGCCCTTGCCGACGCCCATCGAGTAGCCCGGCGCAGGGGCCTGGCCGATGTATTGCACGGTCGCCTGGCTGGTGATGTTGGTTCCGAGCGTGTACGACCGCGTGGGGTTGGCGGTGCTGGGATCGATGGCGTCGACCAGCACGTTGACGGTCACTCCGGCAGGCTGCGGCAACTCTCCGCGCATTTCAGCCACCAGGCCGCGAATCGCGCCCTCCGCAGCCTGAAACGCGCTGTTCTGGAACTGGAAATTACTGGCCATGCGGCCCTGCTGCGTCGTTGAGCGCACCGCAGTGAGCCCGATGATGGTCAGCATCAACAGCATGAACAGGCCGACGGCCAGGGCCGCGCCGCGCTGGGACTGACGGGTAGGGAAGCGGTTCATTGCGTTCGATTGCGGACTTCGACGGTGGTGGTGAACACCCGCCGACGATAGAGCAGCTCGTTGTCGGTGGTAGCAGCATCATCGGCGGGGGTGATGGGGTCAGCGTCCAGCACGGCGTACTCCTGCTCATCCAGAGTGTCGGCAACCTGCTCCTGCGTATTCAGCAGTATCCCGATGCGCACCGCCGCCACCTGATTGAAATCCACTACCTGTGAAGCATTGCGGTAGACGTCAGCGTAGGTGTCGCCGTCCGTATCTTCGCCGTACAGAATCTGGAAGTCTTCCACCCCATCCACGATCGGCTGAGCAGCGGCATTGCCGATGCCGCGACACATCAGCGATCCGTTCTGCACGAAGTAGTGGTTGGTCACCACCCAGGAGCACCCCGCATCATCGTTGGCGGCCGCCGGGTTGGAGGCGGCGCAGGCTGCCGGGAAGGCGGTGTCGGACTCTTGCCCTAGGCAGTCCAGGTCGGAATCTGGAACGCTGGGGTCGGAGTTGTACTGGATCTGAATCTGGTCCGGAGCGCCGCTCGCGCCATCGCTGGTATTGGCCGCCAGGAACGCGGCCGCCGTTGGCTGGCCGGTGCTGGGGCCCTGATTTCTCGGAAAGCCGGCCATGCGAATGTCCCGCTGCAGGAAGAACAGCGCGAATCGCGCGTTTTCCTGCAGCTTCCCGGTACCGGATTGGGTCTTGAACGACTGCTGTCCGGAGAGAAACACTTGCCCGATGCCCGCGATCAGCAGCAGGCCAATGACCATTGCGATCATCAACTCGACCAGCGAGAACCCGACCTGGTTTACCTGTTTCATGTTCATGGCTGCACCGTCATCTGGTAGTTGACGGTCTGGATCGCGTTGGTGCCGTCGGCTTGACTGCCGCGTTCCTGCCAGCTCACCGTGATCAAGTGGCGCATGCCGACCGCGCAGGCTGCGACAGCCCCGGCTGCGTTCAGGCACTGACTCACCAGCCGTCCAGCCGGGAGCAGCGTCTGTATCCCGCCGTAGCGTCCGTCGGTGATGGGATAGCCGCAGGCCGTGATGTAGCGATCGTAGGTCGCCATCTCGGCGGCGGAGCAGACATCCGGGGTCGCGGCATCTGACTGCGTGGCGCAGATGCTCGTAGGTTCAACGGCACAGTCGATGGTGTTGGAGTCGTATCCACCGTAGAGGCCGAGGTTGACTCCGGGTCGCGCCGCGTACATGCGTTCGGCATAGTCGTTGGCGGCCATCACGGCAATGGATCGCGTGTAGGAGCCCATGCTGTAGCGGATGCCGGATATCTGCAGTGCGGCGATGCCCAGCAGGCCGATGGCCAGCACCGCCACGGCCACCATGACCTCGATCAGGTTGAAGCCTTGCTGCGTACGACGCGGCAGCGGCTGATTCATGAGCATCCAACTCCGTTGCCATTAAAGCGTTGCATGCGCGATCGGCCGGTCCGGGCTACCGCGATTTCCCTTTGATACCCCGACCGGGTGTTGTCACAGACACGGAAGGTTCCCAGGCTGGTGGTCATGCCCTGGGTGTTGTATGTCACCCGCCAGGTTGGGTTGCCGGTGAAATTGATGGAGTTGTTGCCCGCGATTTCGCTGCGTACGGCGATGGTCGGCTCACCGGCGTCGACAGTCCCGATGGTGCCGGCCGCAGCGGTTTCGGCAAATACCAGCCAGCCTTCCCGCCAGTTGCCCGCAGCGGTAGTGCTGCAGCCGGTTCCGGTCGTGCTGCGGCAAATGGTCACCCGTACCCCGCGCTTCATCGCCTCGCCGCGTGCAGCTGACAGGGCGGCGCTGAGCTCATTGGTCTGAGCCGCCAGCCGGCTATCGGCCAGCGCCGAGCGAAAGTTGGGAATGCCGATGGCCAACAGTACGCCCGCCACTGTGATCGTGATCATCAGTTCCAGCAGGGTAAACCCCGGAGCGCGTCGCATGACGGACAGCTTAGGGGGTGCCGAGCGGCCCGGCAGGCCCAGCGGCGGACAAATGGCAGCACTCCGCCGACCAACGGCGCAATCTGACGCAGCCTGCTCCATGGCCTTGGTCACCCATACCCCCTTATGTGACCGGCCGAAACGAACGGCGGTCAATTGTTTTTGAGGCCCGGGCACGCACCGCGTGCGTCAAGCCAGCTTGTAGTGCGGGCAATAATTGTCGCTAAGCATCAGGTATTTAGGCGAAGCGCCGCCGAACGGTCGTCTGAGACCGCTGAACGGTATCACGCTCCAGGCGTCGGCTACGCCCTCAGGTGTGAGGTCGGCCGTCAATTGCCGGGAGCGGCTGCGGTGTATACAGCTGATGCCTGCCGAGGTCGATCGGCTTGCGGCTGGTTTACGACCCGGGGCAGGGGACGGGGCCGTAACCTCCCATCGACACCGCCGGCTGTCATGAACCGTACCTTTAGTCGAATTCCCACGTTACGGCGATCCAAATCCGGTCAATGGTCAGGCCCAGAAAGCTTCCGGCCGCTCACTAGAACGGT
>JBFJJW010000266.1:0-3629 GCA_041612095.1 Solimonas sp. | reverse complement strand
GGTGGTACACGCCGGTGGCGGCAAGCTGGCGGCCCAGCTCAAGCGCGCCGACCGCAGCGGCGCGGCTGTCGCCCTGGTTCTGGGCGAAGATGAACAGGCAAAGGGCGGCGTTCAAGTAAAATCCCTGCGCCAAACCGAATCCGAGGCACCCGCAGCCGCAGCGTTTGTGAACTGGCAGGAACTGCCAGCCCGGCTTGCGGGTCTGCTCCCTCACACTCACTAACCTTCAGAGCACACAACAGTGACCGCGCATTTCGACGAAGAAGCCCAAGCCGAACAGCTCAAGCAGTGGTGGAAAGACAACTGGATGGCCCTGGCCGCGGGCCTGGTGCTGGGCATCGGCGCGATCTTCGGCTGGGAAGGCTGGAAGTCCTACCAGGAGCAACGCGCCGGCCAGGCCTCGCAGATGTTCGAGGAGCTGAAGACCGCGCTGGCGGAATCCAAGACCGAGGAGGCCATGAAGCTGGGTGACGCGCTGGCCCGAGAACATGCCGATACCCCCTATGCGGCCGGCGCGGCGCTGTTCCTCGCCGCCGAAGCCGTGCGCGCAAACGATTTTGACCAGGCACTGAGCCGCCTGCAGTGGGCCACGCAGTACAGCAAGGACGAGGGCCTGCGCCAGGTGGCGCGTCTGCGTCAGGCGCGAGTGCTGTGGCAGCAGGACAAGGCCGACGCCGCCCTCAAGCTGCTCGAGGGTGACAACGGTGGCTTCGAGGCCATGGCCGAGGAACTGCGCGGCGATATCCGTCTCGCGCAGGGTGACCGCGCAGCGGCGCGCGCCGCCTACGAAAAAGCGCTGGCTGCGGTCAGTGATGAAGACCCGGCGACGCGCACCAGCCTGCAGCGCAAGCTGGAAGACTTGACCGACGTGGTGCAATCATGAACACCGGCCTCCGCAGTGCGCGACACATACTGATCCTGTTCACCGGCATAGCACTGCTGGCGGCCTGTTCCAGCGACAAGAATGTTCGCAAGCCCAGCGAACTCAAGGACATCACCAACTCCGAGGTGAGCGTCCGCAAGCTGTGGAGCGCGAACGCCGGCAAGGGCAGCGGCCGCTACTACGGCGGCCTGGGCATCGCACTGGCGCCAGATGCGCTGTTCGCAGCGGATGTGCGGGGCCGCGTGTTTGCGTTCAATCCGAACACCGGGGCCGCGATCTGGCAGGCACAGACCGACACCCGCATGATTTCAGGCCCCACGCTGTCAGGTGCCGCTGTGCTCGCGGGCACGATGGACGGAGAAGTGATCGCGCTCAAGCGCGCCGATGGCGCGGCGTTGTGGCGCTCGGGCATATCCAGCGAAGTGCTGGCGCCGCCGGTCGGTGATGGCGATGTCGTGGTCGCCCGTGCCGGTGATGGCTACAGCTACGGCCTGTCGGCGGTCAGCGGCAAGCGGCTGTGGACCTACTCGGCCAGCGTGCCGAATCTGACCCTGCGCGGGCAGGCGGCCCCGGTCATTTCCGGTAGCCGCGTGTTTCTGGGCTTGGACAACGGCCGTCTTGCCGCAGTCAATCTGAGCGACGGTCAGCCGGCCTGGGAGCAGGTCGTAGCTACGGCCAGCGGCCGCAACGAGCTGGAGCGCCTGATCGATGTCGATGGCGCGCTGTATGCCGATGGCCCCGAAGTGTTCGCGGTCAGCTACGGTGGCGAACTGGTGTGCTTTGATGGTGCAACCGGGCAGGCGCTGTGGCGGCGACCGGTGAAGAGCTATACCGGCATCGCCCGCGCCGGAGACTTGATCATCGTCACCGACGATGAAGGCGTGGTCTGGGCGCTGGACGCACACAGCGGCGCGGCGGCCTGGAAGAACGAAGACCTGAAATACCGTCGGCTATCGCCTCCGGGCGTGCTGCGCGATTTGATCGTGGTCGGCGATCTAGAGGGCTACGTTCACTGGCTGGATCCCAAGGACGGTCGCATCGTCGCGCGGGTGCGCGCCGGCCGCGATTCGATTCAGGCCGCACCCGTCGCGAATGACAGCGTGCTGTACGTACTCAATACCGCGGGTCGCATCACCGCGCTGGGCATCAAATAACAGGATTTCCCTGTACAAGGCGGGCTTGGGCGCCCGCCTTTTTTGTTTTCGGCCAGGCCGACGCAGAATACGCCATGCAACAGAATATGCCGGTGATTGTTTTGGTGGGACGGCCGAACGTCGGCAAGTCCACGCTGTTCAATCGGTTGACCGGGACACGCAATGCGCTGGTGGCGGATCTGCCCGGCCTGACCCGCGACCGCCAGTACGGCACTGCGCGGTTTGAGGAACACGCCTTTGTCGTGGTGGATACCGGCGGCCTGATGCCGCAGGCCTCCAATCCGCTGGCGGTGCTGGCCGAGGAGCAGGCGCAGCTGGCACTGTCCGAGGCCGATCACATCCTGTTCCTGGTGGACGTGGAGCAGGGGCGTACCGGCGCCGATGATGCCATCGCCCGCCAGCTGCGCAAGCTGGGCAAGCCAATCACCCTGGTCGTGAACAAGGCAGAAGGGCGCCAGCATGTGCACGCGGCGGCCGACTTCTTTGCCCTCGGTTTCGGTGAGCCGGAGACGATTTCCGCGCAGCACGGCCACGGCGTAGCCAAGTTGCTGAAGCAGGCGCTCAAGGATCTGCCGCCGACCGAGCCTGAGGTGCTGGAGGACGATGGCCGTATCCGCGTTGCCATCGTCGGCCGCCCCAACGTCGGCAAGTCCACGCTGGTCAACCGCCTGCTGGGCGAGGAGCGTGTGCTGGCGGCCGACGTGCCCGGCACCACCCGCGATGCCATCTATGTGCCGTTCGAGTACGACGGCCAGTCCTACATGCTGATGGATACCGCCGGTATCCGTCGCAAGGCGCGGGTCTGGGAGGCGGTGGAGAAGTTCTCCATCGTCAAGACGCTGGAGGCAATCGAGCGTGCGCATGTGGTGGTTGCGGTCGTGGATGCCCATGCCGACATCGGCGAGCAGGACGCACGTCTGATGGGTCTGGTCGCACAGTACGGCCGTGCGCTGGTGATCGCCGTCAACAAGTGGGATGGCCTTGATGACCATGCCCGCGAGCAGGTGCGCTATCAGGTGTCGCTGAAGCTGCCGTTCCTGGACTACGCGCCGCTGCACTTCATCTCGGCGCGCCACGGCACCGCGGTGGGCGTGGTGATGCAGGACGTGCGCGAAGCCTACGAGGCGACGATGCGCACGCTGCCGACACCCGATCTCACGCGTGAGCTGGAAGCCGCGGTGGAGGCGCATCCGCCTCCGGCCGTGCTGGGTCGTCGCATCAAGCTGCGCTACGCGCATCAGGGCGGGCGCAATCCACCGGTGATCGTCGTGCACGGTAATCAGGCCGAGCGCGTGCCGGATGCCTACGTGCGCTACCTGGCGAACTTCTTCACCGACGCGCTGCGGCTGCGCGGTACGCCGCTGCGCATGACGTTCCGCTCCGCCGCCAATCCGTTTGCCGGACGCCGCAATGAGCTGACGCGTCGCCAGCAGATGAAACGCCGGCGATTGGTCCGGCATCGCAAATAGGAAAGTCTCATGAGTCCGACGCTACCCCTGGCACGGCGCATGGCCGAAATCGAGCCGTTTCACGTGATGGCGCTGCTGGCCCGCGCTCATGAGCTCGAGGCCGCGGGCCGCGACGTGGTGCAT
>JBFJJW010000265.1:0-3663 GCA_041612095.1 Solimonas sp. | reverse complement strand
TTTCCGCCTTCTGCGCCTCGAAGACCTCGTCCATGCGCGGCGCATCCAGCATGCCGGGATCAAAGATGGCGTGATTGCCCAGCATCCCTTTCTCCGGCAGATAGTAGCTGCCGCCGGTGCACTCGATCATCAGCATGTCCACCGGCCCTTGAGGCTCGATGCGCCACATGGTGGAGCGCGGAAGCATCACGTAATCCCCGGCCCTGATCTCCAGATGACCGTAGTCGCAGAAAAACCGCGCTTCACCGCGATGAACGAACAGCAGCTCGTCGCCGTCGGCGTTGCGCATCAGATGATCCATTGCCGATCCTGTGCGCCAGTAGCGCATGCGGCAGTCGGCGTTGTGCAGAATCAGCGCGGCGTCTTTGGGCGAAGGGACGTCGCCGGCGATGCCGTCGAGATTGAAAGCCCGGGGACGAAGCGGTCCTTCCCAGTTCGTCCAGCCCGTCGGCGGGTGGACGTGATACATCATGGTGGCGGGACCGTAGAAGCCTTCCTTGCTCAGCTCGCGCTCGAAGGTGCCCTCGGGCAGATCGCAGTGGGCCTGGCGGGACGCCTTGCCCTCGGTACGGGTGGCGGAGATGTATCGTCTGGACGCCATGGGTTCGCTCAGTCAGCGCCGGATGTCGACTTGGCTTCGCCCGTCTCGAGCACGCCGCGCTCAATCTGGTCGCGCTCGATGGATTCGAACAACGCCTTGAAGTTTCCCTCGCCGAAACCGTCGTCGCCCTTGCGCTGGATAATCTCGAAGAACACCGGTCCCAGCAGCGTCTTGGAGAAGATCTGCAGCAGCAGCCGGGGCTTGCCGCCTTCGGTCGTGCCGTCGAGCAGGATGCCGCGCGCCTGCAGCTCGGACACCGGCTGGCCGTGGCCGGGCAGCCGCTCCTGCAGCATCTCGTAGTAGACATCGTTGGGCGCGGACAGCAGCGGGACGCCGGCCATCTGCAGCTTGTCGACGCTGTCGATCAGGTTGTCGGTCAGCAGCGCAATATGCTGGATGCCTTCACCGTTGAACTGCATCAGGAACTCTTCGATCTGGCCGGATCCCTTGGCCGACTCCTCGTTCAGTGGAATGCGGATCTTGCCATCGGGCGCGGTCATCGCCTTGGAGGTCAGGCCGGTGTGGACGCCCTTGATGTCGAAGTAGCGGATTTCCTTGAAGTTGAACAGCCGCTCGTAGTACTTGGCCCAGTAGGCCATGCGACCGCGGTAGACGTTGTGCGTCATGTGGTCGACCACCTTGAAGCCATGCCCGACCGGATGGCGTTCGACCCCGTCGATGAAATCGAAATCGATGTCGTAGATCGAGCGGCCTTCTTCGAAGCGGTCGATCAGGTACAGCGGTGCGCCGCCGATGCCCTTGATCGCCGGCAGGTGCAGCTCCATCGGGCCGGTGCGCATTTCCATCGGTTCGGCGCCGAGTTCCAGTGCCCGCTCGTAGGCGACGCGCGAATTGCGCACCCTAAACGCCAGGCCGCAGGCGGACGGACCATGCTCCGCGGCAAAGTAGGAAGCCACGCTGCGCGGCTCTGCGTTGATGATGAAGTTGATGTCGCCCTGGCGGTACAGGGTCACGTTCTTGGAGCGATGGATCGCCACCTTGGTGAAACCCATCATCTCGAACACCGGCTCGAGCACACCCGCAGTGGGCGACGCGAACTCCACGAACTCGAATCCCATCAGTCCCATCGGGTTGTCGTACAGATCAGCCATTGTGTTTATCTCCTATCGGTCTTGCTTGGTTTGGCAACAGCCGCGCCATGGGCAGCGCCGGAAGCTTCCGGCATGGCTCATGCTACATTTTTCGCGGATCACCGGCAATCGGGGCAATATGTCACCAGCGTGACGCAAGCCGCCGCCTGCCGACCTCCCGACAGGGCGCGCAGCGTCCGGTTCCATTGCACCAACGACGGAATGGTAAGTCGACGAACGCAAAATAGGCTTGCAATCCGCGGCTTGGGCAAGACATCCGAAGGAATAAAATCCCGCCAATCAAAACTACCAGGGGACATGATTGCACGATTTGAGCTTCGATCGCACCGACCTGCGGATGCTGGCCTTTTTGCAGCTCCATGGCCGCGCCTCCAACCTGGAACTGGCCGAGGCGGTCAACCTGTCGACCTCGCAGTGCCACCGGCGCCATCGGCGGCTGGAAGAACTGGGCGTGATCACCGGCTACGAAACCCGGCTCGACCCGGCCCGTCTCGGCCTGGGTGTCACCGCCTTCGTCCATGTGTCGATGGAAAAAGGCCACCGCTCGAACCTGCGCAAGTTCACCGACGGAATCCGCACCTTGCCGTCGGTGCTGGAATGTTTCTCGGTCACCGGTGACTTCGACTATGTGCTCAAGGTGGTCGCACCCGACCTCAAGGCCTTGTCGCAGTTCCTGATGGACACGCTGATGGTGCTGCCCGGCGTCGACAACGTGCGCTCCAGCGTCTGCCTGGACCAGATCAAGCATACCGGGGCGTTGCCGCTGCCTGGGTAGACGACGCCCCCCGTCTGTCCGGTTTCACTGCGTGTAAACCGACCGAACCCCCCATTGGGGGGCGGGCCGGCCGCTTCGGAGCGGCCGTGCGCGGTGGCGGATGCCGGAGTGTGGACAATCGACGTCCATGCAACTTGCCTTCCTGTCCGGCTCCCCCCTGCGTGACAGCCGCTTTCGTGGCATCTGGGCCGGCGGCGGCGTCTACTTCATCGGCAATGCGATGCAGACCATGGCGGCGTCATGGATGATGGTCGAGCTCAGTGGGTCGTCGTTCCTGGCGGCACTGGTGCAGACCGCGGTGTTCCTGCCGATGTTCCTGTTCTCCTTGCCGGCCGGCGTGCTGGCCGACATCACCGACCGGCGTCGGCTGATCCTGCTGGCCCTGGCGATACAGGCCGCGGCCGGCATCCTGCTGGCCGGCTTGTCGCTGGCCAACATGACCGGACCGGGTGGCGTGTTGTTCCTGATCTTCGTGGCCGGCAGTTGCACCGCGCTGATGTCGCCCGCATGGAACTCGACGGTGGCAGACGCGGTGACGCGCGAGGAATTGCCGCAGGCGATCATCGCCACCAGCGTGGCCTACAACGGCGCCCGGGCGCTGGGCCCCGCACTGGCCGGCCTGGTCTTCGTGTACGCCGGTGGTCCGTGGAACTTTGCGCTGGCGGTGCTCAGCACCTTGTACATGATGCATTCGATCCGGCGCTGGCCGCCCGCGCCGCATCCCCCCTCGCGGCTGCCGGCCGAGCGCCTGTGGGGCGGCATGCTCAGCGCCTTGCGCTTCGCCTGGCATTCGCATACCGTGCTGGCGCAACTGCTGCGCGCCGCCGCCTACAGCGGCTCGGGGTCGGCCTTGTGGGCCTTGTTGCCGATCATCGGCCAGCGCCAGCTCGGCCTGGGCGCGGAAGGTTTCGGCCTGATGATGGGTTGCATGGGCGCCGGTGCCGTGATTGCCGGCAGCCTGATCGGCAAGGTACGCGCGCGTTTCGGGCTGGAGGCGCTGGTCACCACCGGCTGCATGGCGTATGCCCTGGTGATGCTGATCGCCGCCTTGTCGCGCTGGCATCTGCCGGTGTACCTGGCCCTGGTCGTCGGTGGCGGCGCCTGGATGGCGGTGATGTCGACTTTCAACACCGCCACGCAAACCAGCGTGCCACCGTGGGTACGGGCGCGGGCCG
>JBFJJW010000264.1:0-3723 GCA_041612095.1 Solimonas sp. | reverse complement strand
GGGCTGGCCGTGGGCAAAATCAGTAGATTGACTGCTCCACATCCAGAGCCGAGGCCGCTCGCTACCGCAGCCCTGACCCGATTTACCATCCAGTTCGAAGACCGGATGCCGATCCGATAACCCACCATCCGGTTGCACCTAAATCCGGACACGTCCGGTTTATGGAGGACTCATGACTACGCCGTCCCCGAAACTGCAGATCGACATTGTCTCTGACGTTGTCTGCCCCTGGTGCATCATTGGCTATCGGCAGCTGGCCGAGGCACTGGCCGCGACCGGGATTGCGCATGAGATACGCTGGCACCCGTTCGAGCTTAATCCTGCCATGCCGGCAGAGGGTCAGAATCTGCGGGAGCACGTGGCCGAGAAGTACGGCACGACGCCCGAACAATCCGAACAAAGCCGGATCAGCATGACCAAGATCGGCGCGGAACTCGGGTTCGAGTTCCGCTTTGCCGAAGACATGCGCATGCACAACACGTTCAAGCTGCATCAGCTGCTGCATTGGGCCGGCCTGCAGGGTCGTAAGCACGACCTGAAGCTGGCCCTGTTCGCGGCGCATTTCACCCATCGGCGCAACCTCTCCGACGAAAACGTACTGGCGGATGTAGCCGCTGAGATCGGCCTGGAGCGTGCCGAAGCCCTGGCCGCACTGATGGATCAGCGCTTTGCCGCAGACGTGCGCCAGGCTGAGCAGCACTGGCTGAGCCAAGGTATACAAGGCGTACCGGCGATCATCTTCAACCGCCGTCATCTCGTGACCGGCGCACAGGGTGTCGAAAATTTCACACGTATCCTCAAGCAGCTGGCCGAGATGCCGGACGAGCAGGCGCCTGCGCACCCAAACTGATCGCGCTGGCCGAACAGATGCTCTGTGTCGGTTTGCGTTATGACGATAACTGCGGTCACGCTAGTTTGACCCCATTCAGCTTGCTCAATCTTGGAATCAACCATGAGTAACCACAGCGCGTATACACCGCCCGCCGTCTGGACGTGGAACAAGGAAAGCGGCGGCAAGTTTGCCAACATCAACCGTCCTGTTGCCGGCCCCACCCACGACAAGCCGCTTGCCGTGGGTAAACATCCGTTGCAGCTGTATTCGCTGGCCACGCCCAATGGCGTGAAAGTCACGGTCATGCTCGAAGAGCTGCTGGCGCTGGGGCATGCGGGTGCTGAGTACGATGCATGGGTGATCGATATCTCCAAGGGCGATCAATTCTCCAGTGGCTTTACCGCACAGAACCCGAACTCGAAGATTCCGGTGATGGTTGACCACAGCACGATCCCGCCCACGCGTGTCTTTGAGTCGGGGGCCATCCTGCTGTATCTGGCGGAGAAATTTGGCGCCTTCCTGCCGTCAAACCCTGCTGCCCGTACGGAGGCGCTCAACTGGCTGTTCTGGCAGATGGGCAGTGCCCCGTTTCTAGGCGGCGGGTTCGGGCATTTCTATGCCTATGCTCCGGAGAAGATCGAGTACGCGATCGACCGCTACGCCATGGAGGTGAAACGCCAACTCGACGTACTCGACCGTCGGCTGGCGGATCACACCTATCTCTCCGGCAGCGAGTACAGCATCGCGGATATCGCGAACTGGCCTTGGTATGGCGTGCTGGCACTGGGAGAGCTTTACGATGCCGCCGAGTTTCTGCAGGTGAAGACCTACAAGAACGTGCAACGCTGGGCCGAAGACCTTGCCCGCCGTCCCGCGGTTCAACGGGGTCGCCGGGTTAACCGCGTCTGGGGCAATCCGGCAGAGCAGTTGCCCGAGCGGCACGATGCCAGTGATCTCGATGAGCGTGCGGTGTAGCCGCCCGTAAGCCGTTCGTCTGTCTAGTCGGCGGTGAGGGTGGCGGCCGCGTTCCAACCGGCGCGGGTGATCGCGGCCGTGCCCCGGGATTGCGTACGGTACCTCGGGGGTTGCGGGTCTAGGTCGGTAGCCACCGCACGATGACCGCTGCGCCCAGCAGTACCAGGATCAGCCCCATCATGCGGTCCAGTTGATGGGCGTGCCGGCGCAGGCCGGCGCGCAGGCCTGCATGCGACAGCAGCAGCGCTAGGGCTGCAAACCAGCCGAAGGTAGAGAGCGGCAACCACAGCGCAAGCGCGACCATCATCAGCGGCGATAGCGGGCCGCTGACGACCGTGGTGAACAGTGCGACGAAGAACAGCGTCGCCTTCGGATTCAGCACATTGGTGGCGAGCCCGATCAGGTAGTGACGATGCCAGGCCGGGTCTGTCCGTACGGCAGCGCTCGAAGAGGGAGGCTCTTGCGGACCGCTTTGCGGTGCCGAGCGCAGCGCCTGCAGCCCCATCCAGATCAGGAATACGGCACCGGTGAGTGCGATGGCCTGCAAGCTCCAGGGAAAACGGGTGGTCAGCCAATGCAAGCCGAACAGGCTGTAGGCGACGTGGAACAGGATGCCGCTGCCGATGCCGGCCGCCGTCCAGATGCCTGCGGACCGGCCGAGCGCGAGCGACTGGCGCGTCACCATCGCGAAATCCGGCCCGGGCGACATCACAGCCAGCGCGTGTGCGGCGGCTACTGCGCTGAACAGCGCCCAGTTCTCAAGCATCACGGCGCGTCCCAGTCGGGCCACGGCCCGTCGGGCAGTTCATGGTGGCGCTCGATGATGCTGTGCTCTTCCCTGTAGCGCTGCATGCCGCGGGCCTCGTAATTGGCCAGCGCTGCCGGGCCATCCAGCGAGCAGGTGTGCACCCAGACGCGGCGGGCTCCCATTGCCCATGCACGGTCTATCCCTACGCTCAGCAGGTGACCGCCCAGCCCCCGACCGAGGAACTCGCGCATGATGCCGAAGTAGGCGATCTCCACATCGTCGCCAGCCTGCCGTTCCAGTTCGATATAGCCGGCCGGCGTCCCTGCGTCATACAGCACCCAGGTCTGCACGGCGGGTCTTGCCAGCCAGGCGTGCCAGCGCGCATAGCTCCATGACAGCCGGTCGCGCCAGTACCAGTGCCCGCCAACGGCGGTATACAGAAAGCGGTTGAGCATCGGCAGCGGCGTTTGCGCCTGCATGATCAGCGGTGCCGGGCTCGGAACCCGGGCATGGCGGAGTTGCGCCGGATTGCATTGCTCCAGATACCAGGTCGTGACTGCGATGGACTGCGGTGCGTGCGGGGTCATGTTCAGCGGGTTTCGGTCGGCATCGCCATCCGCCGCGAGAACAGGACTGCCCCCAGGTTCAGGGACTGCCGTTCCAGCTGCTGCATGCGCTGCCGCAGGGCGTCGTGCAGGCGCATCTGCAGCAGCGTCTGACCCGTGGGCACGCGCGCTTCCAGCAGCAGGCCGAGCTGATGATGGTCGTGATGGCGGCCGAGCAGCTCGGCCAGTGTTTTGAGCCTGTCGACGGCCAGGCCACAGTCACCGAGCGTAGCCGACAGCAACTGGGACTGTATCGCCAGTCGCTTCACCTGCTTGCGCCACGTGTGCAGGGTCTCGGCGTCGCTTCTGCGCTGCGCACGCTGCCAGTGCCGGCGGCAGCGCTCATGGCTGCGGCCCAGGGCCCGACGCAGGCTGGCCGCGTCCATTGCCGGTAGCGACAGCGTCTTCAGATACACCTTGGCTGCGCGCATCAGGTGTCGTGCTTGGGTGCGGCCCTGCAGTCCGGCGCCCGTAGCGGCAGAAGTGGCACTTACGGCTTCGACCAGCGAAAGGTACTGCTCGGAGCTCAGCAGTCGCCCGCGCCGCAGACTGAGCAATGTGGC
>JBFJJW010000263.1:0-3724 GCA_041612095.1 Solimonas sp. | reverse complement strand
GCGGCTGCCGGTCTTGCCGGCCAGCAATTCCTCGACGTACTTCTGCATCGGCGGATACCAGTGCCGCACATTCGACATGTTGATCGCAAACTCCTGCGTCTCTTCAGGAATCTTCATGTCGCGCTTGGTCAGCAGGAAACTGCCCTGCTCGCGATCCAGGGTGAACTCGTGGACGCCGTGCCCCACCGTAATGACCAGCATCGTGCTCGGCCCGTAGACGGTGTAGCCGGCAGCGACCTGCGCCGTGCCCGGCTGCAGGAAGTGCTCGGTTTCCGGGTCGGTAACGTCATCCGGGCAGCGCAGAACCGAGAAGATGGTACCGACGCTGATGTTGACGTCGATGTTGCTGGAGCCATCGAGCGGATCGAACAGCAGCAGATAATTGCCCTTGGGGTACACGTTGGGGATCTTGCTGGGGTGCTCCATCTCCTCGGAAGCGCAGCCAGCCAGATGCCCACCCCATTCGTTGGCCTCCAGCAGAATCTCGTTGGACAGCACGTCCAGCTTCTTCTGCGCCTCGCCCTGGATATTGCCGGTGCCGGCATCGCCCAGCACGCCACCGAGCGCCCCCTTGTTGACTGCATGCGAGATGGATTTGCAGGCGCGGGCAACCACCTCGATCAACAGGCGCAAATCGGCGTTGATGCGATCGGCACGCTGTTCCTCGATCAGGAAGCGGGTCAGGGAAATGGCTTTCATGGCAACAGGACGTTGAGGCGGATCTGGACGGGGCATTGTGGCGACTCGGAGCCGGAATGCAAGGCATCCTGGCGCACCGCTGCGTCCGCCGGCTATTCGACCCGGTGCTCGCCGATGGTCGTGCTGAAACTGCGTCCGTCGAGGTCCAGATACAGCTCGCGCTCGGTAATCGACAGCGACAGCACGCTGCGACGCTCGATCAGTGGCGCCACGGTCTTGATGAAACCACTGCCAAACGCGTAGATCGGGATGTCGGCCACACGATGAATCCTGCGCCCGGCCAGTTGGTTCTGGAGCAAGCCGATGTCCCGATGGGTGTAGATCGCTGCAATACCCGCCAGCTTGCTGCCGCGATGCAGGCGCTCGGCATCGGGCGCCCCAACCTCGATCCAGGCCGTGACCCGGCCGGTGAGATCGCGCACCAGCACCGCGGGCTCATCGCCAGCGGCCACACCTTCCGTCAGCGCGATGCCCTCGCGGTACTCCAGGCAGTAGGCCAGCACACGCGTCAGCATGTACTCGGCCGTTTCCGAAGGCTGGCGCGCCACCCGCAGATCAAAAGTCTCGTAGACCCCCCGGTCAATGTCGGAAAGCTGGATCGAGAAGCTGTATACCGTCGCGGTCTGTGCCATAGGGGCGGCAGCGTACACGAGCGCCGCCGGCTTGGGCGGTGATTTCACGCTCAAGCATTGTGCTTCAATGGCGCATGAGCCGCGCCTTCGTCAAAGAGCAGGATGAACCCGCACCGGACGAGTTCGGCGAGCGGGCGCTGAGTCCGCACCCGAACTATGTGACCGCCAGCGGCCTGGCACGGCTGCGCCAGCAGCTACACGACACCGAGCAGGCACTGGCCAGCCTGGCAATGGCCGCAGACGCGGTCGACACGCCGGCACGCCGCTTCGCCCTGCAGCGCCAACACCGCTGGCTGCAGGCACGAATCGGCAATGCACTTCCGGCAAGAACCCCCGAACAAACCGATCGGGTAGCCTTCGGCGCCATCGTTGAACTCGGCGATGTGCTCAGCGGCGCCCGCTATCGTTATCGCATCGTCGGCGAGGATGAAGCACAACCGGATCAGGGCTGCGTCAGCTGGCTGTCGCCACTGGCGCAGGCACTGCTCGGCGCCCAGGTGGGCGACATCGTCAGCTGGGCACGTCCCGCCGGCGCGCTGGACATCGAGGTCCTGACCATCCGCTATCCCGACTAGCCCCCCAGTTGCGGCCGTGACTTCGAGCCCGCGTGGGGAGCCAGCGCCAGCAGGAAATCCGGCACCCAGCTGCGCCAGGGCTGCTGCCTGACCGCTTCCTGCTCCGGCATCAGGCGCACGTTCATCGCCGACGGTCGCTTGCGCAGCGCTGCGGGCAGGCTGGCCACCGGAATACGGACATTGAGGTATTTGCCGTCAGCAGTCACTTGTACGGCGAAAGGCAGGGTATCGATCATGGCGAACTTCCTTTACAGGTCAATCAGGAAGCCCAGTCTTGCCGCCCGCAGGCTCAAAAGCTGAGCCTGAATCCCCGAGCCTCCGGCCTCAAGCTGCGCCGTACTGAGCAACGGCCAAGCGCAAGCGCTGGGCAACCGCGGTACGCAGGCTCGGCGGCGCCAGAACCTCCACCTCATGCCCGTAACGCAGGATGTCGAGGATCAGCTCCTCGTCGCGGTGATAGGGCACCGAAAGCTCATAGCAGCCATCCGCGCGCCAGGCGCCCTGCTGCTGCGGATGCCAGCTCTCCGCCGCTACCCAGCGCGCCCGCTCGGCGGTAAAGCACAGCAGTGCGGTCGCGGTGGGCGCACCTGAAAAGATGCCGTAGGAGCCGCCAAGATCGTGATTCAGTCGCTCAGCGTCTATATCCTCCGCCGCCTGCTCAAGCACGGCAGCGCTGCGCACGCAGTCGACCGCAAACGTGCGCAGGCCATTGGACTTGTGACACCAGGCGTCGAGGTACCAGTTGTCCCGGTAATGCGTCAGCCGCTGCGGCGAGATATCGCGCTCGGTGACCTGCTGGCTGCCGCGTGCTTCGTACTCGATCCGCAGGCGCTGGCGCTGCAACACCGCCGCCGCAATGGCAGTGAAGTGCAGGCCAGGCGCGCGGGCCGCGGCCCGCAGCAGGCGGATGCGGGCGGCATTGGCCAGCTTCAGTCCCTGGGAACGCAGGATCTGATCGAGCCGTTCACGCAAGGGATTGAGCGCCTCATCCAGCAGGCCCGGCTGGAACGTGGCCAGCAGTTGCTGCAGGGTCAGCAAGCTCTGCAACTCCTCGGCGCTGAACCAGAATCCGGGCAGCTCGTAGGCCGCGTCGGTGTAGTGATAACCCCGCGGATCACGCGAGGTCTCCAGCGGTGCACCGAGCACATCGCGCAGATAGGCCAGCACCCGCTTGGTGGTCGCGCGCGAGCATTCCAGTTCTTCCTGCACGCGCTCGAACGGCACCGGATAGCGGCGCCCCTTGAGCAGACGATGCAGGCGGTATACATGTTCGAAGGACTTCATGGGCGCTAGGCTAGCGCACCCCCACTTTCAGGACGAATCCCATGCCCCGCATCAATCCGGAATACGTCGAACGCCTCAAGCACAGTGTGGCCACGGCGGCCTACCCCAGCCTGCTGGGATTCACCCTGGCGGAAATCGACGACGACCGCTGCCGCATCGACCTGAGCGTGCAGGCGGCGCACTTCCAGCCCTTCGGCATCATCCATGGCGGTGTGCTCGCCAGCCTGATCGACACCGCTACGTTCTGGGCCGGCTTCCTGCGCCTGCCGGATGAGGTCGGCCTGGTGAATGTGGACCTGAAGCTGAACTATCTGAAGGCCGTCAGTGACGGCCAGTTGCGTACCGAGGGCCGGTGCCTGCGCGCCGGGCGTCAGATCAGCTACACCGAGGCCGCAGTGCGCGACGACAAGGGCGAGCTGGTCGCGCATGGCACGTCCACGCTGATGGCCCTGCCGGGCAAGGGACTGCAGTTAGGCGTGCCCAAGTTCATCGACTAGCGCATAAAAGATCGGGGCGCCCGTAGGCGCCCCGATC
>JBFJJW010000262.1:0-3747 GCA_041612095.1 Solimonas sp. | reverse complement strand
GGCGTCATACAGCGGCAGGTTGTGCCCGGGCCCTATGCCCACCTCCAGCACGCGGCCATAGGCCTGCGGCACGATGCGCTGGCGGAAGCGGCGCACGGCCTTCATGCCGCAGAGCCCGCCGACCAGCTTGGGCATGATGTGGCGGTCGTACCAGGAGGGTGTGGCGCTGGGGTCGGTCATGGCGATCTCGCGTTGCTGAGCACACAGCTTAGCGGCTGCGCCGGTGCCCAGCGCGGCCGCAGCAATCCCGATACGCTTGCGCTCCTCCCTCTGCTTCCGCGCCGTATCCGGCGCGGCGCGGTTATCGCCGTTCGAGTACGCGACTTTGGCCATCAAACCCCGCAAACCGCGGCACCGCGCCGGCAAGCTGCTGGGCGCCGGCATACGCACGCTGGGGCGCTCGGTGCTAAACCAGTTGCCGGGCGGGGATCGCCTGCAGCGCAGCGCCGACTACTGGACACAAGTGGGGCTGGACTGGGCCGACACGCTGGGCGAGCTGCGCGGTGCGGCGATGAAGCTGGGGCAACTGGCCTCGCAGTACGGTGATCTGCTGCCGCCGCAGCTGACCGAACAACTGCGCAAGCTGCAGCGTTCGGTTACGCCGATGCCGTTTGCGCTGATCAGCCCGATACTCGATGCGCAGTGGACGCCGGCACAGCGCGCGGCGTTTGCCAGCATCGAGCCGGAGGCGATTGCCGCCGCCAGCATTGGTCAGGTGCATCGCGCCCGCTTGGTGGATGGCCGCGCAGTGGTGGTCAAGCTGCGCTATCCCGGTGTGCGCGAGGCCGTCGATTCCGATCTGGTGCATCTGCGGCGGCTGATTGGCCTGTCCAAGGTGCTGCCGCTGGATCGGCCCGCGATGGACAGCCTGATGGCCGAGGTGCGTGCGCGCCTGATGGAGGAAACCGACTACGCCGCCGAGCTGGCACATCTGCAGCATCTGCGGGCACGGGCCTCCTTGCCGGGCGTGCTGTACCCGGAGCCGCTGCCGGACCTCTGCACGGACGGCATTCTGGTTACTACCGAAACCTCCGGCCTGACGCTGGAGCAGGCGCGGCAGTTGCCGCAGGCCACGCGCGATGCCCTGGGCACGCAGATGTTCCGCTGGATTGCCCACCAGATCTTCACCGCCCATGCCGTGCATGCCGACCCGCACCCCGGCAACTTTGCGTTCCGTGAAGATGGCCAGTTCGTGGTCTATGACTTTGGCTGCGTTAAACGTGTGCCGGAAGCGGTGATCGCTGAAAGCCGCACGCTGCTGCATGCCGCCGACCAGCAGCGGTGGACGGCGCTGCATCGATCACTAGCCGCGCTGGGCGGCTTGTCGAGCAAGGCACGCTACGACGAGCTTGAGCCCATGTACGCCGAGTTCACCGAGCTGGCGCTGACGCCGCTGTGTCGCGGCGAGCGGTACGACTTCAGCGACAGCGCCTACATCGATGACCTGCGCGCCGCCGGTCGCCGTCACCTGAAGCACTCGTTCAAGTTCAAGCCGGTGACCGAGCTGCTGTTCGTGTTGCGCGCCCTGAGCGGGCTGTACTGGAATCTGCGCGCACTTGGCGCACGGGTGCCGATCAAGGCGGTGCTGGCCGAGTACGACATCGTGCTGCGAGATCGCTAGCCGGTCATCAAGCGCTCAGCGCTTCTGCGCGCGCCGGCACAAGAGGATGCCGGCCAGCACGATGGCGCCGCCCAGGGCCTGCTGCGCACCGAAGGCCTCGGACAGCAGCAGCCATGCAAACACTGCCGCTGCCACCGGCTGCACCAGCAGGCTGACCGCCGAGAACGATGCCGGCAGATGGGCAAAACCGTAGGCAATCAAACCCTGGCCGCAGACATGCGACAGCAGCGCCAGCCCCACGACGATGGCCCAGCCCTCCGCGGATTGCGGCCACATCGGCTGCGGGGCCAGCACTGCAAATGGCAATACCGCGAGTGCGGCGGCGGCGGTGGTCCAGACCATCACCGCCAATGTGCTGTGGTTCGCGCGGTTGCGGCTCAGCACCAGTAGATAGCCGGCGTAGAACAACGAGGTGATCAGCGCCAGCACGTCGCCCAGCACGGTCTGCTGCGAGATCTTCACGCTGTCGGCCATCAGTACGACCGCACCCGCCAGCGTCAGCACCAGGCCAATGACAAAGCCAGTGCCGATGCGCTCCTTGAAGAACAGCCACGCCACCAGCGCCACCCACACCGGCGCCAGATTGGTCAGCAAGGTTGAGTTGGCAACCGTGGTCCAGTGCAGCGACTGATGCCAGACGATGAGATCACCGGCGAAGAACAGCCCGCCCAGCACAAGCCCCCACGGCAGGTACCGCGACTGCGGGAACACCTGTACCGGCGCATGGGCTGCGGACTGACCCCAGCGCAGCCACAGCGGAATCAGCAGCGGCAGCGCCAAGGCCAGCCGCCAGAAGGCAACCGCGCTGGGGCCGACATCGGCCAGGCGCACGAAGATCGGTGCCAGGCCGATCAGGATGGCGCCGCAGATCAGGGCCGGCAGCGCGCGTGCCTCCACCGTCATGTGCGCTGTTTCCAGTCCTGTAGCGAATCGCGGTAATTGCGGACCTCGGTGCCGAAGACCCGATCCCAGATGGCGAGAAAGCCGGCGTAGTTGCCGCGCACGCGGGCGTGGTGAAAGTCGTGATGCAGGGCGCCGTGCGAACCCGGCAGCCAGCGCGTGGGCGACCAGGGAAAGGCATAGCCGCAGTGGCCCTCGGCGGCCTCCCACTGCCGGAAGATGATCCACACCCACAGCAGCACCACGTGCGCACCGAGCAGCGCCGGCCCCAGGAACGCCAGGGAGCCGGTGAGTACGTACTCGATGGGGTGCATGTAGTGGCCGGTGATGGCCCACGGCGCCAGCACCCGATGATGACGGCCATGCACGTGCTTGAGCAGAAAGCGCCCGTGCATGGCGCGGTGCATCCAGTAGTAGAGGAAGTCGTCCAGATAGATGCAGAACAGCAGTTGCAGGGCCAATACCCATAGCGCCGGCAGCGGCCCGGTGTGGATGGCAGACAGGCTCATCAGCGGCCAGGCCGCGATGGCGCCAGCGAACATCCACACGTTGTTGATCAGCCATTGGCGCAAGGACAGCCGCACCATCTCCGGCCCCTGGATCAGGATGCCTCTGGACTGCGCCTCGGCGGCGCTCAGGCCACGGGCACCGCGCGCATTCTGGATACGCCAGCGCTGCGCCCAGGCGGGATTGCGCGCAGCGAGCCACGTCAGTGGGCCCGCGAAGATCAGGAACGCGGCCATGCTGATCAGCACCGTGAATACCGCGACCAGCAGGAATCTGGGGTCCTGATAGGTCGCAAGTACGGGGGTCAGCAGGGCGTTCATGCGCGCAACCTTAGCCGGTTGCCGGCCGCGTATCATCAACAGCGCAGCGATTCCTTATGCACACCCGGCCTAACACGAGAATGCTTGTCACAATCAAGCGGAACTTTCGTCAAATTATCGACATGTTCGTGGAAGCCGCTCATTTCCTTGGATTTATTGTTTTGCTTTCGCCGCATCCGTATCCGCGGCACGTCCCGCGTGCTTGGGGGAAATTGAACACTCGTCCGGGCGTCCACACAGTTATCCACAGGCCGTGAACCCTACTCTGATCAGCGTTTCGGTGCCGGCGCCGCTGTTTCAGGCCTACGACTACCGCGTTCCCGGGCACTGGACCGCCCGCCCCCAGCGCGGCTGCCGGGTGCGGGTACCGTTCGGGCGGCGCGAGCTGGTTGGAGTTGT
>JBFJJW010000261.1:0-3747 GCA_041612095.1 Solimonas sp. | reverse complement strand
TCGCCGTAGCGGAAGGCGCTGGCGGCAATCACGCCGTCTTCGCTGCCGCCCACTATCAGCGTCGGCAATGCATCCGGTAGCGGCAGCAGCGCATCAGCGGGGTAGCCCAGCGCGGTCGAGGCTTTGCTGTGCGCGCCATAGGCAAACACGGCGCGCAGGCCGGGGAACCAATCCGGTCGCGCATTCATCAGTGCCACGCTGCCGCCTGCGGAGTGTCCGCCCAGCAGCACGCGATTCAGGTCCAGCACGCCGGCCAGTGGCCCGGTGGAGTTCTGAGTCGCGAGATCCTGCAGCACTGCCGCCAATGCAGTGGCGGACGGGCGTTGGCCATACTCCTTGGGTGACAGGGCGCTGACGTCCAGTCCCGGACTCAACGCAACCATGCCGGGCATCTCTTCCAGCACCCAGCCATACAGCACGGTCACGAAGCCGGCATGCGTCAGTGCGGTTGCCAGCCAGCCGTAGGCTTCGGGGCTGACGTTGATGCCCGGCATCAGGACCGCCAGCGGGTAGGGCCGGGTCGTGGTGGCGACCGGCAGACTGCCGGTGTTGTTCTCGAACGGCGTGGCGCTGTAGAGAGCCGGGTAATAGACCTTGCTGTATAGCTGCGGTGTGCTGCTGTTCTGGCCCGGCACGGCGATGGCGCGAAACAGCGCCCGCACCATCGGTGTGCCGCCCTGCGCCGGCTCGCTCATGGGCGCGGCAGCTTGCGGTCCGCGCCCCACAGCTGACGTACCAGCCGACGGCCCAGATCCTGGCCGAAGAGCTTGTCCACGACCACATTGGCGGGGTCGCGCTCGGTGATGGTGCGGCGGATCAGCAGATCGCGCTCGGCCAGCGCGGCGCGCTCGTCGGCGGGTACCGCGGTTGCGCCCTCGATCATCAGGAACCAGTTGTCGAGGTGGGCATGCGACACCTTGCGTATCGTCGCCATGTTGAGGTCGTTGACCGCTGCCCCGTAGCACAGGCTGGCGGGGCTTTGTGCCACGCGCGTGTAGAAGTCGCGGCTGATGAACGGACGGAACGCCTTGTTCGACTGCATCGCCAGATAGGTCTGGTTGGCACTGCCATAGTATTTGTCGGCGTAATCCGGACGCGTCCACAGGTCCCGCCGCGGCAGGTAGTCCATGTACACGAAGAAATCGGGAATCGTGCCGAGCGCGAATCCGAAGTGCGGCGCATCGATATGCGGACCCAGCGCAATGGTCAGGTGCATATTGGTGAACGTCGCCTTGGGGTTGCCGGTCCAGGAATGCACCAGCCAGTCGATCTCGGGGCCGGCATAGTTGGCGAGGTAGCCACCGGCGCCCTCGATGCCCTTATAAGGCATCAGGTCCTTGCAGCTCGGGTCCAGATTCAACTCGAAGCGGGCCTTTACGCGATCGAACAGCTCGCCGGTCAGTTGCCAGAGTTGCTCGAAATTCGACTGCCGGTCCAGGCCGGGCGACGAATCGACCATGTCTTCGACGGACGTCAGGATGGTGTCGCTCATGTAACGTTGCTCATGGTCTGAAGGATCCCGTTCGCGTTTTCTATATCATAATGATATATGTATGATACATTACGAGTGCGTCGGGTGGAAGCGGCTCGCTGAAACCCTGCAAGGTCGGGGGTCTGCAGTGGCAAACAAACTTGGAAGGATTTCATGCTGATCAACCTCTGGTACGTGGCTGAGTGGTCCAAGGCGGTAAAGGACAAGCCGGTCAAGGCCAAGCTGCTGGGCCAGAATTTCGTGCTGTTCCGCGACGCCGCCGGCAAGGTTCAATGCCTCAGCGACGTCTGCCTGCACCGCGGCGGCGCGCTATCCGGCGGCAAGGTTCACGACGACTGCGTGGCCTGCCCGTACCACGGCTGGCGCTACAACGGAAAAGGCGAGGTCACCTTCATTCCCTCACGCGGCGAAGCTGGCCCCATTCCGCAGCGCGCGATGATTGACGCGTATCCGACCGAAGAGCGCTACGGCATGATCTGGGTGTTCCTGGGCGACCTGCCGGAGGCCGAGCGCTATCCCATTCCGCCGCTGCCTGAATATGGCCAGCCGGGCTGGCGCGAGCTGACCGGCGAGTTCACCTGGAAGGCCTCGGCGGCCCGCGTGGTCGAGAACGGCATCGACATGGCGCACGCCTCGTTCGTGCATCCCGTGTTCGGCCATCCCAGCACAGCGGACAAGAACTACATCGAAAGCGAGCGCCGCGAGGAATGGTGGGCCACGCACACCTGCGTGATGCACCCGCCGCAGTTCAAGGGTGTGGTGCGCCAGTTCATCCGCAAGGAGCGTCAGCCGACCCGCGTGCACCCCACCTACTATTTGCCGGGCTACTCGGTGCGCCTGCAGGTGGATCTGCGGCCCGGCTGGAGCACGGTCGTGTTCGACGCCAACACGCCGATCGACGAGTTCACCACACGCACCTTCGCGATCCAGCTGCGCTCGTTCTTTCGCTCACCGATCTTTGATCGTGACTCGAAGCGGCGCCTGATGCAGATCTTCGATCAGGACGCGGCCATCGTCGAGAACTCGCAGCCCAACTGGCTGCCCGAGTCGCTGGAAAACGAGCTATCGGTCCAGCACGACCGCTTCATGAGCGGATGGCGCGCTACCCGCCGCCGGCATGTCGAGGAGAAGGGCTGGCAGATCGACAGCGCCGCACTGCGGCCCTATGAAGGTTTCAAGACCTTCACGATTCCGTCGCCAGCGCGTCGTGAACGACCGGAGATCAAATGGGTGCTTGATACGGTGCCGCTGAAGCCGGCCACGCGCAAGCTGCGACCGTTCCAGGAAGGGCCGGAGGCGCCCGAGACTGCGACACCGGTGGCCGGAGAGGCTTGAGGCGCACCGCGCTGGAGTTCACACGTCAGGGACCGGACTGGGTGGTGGGTACTCACTGACTCAGCGCCGGAGCTTCGATCTCGTTTGCGTGGCATCAACAGAGGGCATGTGCATGGGTGCTGGAAAGGGTGGGGCCTGCAGCAGAGCGCAGGGGTCAACGGGGGCGGCGGTGCGGGCGGCGTGCTTGCAGCGCGCGGCGGGCATCGATCCGGCTCGTCCGTTCGGGGGTGTTTTCCTGCCGCTGTTCGCGCTGTACTCCCTGCATATCCACCGCGATGTGGAAACCCAGTCGGCCATGCAGAGCCGCAACGAGGAGATTTGCCGATGAACACCCCGATCCCGCGCTTCGTGCGCGGCGCTGCAGCGCTGTTGCTGGTGTGCGCGCCGCTGGCGCAAGCGGCCAAGGTCGGCGACGTCGTCAGCGCAGGCGAGGCCTGGCTGGAGAAGCAGACGGCGAGCCAGCAGCGGGTGGACGGGCTGGGGGAGGAAAAGCGCAGCCTTGCGGAGGAATACCGCACGGTTCTTCGAGAGATTGAAGGCCTGGAAGCCTACAACCGCCAGCTTGAGCGCCAGCTGGCGCTGCAGCGTGAAGAAGTCGCGCTGCTGGACAACAGCATTGCCCAGGCCACGGTGGTGGATCGCCAGATTTTGCCGCTGATGCTGCGCATGGTCGGCGCGCTGGAACAGTTTGTTGCGCTGGACCTGCCGTTCAACGAGCGCGAGCGCGCCGAGCGGATCAGCTTTATCAAAGACGCGATTGACCGCGTCGACGTCAGCGTGCCTGAGAAATTCCGCCAGGTGCTCGAGGCCTACACCGTCGAGCTCGAGTTTGGGCGCACGATCGAGGCGTATACCGGCACCACCGAGATTGAAGGCCAGAAGCTTGAAGTCGACTTTCTGCGGGTCGGCCGCATCGGCCT
>JBFJJW010000260.1:0-3790 GCA_041612095.1 Solimonas sp. | reverse complement strand
TTCCGGGACCAGGGTCTCGCCGCCGTCGCCAAGGCGCTCCGTAGTTGCGGCCCAGGCAGTCCACCAGAAGAAGGCCGACAGCGCACGGCGGCTTTCGGGCGTGTTGACGGTGTTGTTCCGCATCGCATACTGCTCGCGCAGCTCGGCGGTTTCATCACCAACGCCGAACAGGCTCTCGTAGTGCGCGCTGACCTCGCGGATGGCGGCGACGCGGTCGGCGCTGAGCGTTATGGTTGCGGTGGTCGGGTCATAGGTGTTGCGGCGTATCGAGGTTTCGAGTCGCCCGCGTAACAAGGCCTGCGCCTCAACGTCGAGTGCGTCGTAATCCGATCCTGCAGACTGCTGGGCCCAGCCATTCAGTACCGCTTTGGCCTCGCGGTTAAGCCAGTCTGCGCTCCAGTCCGGAGCGACATAGGCGCCGTGCCCCCAGATTGATCCCAGCTGCATGCCGCCGAAGGACTGCCAGACCTGGCGCCCGCGCTCGATGTCCGCGCGCGTGTAGATCACCTCTCCGTTCTCGCTGACCACACGCTCTGGCATCGGTGGAGCCGCGCGAAATATCTCTCCTCCAGCCCACAGCAGCACACTGAAGGAAATCACCAGCAAGGTAATCAGACCCTGCCACAGCTTCTTCGAGTCGTTCATAACGCCCCCTAACGATCGCTGCTTCACAAGCCCCGCAACAACGCACCACCGCTGCAGAGTACGCAGAGTACATCGTGCAAAGAACTTACGTGTACAGGGACGCGCGAGACTTTGCCTTGCATTCATTGTGATCCAGCGGCATGACGAAGCCTCGGACTACACCCTGCTGCCGCGTGAGAAAGCGACGGACCAAGCTGTAAAGGGAACACCCTTTCGGATGTTTTGGAGCGCGGCTCTGCTGAGGGCTTGCCGTGTTCTAAAAGGACCGCTATTGGCAGCCGAGCGCCGGACTGAGGTCGCTCCCCAACCCAAACGACTAGGGAAAGGTGAACGGCGCCTCTCATGAAGACGGCGCCGATCACCAGCCGCAAGATCCCGAGCGCTGTCGCTCCGGCACCTTAGCTCACCCACACCCCTACACCGCGACTTCCTCGGGCATACGTCCGAAACTGCCGCTATTGAAGTCTTCAATGGCTTCGGCAATCTGCGCCTGGGTGTTCATCACAAACGGCCCATAGGCAGCAACCGGCTCATCGATCGGCTCGCCGCTCAGCAACAACAGCTTGGCGTCGTTGTTGGCTTCCAGCCCGACGGCAGCACCGGCGCGATCCAGCGCCGCCCACTGCGCGCTGCGGAGAACCTCGCGGTCGTTGACCTGCACCGTGCCTTCGAGCACCACCACCTGCGCGCTGTGCCCTTCGGGCATCGGCAGCACCACGCGCTTGCCGGGCTGCAGACGCAGATCCCAGACGTTGATCGGCGTAAAGGTGTGCGCCGGTCCACGATGGCCCTGATACTCGCCCGCGATCACGCGCAGCTGACCGGCTTCATCCGGCAGGCCCACGTCCGGAATGCTCTGCGTAGTGATGGCCTGATAGCCGGGTTCCGCCAGCTTGTCCTTGGCCGGCAGATTGACCCACAGCTGCACCATCTCCAGCGTTCCGCCCGCCGCAGTGAATGCGGGCGAGTGGAACTCCTCGTGCAGAATGCCGCGGCCCGCGGTCATCCACTGCACGTCTCCGGGGCCGATGACGCCGCCCTGGCCGGTGGAATCGCGATGCTCGACCTCACCGCGATAGACGATGGTGACGGTCTCGAAGCCGCGGTGCGGGTGCTCGCCCACCCCGCGCCGGATCTTGCTCGGCTCGAACTCCGCTGGGCCGGCGTAGTCCAGCATCAGAAACGGACTCAGGCTCTGGCCATGACTGTTGTGCGTGAACAGCGTACGCACCGGAAAGCCGTTGCCGACCCAGTGTCCGCGGGGACTGGTGTAGCTGCCGAGTATCTTCTTCATGACCGCCTCCATAGAAGTGAAGTAACGGCAGAGTAGATATGGGCGGAACACGTGCCCCAGTAGTGGGCATAATCTGCCATCAGTGTTCTATAAACAGAACAATAGGCGGCCATGCAAGACCTCAACGACCTCTATTACTTCACGCAGGTGGTGGACCACGGTGGCTTCGCGCCGGCCGGCCGCGCGCTGGCCCTGCCCAAGTCCAAGCTCAGTCGGCGCATCGCTGGGCTGGAAGCGCGGCTGGGGGTGCGGTTGGTGCAACGCTCCACCCGGCGCTTTGCCGTCACCGAGATCGGCCAGGCGTTCTATCGCCACTGCGTGGCCATGCGCGTGGAAGCCGAAGCCGCACAGGAGATGATCGAGCGCACGCGCGCGGAACCCCAAGGCCTGGTGCGGCTGAGCTGCCCGGTCGCGCTGGTCAACTTTCAGGTCGGCGACATGCTGGCGCGCTATCTGGAGCGCTGCCCGCGTGTGGAACTGCAACTGGAGAGCACCAACCGGCGCGTCGATGTGATCCGTGAGGGCTTTGACCTTGCCCTGCGTGTGCGCTTCCCTCCCCTCGAGGACTCTGATCTGGTGCTGCACGTGATGGGCGAACGCCATCAGCGGCTGGTGGCGCACCCTAGCCTGCGCGAGCGCCTGCCGCGGTTGATCGGCCCCAGCGACCTCAGCCAACTGCCCAGCATTGATGTGGTCGCGGCATCGCGCGCCCACGCCTGGTGTCTGGATGGACCCGATGGCGCGACCGCCAACATTCCGCATACACCACGCTTCGTCACCGACGACATGCTGGCCTTGCGTACTGCGGCGCTGCAGGGCATCGGCGTGGCGCAGTTGCCGACGATGGTGGTGAAACAGGACCTGCTCGACGGCAGCCTGATCGACATCCTGCCGCAGTGGGCACCGCGCAGCGGCATCATCCACGCCGTGTTTCCGTCGCGCCGTGGGTTATTGCCTTCGGTGCGCAGCCTGATCGACTTTCTGGCCGCAGACTTTCAGGCGCAGCAGCAGGCCGACGCCGCGCCACTGCCTTGATCTGCGATGTGCGCCTTAGCTGCCGTAGCGCTCGGCCTGCGCCAGCAACGCTGGCGCACCCAGCACGGTGTTGATCTGGGCCAGATCAATCAGGCCGGGGAATGCGCGCGTACTACCGTGCTCGCGGATATGCCCTAGCAGCGCCTGCGCCTGCGGCACAAACAGATGCAGTAGCGCAGCGGGATAGAGCGCAATGCGATAGCCCAGCTGCTCCAGACCCGCAGCGTCATGCACCGGTGAGCCCCCGCCTTCGACAAGGTTGTGGACCAGCGGGATGCGACCGGCGAAGCGGCTGGCGATCACCTGCATCTGCTCGATAGTCTTGGGCGCCTCGATGAACAGCGCGTCAGCGCCGGCCTCCAGATAGCGCTCGGCACGCTCCAGCGCGTCGTCAAAACCGTTGACCGCCAGCGCATCGGTGCGCGCCACAATCACGGTGTTGGCGTCGGTGCGCGCATCGAGCGCAGCCTTGAGCTTGCCCACCATCTCGTCAGTGGCGATCACCTGCTTGCCGGCCATGTGGCCGCAGCGCTTGGGCATGACCTGATCTTCCATCTGCAATGCCGAGGCCCCGGCCCGCTCAAACACGCGCACCGTGCGTTGCACGTTGAGCGCGTTGCCGAAACCGGTGTCGATATCCACCGACAGCGGCAGACTCACGCGTTCCCGCAGCAGCGCCACGGTCTCTGCCACCTCGGACATCGATACCAGCCCCATGTCCGGCCGGCCGTACCGCGCGAATGCGATGCACGCCCCGGACACAAACCCCAGCTCGAAGCCTGCTTGCTCGGCCAGCAGCGCACTGAGCCCGTCATA
>JBFJJW010000259.1:0-3796 GCA_041612095.1 Solimonas sp. | reverse complement strand
TGCAACGCGCAATGGCAATCCAACGATGGAGGCTGCTGAGCTGCGCTATTGGTCGCTCTGCATATACGAGACCTACACGCAGCGGGTTCAACCTCAAGGCTGTGTGTATGACGAGACGATTCCACTAGATCTATACCGTTACTACACGATTGTCGCGAGCAGCCCCCGGGATCGGCCTGCCAATGCAAGTCCTGAATGTGGCTATAGCTGGCTCGAATGGTCGGAGGTTGGAGACGGCCTCAATCATCCCGAAGACGGCCTGCTATTGCTGCGAAACATGCTACCGGAGGCTGGATTCACGCGAGCGGTTCAGAACGTCGGCAAGCCTGGTGACGAGGCCGCTGTGATGGGTGAGTACTTGCCTGTTGTCAAATATCTCGACAGGGCGGCCTTCGAGTCGCTGGGATGTAAATGATGACATCCGGTACCTCCACAAGGTTTGCCGCGGCGTTGGTTGTGATGGCGGCTCTCGGGGGCTGCGAAAGCAGTCGCGATCTGGCGGCTGCCGGAACGAAGATCGACGCAGCTGATCCATGCATCCGTTCAGCAATGCTCGCCGTCGGACCTGCGAAAGAGCCGCTCTACCGAACGGTGGCTCCCTTTGAGCACCACGACATCGTACGAAGCCATCTTTTTGCCCACACCTGTTCGCTCCAGGAAATCGCAGGTGATGGCGCCCATGCAATTAATGAGCGCACTGCGCCGGACGACTATCTGACGCCATTCAACGCGGCAACACGAGAGCGTGACGAGGTTCTTCTGCATGGCTTCGGGGCAAAAGCCGGCGAGCCGATCGGCGGTTATGTGGCAATGATTGATGCAGAAACTCTTGAGCAGCGCTGGCGCACTCCGCTGTACGACAACGAGCCGGACTACCAGTGGAGCTGGCCAGGAATGGTCACAGCTCATGGAAACGGCTTCATCTATGCAGTGTACGGCAATCACTTTTACAAGCTTGATCCGGTCGACGGCAGGGTACTAGCAGAAAGGGTGCTTCCGGAGAACTCTCACGGTGCGGTCTACAACGGATTTGACGTACTGCCGGACGGGCGCCTCGTCACCAAAAACATGGAGTCGCCACTGTGTCCGGTGGGCCTGATCAATGCTCTGATCCCGTACAGCACGGCGAATGAGTTACTAGGAAGGGCGATAGGCATTGAGCTGTTCGGAGGGCTTGCCTGCCACCTGCTCCTCAATACGCTGCCCTCGACAATGGTAATTCTGGATCCTGAGCGTTTGGACGTGGTTTCGGTGGAGGTGTTGCCCGAGCCAATGGCAGGTCGCGTCACCGTTGGTCAGCATGATGGAAAGACCTTCATTTACATTCCAGGCAATCCAAATCTGTATCGATATCAGTACATCGGCAGCGGCGTCGTTCTGGACGAGACTTGGGGGCCGGTCCCCTATGTTGAAGCTGGGCAGGGCCCGGCGGCAGCGGCAAGCTTTATTGATGACTATGTGATTCTGCACAACAGCGGGTACGCCGTGGCGGGGACTCTGAATGCGATCAATATCCGCGACTCTTCCCGAAAATTTACGATCGCCCCATTTGCACTGACCTCTGATGTGTCTTTGGGGCCTAGCTTCGTGCTGAGCCAGCAATCGACCGACGACGACAACAATATCGTAGTCGCGCTGGATACCTTCTCACTAAGGTTGGGTGCGATCAGATTCAACGGTGAGACAGGGTTTGAAGTGCTTTGGCAGCGGCCCACCCTTTCGATCGCCTACAGCACATTGGTGGGGCCCCCCGATCAACGCCAGATTGTCGTGCCGGATCAGCTGCAGCTGGGGCCGCTCACCAGTGATGCGCTCAGCGGTGTTCTCCAAGACCGGGTGATCTGGCTGGATCTTTTCAGCGGCAAGAGGCTTGCGAGTTCAGCGGCACTCGACATCCTTCCGGCTCCAGGAAACATCGTCAGCCCAGGGTTCCGGGGGCGCTATTACTACCCTGGTGCCAGCGGGCGCCTTACCGAACTGAGCGTTGTCCCGGTGTCGCCTGCAGTTTCCTCCACCGATCCAAGCGGAGCATCCCCATGAAACTACGCCGTCTAATTACCTCACTGTTGGTCGCTGCGTCCCTAGCCTCTGTTTGGACCGCGAGTCCTGCCCAGAACGGTGCGACGGGCCAGCGCTGGGAGTCGCTGAGCGCCGAGGAACAGGAGGCCTTTGTCGAACACACCGCCGAACGGCGGGCAGAGAATCATAGCCAACGCGAGGATCGACGCTCCGCAGCGCGCGAGTATTGGGAGTCACTTGCTCCGGAAGCCCAGGCGGCAGCTAAGTCGGAATTGCAGGAGCACGCTCAGGTTCGGCGCAGTCGTGTCAATGAACGCCGTGCACTTATAAGCGAGGAGCTCAAAGAAGACCCTAAGCCTACTCGTGACGAGCGCTTGGAGCGCCGCAAGCAGCGACGCGAAACCGCTACAGAACACTAGGGCTATATCGCGGTGGCGTAGTCGACGATGGGCCTTGACAGCAAATATCTCAATGGAGTATAAAAAATTAGTCACACAAATCAATATATATAGGAGGAGCGACGATGCTGACAGACGCCAGTCCTGCGGAGCAGGTGCGTGGCATCGAGAGCTTCGATCCTTTGAGCGCGGACATCCGGCGCTGCCCACATCCTCACTATGCGGCGCTCAACGCATTCCCGGTTCAGCCGGTAGCCGGACACCCAAACTTCTGGATAGTCAGCGGCTACGACGCGGTGTCGGAAGTGCTGATGGATCCCGAGACGTATGACGGGCAGCCGTATCCGGGCCATGACGTTCCAATCATGTCCGCGATGCGTCCGGAGCCGCACCAGCGCCTCCGCGGTGCGATCCAGAATATGTTCACGAATCGCGCGCTTGAGCGGATGACCCCTTACATAAATACGCAAGTACAACTGCGCACGTCGGAACTGTCGCGCAGCGGTGGGGGAGATTTGATGCGTGGGTGGGCAAGCAAGATCCCGCTTAGCGTCATCGCCCACATGTTTGGCTTTCCTGACAAGGACGCGGATCTTGAGAGGCTGCACCGTTACGGTGACGCTGCAATTCGCTTGGTCATTCCTCTTGGTGGCCCTGGATTGCCTCCTCCTCGAGGGATGAGAGCACGGGTGCGTCAGATTGTGGGGCTGGCCAGAGCCACTCTTCCTGCCGTCAGGTTGATGGCGCGCCTGCCTGCAGCAGACCGCCGGGTGAGCTTCAGGTTCCCGAATCCAATGCGCACCATGCCTGGGTATCCAAGGACCGGACTGCCGCACCATCCTGAGCTGGCGAAGGAGATAGTGGCCTTCAATCTCGAGGTACTCAACATCTTTCTTGATCGCCTGCAGAACCCGCGAGGCGAGGTAATTGACGCGCTGGTACCGCCGTACCGGCGCGGAGAGTTGAGTCTAGTAGAAATTATGGCAAGCGCCCTGCAGATTCTAGTTGCAGGATACGAGACCACGGCCAGTACGCTAGCTGCGGCGGTGTACCGCTTCGCCATGGACCCAACAATGATGCCTCGGCTGCGCGGCGACAGCGCCGCGATCGAGGCGTTGGTTGAAGAGATACTGCGAATTGATGCACCTTTGCAACGTACGCTGAGGCGAACCACCCGACCGGTTTCTCTTGAGGGGGTGGAGCTTCCCGAGAATGCGCAGCTCATCATCATGCTCGGTGCTGCAAACGTTGACGAAGCGCGCTTTGAGGGCCCGCTGCGATTTGAGCCGGGCAGGCCCAACGCCCGCAGGCACCTTGCTTTCGGCCGCGGTATACATATGTGCATTGGCGCGACGTTGGCCCGCTTGGAAGCGCGTATT
>JBFJJW010000258.1:0-3959 GCA_041612095.1 Solimonas sp. | reverse complement strand
GCCGCCGGCCTGGAGGTCGGCACCCGTACCGCGGTAGATGTCCTCAACGCGCAGCAGCAGTTGTATCTGGCCGAGCGCACTTACTATCAATCACGGTATGACTACCTGCTGGCCGTGCTGCGCCTGAAGTCGGCGGCCGGCAAGCTCAACGAGCAGGACCTGGCCGAGATCGATCGCCTGTTGGTCGAGGGCTGAAGCCGCAGCGCCACCCGCACTTCCATCAAGCCACCGCCATCGGCAGACGGCGGTAGCTTGCTCAGTACGGAGGCATGGAACATGCAGACCGCATTCGTGACCGGCGGCTCGGGCTATCTGGGGCGCAATCTGATTCGCGCCCTGCGCGCCCGCGGCATCAAGGTCCGCGCACTGGCTCGTTCAGCACACGCGCAGTCGGTGGTGCGGTCGTTGGGGGCGGAGCCGGTCGCAGGCGATCTCGACATGCTTGCCGCCGAAGCGCTGCAGGGCTGCGATACGGTGTTTCATGCCGCCGCCCTGGTGTCAGAATGGGGCCCAAAACGCGCGTTCTGGAGGAGCAACGTCAGCGGCACGGAGTCATTGCTTGCGGTGGCCCGCGAGGCCGGGGTGGCCCGCTTGGTCCACATCAGTACCGAAGCGGTGCTCGCGGATGGCAAGCCGCTGCGCAATGTCGACGAGCGTCATCCCTACCCCACGCACCCGCTGCCGCGCTACGCCCTGACCAAGCAGGTGGCCGAGCAGCGGGTACGGGCTGCCAACTCGGCGCAGATGCAGACCGTGTGCCTGCGCCCGCGCCTGATCTGGGGCGGCGACGACACTTCAGTACTCCCGCAGCTGGCCGCCGCCGCGCGCGCTGGCAAGTTCATGTGGCTGGACGATGGCCGCCAGCTGACGTCCAGCTGCCATGTCGACAACGTGGTTCATGGCAGCTTGCTGGCGGCCGAATGCGGCCGTCCGGGCGCAGTCTATTTCCTGACCGATGGCGAGCCGCAGTCCACCCGCACCTTCTTTACCCGGCTGCTGGCCACCCAGGGCATTCCGGCGCCGACCCGGTCGATGCCGTTTGCGCTGGCCTACGCGTTCGCCACCGCCTGCGAATGGCTTTGGGATGGCCTGCATCTGCCGGGACAGCCGCCCGTCACGCGCATGCCGGTGGCGCTGTTCGGCAATGACATCGTCGTGAACGATGGCCGCGCCCGCGAAGAACTGGGGTACGCGCCGGTGATCACTATCGAGCAGGGCCTGGCCGCGATGCGGCCGGCCTGACCCGGCGGCGGTTCGAGCCGATCCGCTAGCTTGCTGGATTTGGACTTGAGGGCGGCGTGGGGCCGCCCACCAGTATTCGCAGCAGCAGTGTCGCACCGGTGCCGCCCGCAGCGATGACGGCCGCCATCGTCAGCGCGGTGCCATCATGCAAGTGGCCGGCGATCGCGCCTGAGCAGGCCGCGAGCCCAAACTGCAGCGTGCCCATCAGCGCCGAGGCCATGCCGGCGCGATCGCCAAACGGCGCCATCGCGGCAGCAGTGGAATTGGGAAAGGTGAATCCGAGGCTGGCCATGGCCACGAACAGCGGCACCAGCACTCCCCACAGGCCGAGACCCGCAAGCACAGCGGCCAGCATCGTCAATCCGGCAGCGGCATTGGTGGCCAGCGCTGCGCGCAGCACCTGCTGAGCCGGCAGCCGCTGCAGCAGGCGCGCATTGAGCTGCGAAGCCGCGATCAGGCCGGCCGCATTGGTGCCGAACAGCCAGCCGAACTGCGTCGGCGACAAGCCGTAATGATCGATGAAGACAAACGCCGACACCGAGATATAAGCGAACATGCCGCTCTGCGCCATGCCACCGGACAGCGCATAGCCCATGAACCGGCGGTGTCCGAGCAAGCGCCCATAACCGCGTATCGCCGAGCCGACACTGACTGCGGTTGACAGCGCCAGGGTTTCCGGGAGATATCGCCACGCCATTGCGGCGCAGATCAGCCCGAATCCGGCCAGCACCAGAAAGATCGCCTGCCAGCCCAGCCAGACGAACACCTGGCCGCCGACCATCGGCGCCAGTATCGGCGCCACCCCCATCACCAGAACCAAGGCGGAGAGGATGCGGGCCATGTCCTGTGGCTCGAAGCGGTCCCGCACCATTGCGCGCACGATCACCATACCGGCGCAGCCGCCCAGTGCCTGCAGCAAGCGCAGGCCGATCAGGGCCTCCATGCTCGGCGCCAGCGCGCAGCCGATCGATGCGGCGGCGTACAGCAGCAGGCCGAACAGCAGCGGACCGCGACGCCCGATACGATCCGATAGCGGCCCGTACACCATCTGGCCTACCGACAAGCCCAGGAAGAACAGCGCCAGTGTCAGCTGCGTGGTGCCGGTGTCGGCGCCAAAATGCCGCTGTATCGCCGGCAGCGCCGGCAGATACATGTCGATCGACATCGGCCCGATCGCGACGATCGTGCCCATCACCACGATCCAGCGACGCGGGGTCTCGGCGTAAGTCTGCGAACGCCGCGCCGGCTCCATCACTCAGGCTTCCGGTCGCATCGACGGGAACAACAGCACGTCGCGGATGCTGGCCGAATCGGTGAGGAACATCACCAGTCGATCGATGCCGATGCCGACACCCGCCGTGGGCGGCAGCCCGTACTCAAGTGCCCGGATGTAGTCCGCGTCGTAGACCATCGCCTCGTCGTCGCCCGCATCCTTGGCCTGCACCTGCGCCTTGAAGCGGCTGGCCTGGTCGTCGGCATCGTTGAGCTCGGAGAAACCGTTGGCGACTTCACGACCGCCCACGAAAAACTCAAAACGGTCGGTGACCTCTGGGTTGAGATCATTGCGACGCGCCAGCGGTGAAACCTCGGTGGGATACTCGGTGATGAACGTCGGATCCAGCAGCTTGGCCTCGACCGTCTTCTCGAAAATCTCGGTCAGCAGCTTGCCGCACCCGTAGGCTGGCTTGACGTCAGCATCGACCTGCCTGGCAAAGGCGGCCAGGTAATCGCGGTCGGCAAGACGGGTGACATCGAAGTCTGGATTGAAGCGCAGCACGGACTCGCTCATGGTCCAGCGATTGAACGGCTGCTCCAGATCGTAGTCCCGGCCCTGATTGCTGAGCTTGCCGGTGCCGTTCACCGTTAATGCGACGTCGCGAATCAGCGTCTCCACCAGATTCATCGCGTCCTGGTAGTCGGCGTAGGCCTGGTAGAACTCCAGCATCGTGAACTCGGGGTTGTGGCGCGTGCTCAAGCCCTCGTTGCGGAAGTTGCGGTTGATCTCATACACACGCTCGAAGCCGCCGACCACCAGCCGCTTCAGATACAGCTCAGGCGCAATGCGCAGATACAGGTCGCGATCCAGCGCGTTGTGATGCGTCACGAATGGGCGCGCCGTCGCGCCACCCGGAATGGCCTGCAACATCGGCGTCTCGACCTCGATGAAGCCAAGCGCATCGAGGAAATTGCGGATGAAGCGCACCGTCTGCCCGCGCTTTTCGAACGTGGTGCGGACCTCCGGATTGACGATCAGGTCCAGATACCGCTGGCGGTAGCGCACCTCGGTGTCGGTCAAGCCCGCCCACTTCTCGGGCAGCGGTCGCAGCCCCTTGACCAGCAGGCTGACGTTGGCGGCCTTGACCGACAACTCGCCGGTCTTGGTCTTGAACACGGTGCCTTGTACGCCCAGGATGTCGCCGACATCGTAGCCCTTGAACGCGTCGTAGGCGGCCTCGCCTACGGCGTTCAGCTGCACAAATATCTGGATGCGCCCGGACATGTCCTGCAACTGGCCGAAGCTGGCCTTGCCCATGACGCGCTTGGCCATCAAGCGCCCAGCGATGGCAAACACCGCAGTTTCACTTTCCAGCGACGCGGCATCCCGTTCGCCGTAGCTGCCGTGCAGGTGTTCGGCCAGGGTGTCGCGCCGGAACGTGTTCGGATAGGCATTGCCCGCTGCGCGCAGCGCGTCGAGCTTGTCGCGGCGCGCGGCGATG
>JBFJJW010000257.1:0-3964 GCA_041612095.1 Solimonas sp. | reverse complement strand
TGACGGCCTGCACCTCGGCAAAAATGTTGCGCAGCGCCTCGATGATCGCGTCTTCGTTCTTGGCCTGGTAATACTTGCCACCGCCGACGCGCGCCATGTTGAACAGCAGCGCTGACTGCGTTGCATTCTGCTGAGCGTTGAACACGTCCACGGTGTACGTGGTGACCTGAGATCTCAGCGTGCTGTCAGGAATGGGCACACCGGACTGACGCAGGAAGCGCGCCCATTCATCAGCGTTATACGGGCCCGATGGCGCGGGCGAGAACGTACCCGTTGGCGTAGCCACTGTTGTGGTGAAATTACCGACGATTTGATATTTCTGATCGCCGCCGCCGTCGCAACCGCTGCTACTACCGGGGGCATCGCAGACGCAACCCATGTTATAGGCCGCGCAGTTAAAGCCGGCAGTGGAGCAACCTGAGATGCTGGAATAGCAGGCTGCGGTTTCCCCCAGCGTTGTGCGTGTCGTGATCGTTGAGGTCTCGGTCACGACGGTGCGGCGGGTGCGGGTACCTCTGGGTTCGTAATTGCGTTTGGGTCCGCTGCACCCTGTATTGCCGATATCCGCATAGGCGCAGTTGGCCCAGCTGGTGGTGGTCGTGGTCGTCTGCGTGCCGGAGAACGTCGAACTTGTCGATGTGGCCGGACACGAATAGGCGCCGACCTGATTGGCGTTCTTGCATGAGAGCCTGTTCTCGTTGGTATACACCCCTTCCGTCGGCCCGTCGGTATCGTCGGACACCGTGGTTGTCGTGCTGCCAGTCTGGATTCCTACCACCGAGTAGCGACTGGCGGAGCAAGCGACTGAATCTGCGGCATCGCAAGAACAGCTGGTAAAGCCACCATCACGGCAGGCTTGCGTATTCTCGGCCGCGCTGCAGCTGGCGGCACTGCTGTAGCAAGCCGTGCTGTAGCCCAAAGGCGCAGTAGCCGGCGTACTCTGCACCGTGTAGTTCGCAAAGGGGATCTGCGCTGTATTGCCGCCGAGAGTCGTGAGCGCTGCGGTATTGGCCGCGCTGTCAGCGGTTGGCCCACTCTGCACATTGTTAGCAATAAAGATGACGATCGTCCGCCGGCAGGAGTCAGCGGACGTCAGCGGCGAGCGGAACCGCGAGTAGGCGGTTTCATAGCCGGGCGCGTGGGCAATGCTGCTGGGCGTACCCGCGCCGTTCTGAGACTGAGTGAACCCACCGAGATAGTTGTAGACGTCGTATAACAGCGTGCCGAATGGATTGCCCGAGCTGCGCTTCTCGGTGGGGCTGTTGATGTTGTCGAAAATCGTGTCGAGTCGACCGCTTAGCGACGCCTTATTTTCCGCATTCATCGGTCGTATGTGGTAGCGGACAAAGCCACCATCATTGGTATTGGAATTGCCGTCAGTGGAGTACTCCAGCAGCCCGACGTTGATGCTGGAGTCCTGCAGTTCGTTGATCACCGTTTTGATCGCACGCACCTCGGACTCACCCTGCGTTAGCCCGCCGGGCCACTGCTGGGATTGCCGCGACCAGTTGGCGCTATTGTCCAGAACGAACAGCACATTGGGCTTGTCGACGGTATTGGCTTCATCCACGGAAAACAGATCAATGTCTTCCGGAGCCGCCTGAAATGAAACGAGCACCGTGCCCATAGCGGCCAGCAGCACCAGCAGCCTCGACAATCGAAACGTTTGCATGGGGTTGAACTCCTTAAAGCCGTTCATGGGCACGAGGTAATCACGTCATCCAGCGGCACCCGAACCGCAGCGCCAACTGTTACCACGGTGTTGGCTGCGGTTACGGCGTCGCTGGCCTGGGCATTGATTTCCCAGAGACTGTCTGCACAGATGGAGTTGCCGGCACCTACACCTTCCACTCCAAACAGCTGCGAGGTTCCAGATGTGCAGTTGGCATCTTCTTCCTGAGACAGATCGAGTTCCACATTCGGTATGTTGCGCCAACTGACACAGCCGGGTTCCGGAATCAGCGTCACGGTAATGTCGCTGACTCCATCGTCATTGACGTCGAAACAGCGGGTATTGTTGTTGCCCCCGCAGGGATCAATGAACACCGCTCCTGGACTCTCCGTGAGCCGTGTGGTGCTGATCGCCTCCTCTACGGCGCTGTTGGCACTCGCGACCACGGCATTGGTGGCCTGCATATTGCCCACCACTTCCATGCTGGTTTGCGCCAGCTTGAAGCTCACCACCGCAACCAAGGTCATCACTACCAGCATGATCAAGCCGACAACCAGCGCCATCCCGCTCTGGTTAGGTCTGAAAGCGGCCTTCATTGCCGGCGCCCCGCGGGATTGTTCAGCCGGACCACCGACTGGAACGCATGCCGTTTGAAGTTATCTGAAAACGGCCCGGCGGCTTGTGCAGTGCCGTCTGCCTGTTGACCGAGCGTGTAGACTTTGTCATCTACATAGCCAATGGTGGGACTCGTGCTGCGAGCCAGCAGGTTCAGCTTGACCGCCATGGCATTTCGCCAATTGTCGACGCAAGCGACGCCCGAGCATCCGCCGAAGCTGTCCGGGTCGGCTGTATAGCTGTCCGGTGCCCCGTCATTATTGGTATCAATCCCGAACTCCAGTTGCATGTCCTCAATGCCGTTAACCAGCGGCACGACGGAGAAGCCACTGGCGCCAAGTTCCGCCCGCTTGAGGGTCGGGATGCCGTCACCGGCCTGGTCATTGTTCGACACATAGTAAATGCGGACAAAAAACTGCCGGGTGTCAGCAGTAGCCGCACAGTCGCGCCGCGTCCGATCCAAAATGGCTGTGTTGGTATGCAGTCGATACCAGTTGCTGGAATCGGTGGAGAGCAGCTCCGCATTGTCACTGCAAAGCGAGGCCTGAAAATAGGGCGCCCCGGCAACCGCAGCGCAACCCGCCGACCCGGTAATGCAGCCGCTTACTCGTCGCATCACCAAGATGTCGGTATTCGCGCGGTGATCGCTGATGCACGACAGGACCGCACCACCGTCGTACCCCCAAATATGCAGTGGCAACGCCGCTTGCAGCGCGGCCACCGTCACCGCACACGGATCCGGCTTGGTAGCTGGGGTTGGTAACGCCGCGCGATTAATGTCGAACTCGCCAAGGTATCCCGCCATCTCCAAGTCATCGTTGAGCAGCTGACTCGCATAACGTCCGCTCTCGATCTGCTGATTGGCCTTCTCGACTTCAGCGCGTGCGCACATATTGCCCACGAAGATGGAGCTGAGGGCGACGAGAACCAGCAGCGATACAGTGATCGCAACCATGAACTCGATTAACGTAAAGCCCGCGGAACGCATCGGTGAACAACTACACAGGCTCGGCTGAACGCGCATCAATCGGCTAGTTGGCGTCATGTGCATCGTGGCAGCCCCAAAGTGACCAGTAAACTAATGGCGCGCCTAAGCGTCTCGCTGCCGTACTCATCCTCGCCGCAGGCCAATGAGGGCGCGACGGTACCCTTCAGCCCCTGCCATGCCACCGTAACCCTGTACACGCCTGCCGTGCATACGCCGGCGGAGGCATCGCTTGCTTGCAGCTCCTCAACGCAGCCGCGAGCGCCAATCATGCCACCCACGTTGGCGCCGCCCTTCGTCTCCGATGCGCCCAACAGCAGGTTGCTCCACTCGCACTTGTCGATATCGGCTCGGGTCGTTGGCGACGAGCAGTCGAATTCAGTGTCGGTCCCTAATGGTTCGTCTGTGCCGGTACCGGTAACGTAGGCCGCCGCCCCGTTTACTCCGGCCGCTCGGATTCGGCTGCCAAAGTCCTGCACCAACAGCACAGCCTGAGCCCGCTGGAATGATTCAACTTCGGCCAGGTGCATAGCACTCTGCATGCCGGCCAGGCCCAGCAAACCGAAGGCTAGGATGATCATGGTGATGAGCACCTCCAGCAGGGTGAACCCGCCGGCGCCGCTGTAGCGGCCCTTCGTTCGGCTGCTCAGCATGCGGCACCCTTTACGTACGGACGCCCGCTCAAGTCCGCG
>JBFJJW010000256.1:0-4005 GCA_041612095.1 Solimonas sp. | reverse complement strand
TCGATATGCACGTCGAAGGCGCGGGTCAGCTGATGCGTCGGGTCGCCGACCAACGGGAACTTGGCCTTGCCGACGGCCGGCGAGGTCTCGTGCCAGACCTTGTGCGAGAAATGCGTGTCGGTCGTGACGATGTACACCTCGGCACCCGCCTTCTGGAAGGCCGCATAGTTCTCGGCGGCGTCTTCGACTTCGGTCGGGCAGTTGAAGGTAAAGGCTGCCGGCATGAACACCACAACCGACCACTTGCCCTTGAGGCTGGCGTCGGAGACCTCAACGAACTTGCCGTTGTGGAAGGCCTGGGTCTTGAACGGTTTGACGGTGGTATTGATCAGCGACATAGCTAAAGTCCTTTTTCTGATGGGTGTATGAACAATTGAGCCGCTATCCTAGTGCAGCGCACTCAATACATGAAATTGATTGTTGGTATCAGGTTCATTGCGTTTCGCTATGACCCTGAACCGCTACGATTTCCAGCCCAGTCCACATCGGGCGCAATTCCGCAGATTCAAGATCGGGTGCCGCTGCCGGCATCGGCAGTTGCGGCCGAACGCAGCGGCTCAGCCACGCAGCAGCTGCTGGCAACGTGCCGGAAAGCCGCCGGCGTCACCGCTGGTAAGCCACTCAATGGTGCCCTCGCCCCCCGATCGCAGCTGCTGTTCACGCTCCAGCAGGCGGCGGACCTGACGTGCAACGGCGGCGCCGGTGTCCAGCAACTGAACCCCGGGCCCCATGACCTCGGCAATCAGGGGCGCAAGAAACGGGTAATGGGTGCAGCCGAGCACCAGCACATCGGCACCGGCGGCGCGCAAGGCGGCGGTATGGGTTTCCACCAGCCGCCGGGTGACCGGTCCGCTGAGATCGCCGGCTTCAACCTGCTCCACCCAGCCCGGGCACGGCTGGGTAATGACCCGGACCCCATGTGCATGCTCGGCCAGCAGCTTGTGAAACTTCTCACCCGCCAATGCCGCGCCGGTGGCCAGCACCCCGACCACCCCGGTTTTGCTGGCGGCGACGGCAGGCTTTACGGCCGGCTCCATGCCCACGAAGGGCACCGGGTAGCTCGCCCGCAGCTGCTCCACCGCGGCTATCGTTGCAGTGTTGCAGGCCACGACGATCAGCTTGGCCCCGCGTGCCAGCAAGGTGTCGGTGATATGCAGTGCGCGCTCGACGATCGCCTCGCGGGACTTGCCGCCGTAGGGGCAGTAGCCACTATCGGCGTAGTAGATCAGGTTTTCGCTGGGCAGCAGCGCGTGTATTTCCCGGAGGACCGAGATGCCGCCGACACCGGAATCAAACACGCCGATCGGTGCGTTGCTCACACCGGACCCTCGTGGCGACGCACCGGTACATGGGCGTCGAAGAACTTCTGCACCAGCGCATTGAAGACTTCCGGCTGTTCTGCCGGCAGGCCGTGGTGCGCACCGGGCACCACATGCAGACGACCACGCGGCAACGCGTGTGCAAACTTCACGGTCTCGGCGTGGCCGAAGTAGTCATGCTCGGAGGCCAGCACCAGCGCCGGCATCTCCAGTTCACCCAGCCGGTCAATGATGTTCCAGCGCACCATGGCGGCCAGCGTGCCCAGATAGGCCGCGCGGGTATTGCGCGCGCCACGGGCGATGCTTTTCTCGCGCTCGGCCGCTTGCTCCGGCTGTGGGAACATGCGCCAGGCACCGATGTGCGCGAGCCGCGCCGGCCCCAGCAGGCCCATCACCACCCAGCGGTAGGCAAACTCCAGATAGTGCCGCGCGGCCTGCGGCTGGAAGGTCGGCACGCTGTTGGCGATCACCAGGCGCTCCACCGCCGAGGGCCAGTCCAGTGCCAGCTGCTGCGCCACCGCGCCGCCCATGGAATGGCCGATCAGCCGGAAGCAACGCAGCTCCAGTGCCGTCATCAGTCCGCGGATGTCGGCGGCAAACCGCGGGATGCTGGGCAGGCCCCGCCCCCGCGGCGTCGCACCGAAGCCACGCAGGTCGGGAATGATCACGCGGTAGCGCCTGGCGAAGAAATCGACCTGATGCTCCCAATCGGTCAGCGAGCCCCCGAGCCCGTGCAACAAAACAAGAGGCGGGCCGGAGCCCACCTCTTGGTAATGGACGTCGATGTCACCGACGCGCACCCGTGCCATCAGTGCTCGCGCCCCCCGCCGGACGGCGTGCAGAAGCAGTGGGCATAGACGCCACGCGGATCATTGAAGCTGCTGAGGATGCGCTCGATATCGGTCCGCGCCCCCAGCTGCCGTAGCCATGTCCTGGCGCCGGGAATCAGCTCGATCTGGATGCTGCCCGAGAAGCGCGCGAGCAGGCGCGAGGTGAAGTCACGCTCGGGCATCCGCTCGTCCAGCTGATAGTCGTCCACGCTCAGGCCCGCCAGCTCCGCGGCGGCATCCGCCGCCTGCTTGAGGCCGCCAATATGGTCAACGAGGCCCCGCTCCTTGGCGTCCGCCCCACTCCAGACACGACCGCGCGCGAGCTGATCGACCTTCTCGACCTCCAGCTTGCGTCCTTCGGCCACGCCCTGGATGAAATCGCGATAGCCCTTCTCGATCTGCGACTGAATGATGGCCCCCATCTCCGGCGACAGCGGCCGATCTATGCGAAACGCCCCCGACAGGCTGGTGGTGCCGACGCCATCAGTGTGAATGCCGAGCTTGGCCAGACTGCGATCCAGCGTTGGCAGCATGCCGAATATACCGATCGAGCCGGTGATGGTGCTGTCGTGCGCCCAGATCTGGTCAGCGTCCATCGACACCCAGTAGCCACCGCTGGCGGCGACGGTCGACATCGAGGCGACCACAGGCTTGCCGGCGGCTTTCAGATTGCGTACCGCGCGACGGATCTGCTCCGAGGCCCAGACGCTGCCGCCGGGGGAATCCACCCGCAGGACGACGGCATGCACATCCTCGTCGCGGCGGGCATCGTCCAGCAGGTCGGAAATGACATCGCCGCCGGCCTGACCCACATCACCGGGCCCGTCAACGATCTCGCCCTGGACCACGATCAGCGCCACCTTGTCGTGCGGTGCCACCGGCGTTTTGGCCAGATGCTCCGCGCGCGTCGCTCGCAGATAGTCACGATAGTGAACCTGGCGGAAGCTGCCGTGGTCTTCGTCGCGACCGACAAGCTCGGACATGCGTGTACGGAAGTCGGTCAGCGTTTCGATGTGCGTGACCCAGCCGTGCTCCTTGGCGTACGCGGCAGCGTCGCCGCCGTTACGGGTCAGGCCCGCGCGCAGCTCGCGCACGTAATCATCAGCCGTCGTATCGGGCAACTTGCGGCCCTGCGCGATGGTGGCACCGTAGTCGCGCCATAGGTCGCCCAGCCAGTCGAGATTCGCACTGCGTGCCTCGGCAGACATGTCGTTGCGGGTAAACGGCTCTACCGCAGATTTGTACTCACCGACGCGGACCACGTGGATGTCGACGCCAAGCTTGTCCAGCGCTTCCTTGAAGTAGTTGCCGTAGAGGCTGTAACCCTCCACCGCGACCATGCCCATCGGATCGATGACGATTTCATCCGCCTGCGCGGCCGCGTAGTAGTGCGGCTGGTCATACCAGGGGCCGTAGGCAACGATCTTCTTTCCGGAGTCGCGGAAGGCACGCATCTCAACTGCGAGTTCCTCCAGCTGCGGCAGACCGGCGCCCCAGAGTCCGTCGAACTTGAGTACCGCGAAGTTGATGCGGGGGTCGTCCCGGGCGGTCTGCAGGGCCTCGATCAGGTCGCCCAGCCTGGACTGGGCAGGCTGCTCGCCGCTGATGTCCTGCAGGAACTGCTGGCTCGGGTCCTCGTCCACCTGCTCGACCAGCACACCGGTCGGTGCCAGGATCAGGGCGACGTTATCCTCGACCGTCATCGGCCTACCGCCCTTGAAGGTCAGCCACAACAGGGTCAGCGATGCGATCAGGCTCAGCACCACCAGGGTCCTGAACACAAAAACCACCGTGCCCCAGATGAAACCGAAGACGCGGCGGATAAAGGACTTGTTTTCACTCATGGGCTTGTGACG
>JBFJJW010000255.1:0-4018 GCA_041612095.1 Solimonas sp. | reverse complement strand
TTGCTGTACTACAAGTACACGAACTACGTGCTGGGCAGTGTCGATAGCCTACTGAGTACTGCATACAACCCGCCGGATATTGTGCTGCCGCTGGCCATCTCGTTCTTCACGTTCCAGCAGATTGCTTATCTGGTTGACTCGTACCGTGGCCTGACCCACGAATACTCATTGTCGCGCTACGCGCTGTTCGTGACCTTCTTCCCGCAACTGATTGCGGGGCCGATCGTGCATCACGGGCACATCATCCCGCAGCTGGAGGCTCAGGGACGCTGGAGCCCGCGCGCGCGGCAGCTGCTGCTGGGGCTGACGATCTTCAGTGCCGGGCTGTTCAAGAAGATCGTCCTGGCCGACAGCATTTCGGTGTACGCGAACCAGGTCTTCGGCGCGGCCGCTCAAGGCGAGAACCTGGACCTGTTTCTTTCATGGACCGGAGCGCTCTGCTACACGCTGCAGCTGTACTTTGATTTCTCTGGCTACTCGGACATGGCGATCGGGCTGGCGTTGCTGGTAGGTATGCGCCTGCCGTTGAACTTCGATTCGCCGTTCAAGGCCGGGAGCATTTCCGAGCTGTGGCGGCGTTGGCATATCACCCTGACGCGGTTCATGCGTGACTACGTCTACATCCCCTTGGGCGGCAACCGCAAAGGCCCCTTGCGGACGTACTTCAATGCCTTCTTCACCATGTTCCTCAGCGGCATCTGGCATGGCGCCGGGACGACCTTCGTGATCTGGGGTGCCTATCACGGCCTATTGGTCGCCATGAACAATGCCTGGGCGCGGTTGCGTAGCCGGCTCGGCTGGCAGCGCGAGCGCCTGTGGTGGGATGGTTTCGGTGCCAAGGCTCTTACGCTGCTTGCGTGGATATTCGGCATGGTGATGTTTCGCGCCGACTCCACGGATACTGCGATGCGTTTGTTTGCCGGTATGTTCGGGCTGCATGGTGCGCACCTGCCGCTGCACTGGCAATCCGCGCTCTACCCCGTGGCGCCGATACTTGAGGCGGCACACATAGGTTTCGCCAACGCCGCGCTGATGCTGACCTATGCACCGCTGTTATGGATAGCACTGTTGAGCGCCATCGCCTTGTCTGCGCCCAACCTCTATCAGATGCTGGCGCGCGAAGCGCCGGTGCTGCGGGATGACCCCGCTGATCCAACGCGCTGGCATTGGGCGCCGACTTGGCCTTGGGTGCTGGCAACTGCGGTGCTCGCTGCGCTGGCGCTGGCCAACATGTCCAATATCAGCCAGTTTCTATACTTCCAGTTCTAGCCATGAGCCGATACCGCATTTCGCTGCTGGTGCTGCTCGTGGTCTATGGCGGGTTTGGCCTGACGATCGCCTGGTTTGGCATGCGGGTGCCGCCCTATGTCGGCGATCTGACGCGGCTTGGAGGCTACTCCGAGGTCGATTACGGATGGCGTGCACCGCAACAGCGCTACCAGCCAGCGCTGTATAGGCAGGCGGCAAGCTATCCGGCCGGTATCGAAGTGTTGGTGCTGGGCGATTCAATGAGCTTGCACAATGCTGGCGAGCAGACGGACCCTGGGGTCTACTGGCCCAATCACCTCGCCAAGGCCAGCGGCTGGAAGATTGCGGCGCTGCATCGCGCCGAGTGGCTGCTCGATGATCTGATGCAGGACCCGCAGTTCCAAGCGGCACCCCCGCGTGTATTCATACTCGAGTTCGCCGAGCGAGCGATCACCGCGTTGGGCAGGATCACGGCCGGCGCCGACCCGACCGCGTGCCAAGGGGTACCGCATGATCCGCAACCTCTGCCGCTGGAACCGCTAGTGCCCCGTTCCGGAGTCTGGTCACCGCCATCAACTTCCATCGCCGGCGTGGATTTCTCTCTGGGTGCAAATCACCTCAAGAGAAAGTTGCTCAACGCCTTGCACCCAGGGTGGAATGAGACGCTGCATTTCGACCTCGACCGCGGCGGGCTATTCTCCAGCCGCGCTGATCGCAGTCTGCTGGTGTACGCCGACGATCTGCGAAAAGTCGACGCTACAGCGGAGCAGATCGAGCGCCAACGCTGCGCCCTTCTGTCGATTCAGAACCAGATGCATGCGGCGGGCGTGGGCTACTTCATGGTGCTGGTGGTGCCCGACAAGCTCAGCACGTATCGCCGCCAAGTGGTTGATTTGCCGGCAGGCTATCCGGAAATCATCGCCAAGCTCGCGCGTGATCCGGCGCTGAATTTGCCGCGACTAGATCTCGCATTCGACCGTGCGGTTGATGCCGGCACCCCCGATCTATTCCTGCCGAACGACACCCACCCGGGCGTGGCGGGGCATAAGGCGATCGCCGAGAGCGTGTTGCGGCATCTCGTCGCCGCTGGGGTCGTCGCTGAATAGCGAAGCGTCGACTTGCTCCCAGCGACCGGCCATTACCGCGATCACTGCGAGCAGGCCGTAGAAGTTTGAGGATGCGCAGAACATCAGGGACAGCGGCCAGGTCGCCCAGACCGCAGCCAGGGCCCAGTGCAACGGACTGTCCCGGGCTTCCGCCAGTGCGAGCATGCGCAGCCAAATGGTCCACATGCACGCTGTCCACAGCAGTACACCCACTAGGCCCACCTGCAGGCCAATGGCGATGAACATGTTGTCGATTAGCACCGTGCTTTCACTGTAGAGCGCGCCGCTGTCGTGCTGGCCAAGGCCCGTACCGAACATCACCTCTGCCCAGGTTCCTGAGAGCCAGCGCCCCCCGTAGTAGTCCCAAGCGTCGAAACGAGCGTTCAGGGACCCCTGGCTGAACAGGGTCTCGTTGCCGAGGTCGAGTGACTTCACGAGCCAGCCGGCGCCCACAGCCACCAACCAACCGCCGAAGGCGAACAGCACCGGCAACAGCACCAGGGCACCGCGTCGGCCGGTGAGGCTCATGCGTAGCGCAAACGGCACCGCGAAGACCGCGGCCGCGGCGACCAGAAACGCAGTGCGAGTGTGCGAGGCGTAGACCGCCACCAGGGCTAGCACGAGCAATCCAAGCCAAAGTGCTGCAGGGATCTTTGCCGGGCGCAGTCGCCAGGTACAGAGAACCAATGCTGCCATCAAGGCGCCAAAATGGCCGAAGCTCCAGCCGGAGTTGAACAGCGAGAATGCGCGGATGTCTCCCTGAAAGCCCCAGGCGAAGATCTGGAAGCGCCCGTCGCCGGACTGCGTGGGCAGCATCGCGTCTCCGCTGAAATGCTGCTGCAGGCCGAGCCATGCCAGCGGCACGAAACAGCACAGCAGCCATTTGCTCAAACGGCCTTCATCGACGCGTTCGGCGCAGAGATATGCGGCAGGCAGCAGCAAGAGGTAGAAGTAGTAGCGGTAGAAGTCGGTGACCATGACCAGCGCCGGGGTTTGCTTGCGCGCCGCCAGGAACACCAGTTCCACCGCCAGATAGGCGCTGAGCAGCCCCCAAGTCCATGCGATCGAGCTCGGCACCGACGGGAGTCCGTTACGCAGGACCAGAACCAGCAGAGCCAGCAGCAGTAGTGCGTCCAGCGCCCAGCCGCCGATGGGCACCCGGTCGCCGAGCAATTGAATCTGCGCCTGCGCCAGCGCCGAATCGACAATGCTGAACACCCACCAAAGCATCAGCAGCAGGGCCAGGCCTGAGCTAGGCGTCTGCGTGCGCGTCTCGTGATTCACCGCGCACGCCCGCATTGCTGCAGCAGCCACGGCGCGTAGCGCGCAGCGCCGACTGCGTTGACGTGGTCCTGATTGAGAAATTCGTGTAGCTGCAGTGGCGGGTTCATGGTGTGGGAGTCTACCCAGCGCACGCCGGTTTCGGCGACTAGGTCGGCGAGGGTGGCCTCATACAACTGAAGCTCCGGGTACCGCTGGATCTCGGCCAGATACCGTTCGGTTACCGGGGTTCTGACCAGACAGACCGAGGTGCCTCCGGCCCGCAGGCGGTCGATCAGCTCGCGCAGCAGCGCCAGGTGAGGGTGCGAGGCCAGATCCGCTGCTGGGCGCTGCTGCTGAACACGGGCGCGAGTCCAGATCGCCCGGCGCGCCTCCGGCACCTG
>JBFJJW010000254.1:0-4036 GCA_041612095.1 Solimonas sp. | reverse complement strand
TCGGTGAGCGCGAGCAGTTGTGCATCCATTGCGGATATGTCGGCACCGCAAAAATGATCAGCGATGGGGACAAGACGGTCGAGTTCTTGCTGTGGCTGTGCGGACTGTTACCGGGCCTGATCTATTCGCTCAGGCGGTACCGGAATCGGTATCCGGTGTGCCCGGACTGCGGGGCCCGGAACCTGATTGGGCCCAACTCACCCTACGCTCAGAAGCTGTTGCAGCGTGAGGTTGACGGCGGCGGGCGATAAGCCAGGTAAGCCCCGCGATGAAGTCAGTTGCCAACTGAGTTAACCCTGCCCGGCCCAGTCCGTGGCTCGGGCGGCTGACCGCTCACCTCATGATCAGCCGCCGCCGGTCGCCAAGGGCTGCTTAGACAGCACGCTTAGGGCCGGCATCAGGCTATTTTGAAGGTCGACAGGAAGTTAAGAGCGACCGGAGCTTGGATTGATGCGCGAAACACACTGCTCAGTGGGCATACAACGGCTGCTGTGGCTGGCAATCGTGCTGTTAGTTGCTGGCTGCGGTGGCGGTGGTGCCGGCGCACCGTCTGGCCCCGCTACCCTGACGTCCATCGCCGTCGTGCCTGCAAGATCAGCAATTGCCATCGGCATGGAGGTGCAGCTCACTGCGACGGGCAGATACTCGGATGGCACCACTGACGACCTGACCGGCTCCGTCACCTGGGCGTCCAGCCGCACTGATGTGGCAGGCGTCAGCGCCGGGGGGCTGGCGTCCGGCATCAGCGCTGGCGCCACTGAGATCACTGCACGCTCGGGCACGGTGAGCGGCACGAGAACCTTGACCGTGGTGGAGCCGATTGCCGGTGCCGCGACCGTCTGGACCTTTGACGATCCTCAGCAGCGTCTCGGTGCGTTCAGCGGCGCGGCAGAACTGAAATACCGCGATCTGGCCCGTACCGGTTGGGGCGAGCAGCTGACCCAGTACGCCAAGGCCAGTGCGCTCGGCCTTCCTCTGATCAACGGTGAAGACCCCGACGTGATGGCATTTCCGGCTACAACGCCGGGCCAGGGCTACACCCTCACCCACCGCAGTTCACCCAATGGCGTGTTCATCAACGACGGCCTGGTCTCAAACTACACCGTCATCATGGACGTGCTGTGGCCGGAAGACGGCACGGCTGCCTATCGCAGCCTGTTTCAGGTGGGTGCAAGCAATTCCGATGATGCCGATATGTTCGTGGCGGATGTCGCAGACGGCGCGCTGGGGCTCGGGGTCAACGGCCGCTATAACACCTACGCCGCGATGGCCCCCGGCGCGTGGCACCGCATTGCGGTCACCGTGCAATGCGCGTTGGGCTCCGGCGGCACCGGGCAGATAAGCAAGTTTGTGGATGGGCTGTTTGTGGGGGGGCAGTACACCCCTGAACAGACCAGTGGCGCCAGCCGATGCCGCTGGGCGCTGGGGCCGGAGCTGCAGCTGTTTACCGACAATGACGGTGAGACGGCGAATGGCTATGTCAGCAGTGTCCTGTACGTTGATCGCCTGATGTCGCCCGCCGAAATCACGGCGCTGGGTGGCCCCAACGCTGCTGGCGCCAGCGTGCCGGGAACGACCGCGCCGGCCCCTGCCCAGATCGCCAGCCGCAGGGTCGAGATCATCTCCCACCGTGCCATCGGCGGCTTCTCTCCTGAAAACACGCTGGCGGGCATCGCCAGAAGCTTCGAGGCGGGTGCGGATCACATCGAAGCTGACGTCAGGGTGACGGCCGACGGTGAAGTCGTGCTGATGCACGACGAAACCGTCGATCGCACCACCAACGGCACCGGGCTGGCCGTCAACTACAGACTGTCGGCTCTCAAGGCCCTGGATGCGGGTTCATGGTTCGACCCTGCATTCGCCGGCGAGCAGGTGCCCACCCTTACCGAGACGCTGCTCGCAGCCAGAGGCAAGGGCAAGCTGCTGCTCGACGTGAAGTCCGTCAACGTCGGCGCGGCGATCCGGCGCGCGGTAGATGCTGCCGGCGTGTCGCAGGACATGATCTGGCTCTCGCAGAACCAGAGCCGCTCCGCTGCTGCCAACTTCAAGGCAAATCTACCTAACGCCCCCATCCTGTGGGGCGCGGTGCCAAGCACCCTGGACACCGCGGCCTTCAACGATCTGAAGGGCTTGGGCGTGGTCGGATTCGAAGTGGAGTACGAAACCGCCACCCAGGACTTCGTCGACGCCGCCCATGCCAACGGCATGATTGTTTACGTCTACACGGTTCTTGATCCCGACACCATGCTGGACATGATCGATTTGGGTGTGGACGGAATCGAAACCGATTTTCCAGCCGTACTGGACAGCCTGATGCCGTGACACTACAGGCCCAGTCGGCGGGCCTACGCAGACCGCGCAGGCACCCCAGCGCGGCTGCGCCAAACGAAACAAGGCCGGGCATTCGCCCGGCCTTGCTGGCAACCCCGCCTTCACTCCCGTATCGCGCTAGGCTGCCGCCTTGGCCTCTTCCGGTGCCGAGGTGCGGATCAGGTGATCGAAGGCACTCAACGCGGCCTTGGAGCCTTCGCCCATCGCAATCACGATCTGCTTGTACGGCACGGTGGTGACGTCACCGGCGGCAAACACACCCGGCAGCGAGGTCTGCCCGCGCGCGTCCACCTCGATCTCACCGCGCGGTGACAGCTTCCGCGTGTCCTTGAGCCACTCGCTGTTTGGCAGCAGACCGATCTGCACGAAGATGCCTTCCAGCTCCACGGTATGGGTTTCGCCGCTGCTGCGATCCTTGTACACCAGCCCGTTGACGCGCTGACCGTCGCCGGTCACTTCCGTGGTCTGCGCGGAGGTGATGATCCGCACGTTCGGCAGGCTGCCGAGCTTGCGCTGCAACACGGCGTCGGCGCGCAACTGGCTGTCGAATTCGATCAGCGTGACATGACCGACGATGCCGGCCAGATCAATAGCGGCTTCTACGCCCGAGTTGCCACCGCCGATCACCGCCACGCGCTTGCCCTTGAATAGCGGGCCATCGCAGTGCGGGCAGTAGGCCACGCCTTTGTTGCGGTACTCGTTCTCACCGGGCACGTTCATCTGCCGCCAGCGTGCGCCGGTCGAGAGAATCACGCTGCGCGCCTTGAGCGCCGCGCCGTTGGCTAGCTGCACCTCGATGAACTCGCCGCCAGGCACCAGCTTCTCGGCCCGCTGCAGGTTCATGATGTCTACGTCGTACTGCTTCACATGCTGTTCCAGCGCCGCGACCATCTTCGGCCCTTCGGTTTCGGCAACCGAGATGAAGTTCTCGATGCCCATCGTGTCGCCCACCTGCCCACCGAAGCGCTCGGCGGCAATGCCGGTGCGGATGCCCTTGCGCGCGGCGTAGATGGCGGCCGCTGCACCGGCTGGGCCACCGCCGACGATCAGCACGTCATACGGCGCCTTGGCCTTGAGCTTCTCGGCATCCCGTGCCGCCGCGCCGGTGTCTATCCTGGCGAGGATTTCCTCGATCTCCATGCGGCCGGACGCAAAAGACTCCCCGTTGAGAAACACCTTGGGCACCGACATCACCTGCCGCTGCTCTACCTCGTCCTGGAACAGCGCGCCATCGATGGCAACGTGCTGGATGCGCGGATTCAGTACCGCCATCAGGTTCAGCGCCTGCACCACATCCGGGCAGCTTTGGCAGCTCAGGGAGAAGTAGGTTTCAAAGCGGTAGTCGCCATCGAGATTCCGAATCTGCTCGATGACCTCGGCCGCCGTCTTCGACGGATGCCCGCCCACTTGCAGCAGCGCCAACACCAGCGAGGTGAACTCATGGCCCAGCGGAATGCCGGCGAAGCGCAGGTGGATGTTCTGGCCGGGGCTGGTCAGCGCAAACGAGGGCTTGCGCTCGCCGTCATCGCGGCGCTCGGTGAGCGTGATCTGCGCAGACAGCGAGGCGATGTCCTTGAGCAGGCCCAGCATCTCGGCCGAGCTTTCACCGTCGTCCAGCGACGCGATGATCTCGATCGGCCGCGTCACCTTCTCGAGGTAGGCCTGCAACTGGGGTTTGAGATCGGCGTCCAACATGGCGATGGCT
>JBFJJW010000253.1:0-4057 GCA_041612095.1 Solimonas sp. | reverse complement strand
GTCAGCTGCTCTACCATTGAGCTAGCAGCCCGCACGACGCTACAAAAAATGGGGTGGACGAGGGGACTCGAACCCCCGACAACCAGAATCACAATCTGGGACTCTAACCAACTGAGCTACGCCCACCACTGGGAGTTCCCCCGCCTGGTACCGCTCAGGGGCGCGAATCATAGCAGAACATTTTGCGGGTCAACAGCCTTGGCCAGGTATTCCGCCCTCTCCGGCGTATCGATGCGCGCTCGCCGCGCAGTTCGCGTCCCATACGCGCCGTGCGGCAAGACTTGCCCAAACGTATCACCTAGAATCGCCGCACGCGCCCGTAGCTCAGTTGGATAGAGCATCGGCCTTCTAAGCCGAGGGTCGCAGGTTCGACTCCTGCCGGGCGCACCAACATCAATTCGGGCAATGCCCGGGTACCGCCTACAGCGCGGGATCGTCGCTGAGGAACTCGAATACTTCTGCGGAGAGCCCCTTCTGCAGCAGCCCGGTAAACGCCAGTCGGACGGTGTCATAGGGCAGTTGGGTCGCAAACTGGTATACCACCAGTCTGCTGCTGCCAATCAGGTTGCCGGTTACGACATTGGCGCAGGCGCCGGCAATGGTCGAGTTGTGCGCGCGCGGGTTTGAGACGCTGAATCGCGAAGGCGGATCGTCCGTGCGCTGACAGCGCCGGTTGCGGGCTGCGTGGCGGACCAGCCGCTTGTAAGCCAATAGTGGAGCGGTCCCGCTATTAGGAATCAAAGAAAGAATGCGCGCGCCAGAGTAGTCGCCCCCTCGGCGCTGCCGCCGCCTCGGGCAATCAGGGCGCGGTAACAAACTCCCACACATAGGGCCGCGCCAGCGGCTGGCCGTTCCAGTCGGCGACCTTGGGGGTCAGCACTGCGGTGTACCGATGATTGGCTCGCAGTACTTCGTTGAGACGCAGGCGCGTCGAGTGCGACCAGAACCGCGACCAGCCGTGGCCGCCTTCCACGGTCACGTCGATGCGCTTGCCGTCTTCGTCATAGAGGGCGAAGGCGCCGGGCTGTTCAATGCTCTGTGGATCGACTTCAGCGTCGAAGAACACGTGCATCCAGCGGTGCTGCGTCCAGCCGCCGTCGTTCGGGCGCAGCTGCACCTCATGCGCACCGTGGCTGGGGTAGTGGCCGGCCACGCGCGGTGTCAGCACCTGGTCAGCCGGGCCGGTGAGCTGCGCCCACATGTTCTGGTACATGGCCGCCACCACACGGCCGGAGGAAACCACGCCGCCGGCATTGAGGAAGTAATTGTTGGCGGACCATGGCATGTGCGAGCGCACACGCGGGTAGTCGATCTGCGCCGTCAGGGTCTGTGCTTCGACCGCGCCGCGCGAAAAGGCATTGCCGCGTTCGATCTGCGCAGCGGACACCGGCGCGCCGCTGCGGGTATAGACCGCCATCAGGTCCGTGGTCGGCGGAAACACCAGCGTCGGCGCACGATCCCAGAGCCGGTGCTCGACGATGGCGATCACGTCCATGGCGTATTCGATGGCATTCATCGGCGTCGCCGCCCACAGGTCGCTGAGGTAATGGTAGTTGTCGCCCAGCGCCGCGCGTAGCGTGCTGCCTGGCGTGAATGGCCCCCACAGGCCCTCGGCATCCAATGCATTGCTGACATTGGGGTCCTCGCCGCGGTCGCGGACCTCGGGCTCGAACTGCGCGTCCCAGGTCTCGTCGGTGACCCCATGTGCCGCGGTGCCGAAGGCAAAGGCAATCAGCCGCCCGCATTCATTGGTCAGCCCGGCCAGATCGGCGGCACCCACCGGGTTCTCGACGACCGAGCCCGGTGGCGTGACCGGGGCGGGCAGATTCAGCAGCCGCGCGGCCTGCGCGCCGCAGCCGCGTTCGCGCAGGTGGCGCATGAAGGCGATATGGAACTCGCCCCAGTGCGCACGCTCGGCCATATCGCGGTCTTCGGGGAAGGCTGCGCCGCTGCCATAGCCGCCGTCCGGGTAGATGGCGCCCGCCACCAGCGACGGCCGGTGGGCACTGAGAATTTGCTTGAGAGGACCATCGGGCAGCGCCTGGCGGCCGTAGTCGGCCATCAGCGCATGGGTGGTCATGCCGGCAGCAGGCGCGGGCGTGCCGTACAACGCGGCCGCAGTGAAGAGTAAGGCGCAGAGCAGCGGGCTGGCGGTCTTCATGGGGAACTCGTCCGGGTTTCAAGCTGGCGCAGCCGCGTGAATTCGGCGTGCGCCTCGGCGTAGGGATCAGCGGATGGCGGCAGCACGTTGACAGTGACGCTGGCCGTGGCGGGTGCGGCCGCGCCGCTGCAGTCCAGCGTATAGACCTGCGGGCCGGTCGCTGCCGGGGTGACCGGTTCGCTGCCGGACAGGGCGCGCGCGCCGGACCAGGCGCCGCTGGCCATGCACTCCAGCGCATACACCGCTGCCCAGCTCAGGGCGGCGGTTTCACCCAATACCAGCTGTGTCGGCTCGGCGCTGAGGCTCAGCACCACGTCCGCGCCAGGCGTATCGGCCAGCACCTGTAGCGTCACGCTGCGTTCTATGGACTCGTCGTCGCGGCTGCAGCGCAGGCGGTAGTTGTAGTCTCCCGCGACGGCGGGTGCGACGCTTTCGCGCCCCGACTGGGCACGGGCGCCCAGCCAGTCGCCCTGCGCCGTGCATTGCGTGGCCTGCGGCGCGCTCCATTGGATCTCGGCGGATTCACCGGCGCGGATCAGCGCCGGCGTCACGCTCAGGCTCAGTGTCAGGCTGCGGGTTTCCGGCTCGGGTGCCGGCGGCAGGGTAGCGGCCTGATCGGTACAGGCGGCCGCGGCCAGCCCGAGCGCCAGCCAGGCGCCGAGCGAAATACGGGCATTAGGGAGCATGACGCGCAGCATAATTCCGGACCGTTTCACGACGATGAACTGGAGGGCATGCTGTCAATTAGCCAGAAGTACCCGTGCATCTATCCTTCTGCGTACGAACCGTGATGGCGGTTCAGATACTAAACCTCGGCCTGCTCTGCCGTCTCAAGCGCATCGTCAACCTCGGTGCCTCAGTAGCGGACCGTCTACACAATATAACCAGGCGGTTACGTTCTCTATGCCAAGCTGATAATGGGGCTCCAGGAGTTCCCACTTCTATCCTGCCGGGCGCACCATCTTTCCCAGTCCTTGTTGTTGCTCAGGCTCACTGTTTGCCAGCCAGAACGCAACTGGGCGCTCAGCACATGGACCGGCGCCGCTAGCAGCAGAGCCGGGGCTTCGCTGACGCGGCTCCCTCCTTGGCTTCCAGCGGGGCGCGCTACCCCGGCATGAACAGGCGCTCGAAGTAACCGCTGACCTTCACGGTAATCTTCACCGGTTCGCCGCCGCGATTCTTCCACCACCAGCCGTGCGTGCCGTCGAAGGGCGCGATGAAGCGGCCGTGAGCCGCGGTCTGGTCGCGATCCTTCCAGTAGCTGCTGAACTCATCGCCGCCGCCGACCTTCTCGCCGTGCATGTCGAAGCTCACCGGCGCGCTGCTGGACCAGCCGAACACGAACGATTCTCCGGCCCGCATCAGCGCCTTGATCTCCGCGCCCTCATTCGGCAGCAAGGTGAGCGACAACTCCTCCACCCTGAACGGGGCCTCGTACTGCACCACGGTCGCGCCGATGGTCTTGTCGGTCTGCGGGAGCTGCACCGCCTCCTCTTCTTCCTGGCCGGCCTGGTGCAGCGCCGTCAGACCCAGCGCGTGACCGGCGCCGGTCGGGTCGTAGCCGTATTCGGCAGGCAGCACGGCGCAGATCAGCAGCACCAGCGCAACTGCGGCAGCGAGCGCGGTAGCCTTGAGCAGTTGCGCCGTCGAGGCGTGGATGGAAATCGGCGTCGTATTCGGGGTGTCTTTCATCAAAGGAGTCCTCACGCGGTCTTGAAATAGCCGGCCAACTGGTAGCCGGTGAGCAGGAACCCCGCACCCATCAGGATCGTATTGGCGGCGAAGGCTTGGCGCGCAAACGCAGTGCTGCGGCGCCAGAAGCCCATCAGGACCAGAATTCCCGCGAGCGCCAATAGCTGGCCGATTTCCACGCCGACATTGAACGCGAGCATGTTC
>JBFJJW010000252.1:0-4095 GCA_041612095.1 Solimonas sp. | reverse complement strand
GCAATCCGCCGGCCGTGGTCATACACGGCAACCAGACCGACAAGCTGCCCGCCAGCTACAAGCGCTATCTGGCCAACCGCTTCCGTGATGTCTTCAAGCTCAAGGGTGTGCCGCTGCTGCTGTCGTTCAAGACCGGCGACAACCCGTTCAAGGGCAAGAAGAATGAACTCACCGGTCGCCAGATCAAGAAGAAGCGCCGTCTGATGGCACGGGTCAAGAAGCGCTAGGGCGCCGTCCCTCTGCGCGCAGCGCTGACCTGACGGATACGCTCTGCGGGGAACCGCAGCTGCGTCAGCAGATAGTCCTTGAAGGGCTCAGCATAATCCTGCCTGGCAATGGCCTGCTCCATGCACAGCAGCCAGGCATCGCGCTCGGGCGTGTCGATGCTGAGGTGCTGATGAAACGCCGGGATGCTGATGCCGCCGTAGTGCTCGGCATACAGTCGCGGGCCGCCCAGCCAGCCGCTCAGGAAGTAGCTCAGCTTGCGTCGTGACTCCGTGAGATCAGCGGGGTGCATGTTGCGTATGCGCCGCGCGGCCGGCAGCTGCTCCATCAGGGTGTAGAACTCATCGACCAGGCGCGTGATGCCCGCGAGCTCCCCCGCAGCGCGATGGGAGGCATCGCCGATGCCGTAGCCGTGTGCATTCATGCCCTGACGCGTACAGCGGATCAGAACAGCGCGCGGCCGGCGATCACCAGCAGGCCCAGCTTGGCAAGCAGTCCGAATGCAAACGCGGTGCTGCGCGCTGTGCGCAGGTCGAAGTAGTAGCAGGTCATGTGCGCGGCGCGCGCTGCCGTGAACAGCCAGACGCCGTAGGCAGTCCACTGCGGGTCTGCACCGGAGAGCAGGCACAGCAGCGTGATCAGCAGGAACAGCCCCAGGCCTTCATAGGTGTTGCCGTAGGCGCGGTTGGCGCGAAAGAAGAAGTCGCCATGGCCCGCGGTGACCGGCATGCCCGGCACGTGCTTGGCGCGCATCATCGCCACATCCACCATCAGGAACTGGATAACGATCAGCACGGCCAATGCAAACAGGCCGAGCAAGCTGGAGTGGTAAGGCAACATGAGCGCCTGCATAAAGAGTCCTGTCGTGAAGTGGGTACGAGTTTAGTCGCCAAAGGTCATCAATTGTTGATAGGTCGGCCGGTTCACCCAATGCATGGAGAGCGTGGCCAGCGGCAGGAAGCGTATACGCTCGAGCGTGGCATCTGTGGTCCACGCGGCCGGATCGTTGCCCTGCGACTGCTCCACGGCATCAATGGCACTACTCAGCGAGGCCCATAGCCGGCCGCTGCATTCGGCCAGCGTGGCTGCGCTGTCGGGGTCGGCACCGCAGTAGACCTGCGAGGTCGGCGTCTTGATCGGATCGCCGAGTACCTGCGACAGGTCGGTCCACACAAAGCCGTACCAGCCATCCTGATAGGCGCTGCCGGTAGGGCCGGGGGCATTGTCGAGGCCGGTCGGGATGCGCGAGTAGTCACCGAGGACGGGATTGAAGATGGCCTCCACCAGCGGTGCCCACCAGGCGTCCATGACCGCAATCGCGGCGCCGTCGTCGTAGTTGCCATCCTGATCGCCATCGCGGCGCAGCGCGTGATTGGCGATCCACTGCTCCATCAGCGCGACCACGGCGGCTTCGCGCTCGGAAGGCGCCTGCGTTGCCTGCAGTACGCGCAGCACCACCGGCAAGACATGACTGCCGCGGAAGTCGGTGAGTCCGGCTTCTTCCATCAACTGCGTCAGCCGTACCGGCGTAATCGGTTGGGTTTCCGCCACAATCTTGTCTTCCAGCATGTCCGCCCGGTACAGGCCGGACCAGGAGAAGCGTGCGTCGGACGCGCCCCAGTCCGGCGCGGGCCGGTTGTTCCAGCTCACCTGGAATCCGCGCGGCGGGTTGATCTCATGCGGGTGCTGCGAGGGGTCCAAAAAGCCCTTCCAGTCCCAGCGGCCTGTGCCCCAGACCGGGAAGTCCGGGTCTACCTCTGGCGAGCGGACCGGGAACAGTCCGGCGTGGTGATAGGCGATGTCCTTTTCGTTGATGTACATCCAGTTCGACGTCAGGTTCATCGGCCGGAAGATTTCCAGGAACTGCTCGGCCGTGCGCGCTTCGCCGCGTGCCAGGCGCAGCAGAGTCACCGCGCCATCGGCCTCGCGCAGGAAGCTGGAACGCGCATGCACCACCGCGACCGCCTTGCCGTCCACCGTGCCGCGGCCGGTGACATTGCCGTGCACGGTACGCTCTGCATAGATGTCGGTCAGCTCGGTGCCGGGGATCGCATCCACCGGCAGGGTGATCGGCAACGCGCGCACCAGGCGGCGATACATCGGCTTGCAGTCGCCGTTGTGCAGGTAGTAGCGAGACTGTTCGGTCGCCGGGCGGCCGTCGGGTTCGCACAGTTCTTCGATAAAGGTATCGATCATGTCCGAGCCGCCGGCCGTGGCTGACCACGCGTAGTTGCGCGAGCGGCCGATGGTGGGTACGAACGACAGCCCGGGAAAGCCGGCGCCACGGGCGTCTATGGTTGGCCCGTGCATTTCCAGGTCCACCAGGATTTCCGGGCTGAAGTACGCAGCCTGCGGGCCGGCGATCTGGATGGGATGGCCATTGGCCGAGCGGCTGCCGGCAATCACCAGTGCGTTGCTCATGTGGCCATGCTGTGACAACGACAGCACGCCAAAGCGCGTGTTGAAGTTGAGGCGCTCGAAGCGGATGCGGGATTTCTCGGCCAGCACCGAAAGCTCCTGATGGCGCTTGCGCGCGGCCGCGCGCGGCAGCGGCAGCGCACGCTTGTCCGGTGCACTAATCGCGCTGCGGGTGAGCAGATCGGTCAGCGAGCCGAACAGGCCGCCGATGATGCCCTGCAGGCCGAACTCGCCGCTGCCGTAGTTCATGACATTGGCGGCCGGATGCAGCTTGGCGGTGTCCCGCTGCATGTAGGGGAATGACTTCAGCGTATGCACCGGGCCATCGCTGTTATAGCGATTGCGGAAGTCGTCGTAGATGCGGCGACCCTGTGCCTCGCCGAAGTCGGCTACCAGTCCGGCCAGCACCGCCGCATTGGTCAGCTCATTGCCGCCATCGGCGCCGAACAGTGCGCGGATGACGTTGGTGCAGGCAACGATATCCGCCAGCGTCCAGGTGCCGAGGGAGTCGCCATCGGTCTGGGTGATGAAGGCGTTGATGCCCGCCACATATTCCACGAAGGCGCGGCGCAGCATCGGGCCATCCGGCCCCGCCACCTCCACCGCATGATCAACCATCTGCAGCAGTTCATCTTCGCTGTAGCCGTAAAGCCGGACCATCTCGGCGTCCTGCAACCAGGCCGGCGCGGTGCCGAGCAGATCAAAGGCCTCGGCGCGGCCGAGCACGCGCAACAACTCCAGTATCGGCAGGCGGTCCTCGGCGGTCACATAGCCGGCACCAAAGAACGCATCTTCATCGGTGGTGCCGGTAATGATCGGCAGGCCGAAGTCGGCCGTGCGTTGTATCAGCACGCCTTCACGCGGACTGTACTCGCGTCCGTATGGCGCGTGGTAGAAGCGCGCGTTCTTGAAGTAGCGCGTGGTCAGCTCGTCTTCGGTGAGCTGCGGATAGCCGTAGACCAGATCGTCATAGGCCGCGACTTCCGTGGTGAAGTGCTCAAGATCGGTGCCGGGCGGGGTGATCGTGCCGCCGATGATCAGGGTGTCGGTGCCCGGTGGCAGCGGCGCAGGGCCGTCAGCAGCTGGCGAGCCGCCATCGCCCGGCGTGTGGCTGGAGCCGCATCCCGCCAACAGCCCGACAGCGCAGGCCAACGCAAGCCAGTTCAAGCGGCGCGCGTGGCCGCGAAGTTTATGTGTGCTCATGTTCTCCCCCAACCGGTATCGCAAGTTTCAGCGGCTCATGATGCCCCTTTTCAGGGAATTCGCATGCCCGGTTTGGGGGAGGGGAAGGCTGCTTACGCGGGAAGACGCTCCACCGCTGCCCGCAGGCGCTGCACCGTGCCGGCAACATCGCCCAGCTTGTCGAGACCGAACAGGCCGATGCGGAAGGTCTTGAAGTCGGCGGGTTCGTCGCACATCAGCGGTACGCCGGCGGCGGTCTGCAGGCCCAGT
>JBFJJW010000251.1:0-4157 GCA_041612095.1 Solimonas sp. | reverse complement strand
ATCTCGCAGGATCCGGAGTTTGGCGGTGCGGGCCTGCCGTACACGCTGTCGAAGGTCATCGAGGAAATGCTGTGTTCGGCGAATATCGCCTTCGCCCTGTACCCCGGCCTGACCCAGGGCTGCTTTGAAGCCATTCAGGCCAGTGGCACCGATGAACAGAAGGCCTTGTACCTGCCCAAGCTGGCGTCCGGCGAGTGGACCGGGACCATGTGCATCACCGAGCCGCAGGCGGGCTCTGATCTGGCTGCGGTCAAGACCAAGGCCACGGCCAACGGCGACGGCTCGTACTCGATCGACGGCGGCAAGATCTTCATCACCTCCGGCGAGCATGATCTGGCGGACAACATCGTCCATTTCGTGCTCGCACGCCTGCCGGACTCGCCGGCTGGCATCAAGGGCCTGTCGACCTTCGTCGTGCCGAAGTTTCTGGTCAATGCGGATGGCTCCCTGGGCGAGCGCAACGGTGTGCGCTGCCAGGCGATCGAACACAAGATGGGCATCAACGGCTCGGCCACCTGCGTCATGCAGTTCGACGGCGCCAAGGGCTGGATGGTCGGCGCACCGAACACCGGCATCCAGAACATGTTCGTGATGATGAATCTGGCGCGCATCATGGTCGGCTATCAGGGGCTGGGCCAATGCGAACTGGCCACCCAGAACGCAGTGCGCTACGCGCTGGACCGCCGTCAGGGCAAGGCATTCAACGGTGGCGCCGAGATCGTCCACCACCCGGACGTGCGTCGCATGCTGATGATGATGAAGGCCGTCACTGAAGGCGCGCGCATCCTCGCCTACGAGACCGCGATGTACGTCGATCTCGCGCACCACCTACCGGATGGCGCCGAACGTGAGGCCACGCAGGACTGGGTAGACCTCAACACGCCGCTGGTCAAGGCCTATTGCACCGACATGGCCGTCGAGCTGGGCTCCGAGGTCATCCAGGTCTATGGCGGCCACGGCTTCATCAAGGAGCACGGCGTCGAGCAGATCGTGCGCGACTCCAAGATTCTGTGCCTGTACGAAGGCACCAACGGCATTCAGGCCATGGACCTGGTGCGCCGCAAGCTGATGCTGCACGGCGGCCGCCTGCCCAGGCGCTTCTTCGAGGCCGTCCGTCAGGACCTCGGTGACGGCCCCGAGGTCCTGACTGCCCCGCTGAAGGTGGCGCTCGATGCGCTGGAGCAGACCACGGCCTGGGTGCAGCAAAGCTACAAGACCACACCCGACGACGCGGCATTCGGCTGCGTCGACTACCAGCGTGCGTTTGCCCTCACGTACCTGGGCTGGAACTGGCTGCGCATCGTGCGGGCACTGGAATCCTCGGACCTCGACGCCACCGCGCGTCAGATGAAACTCGCCACCGCCGAGTATTTCGCAACCCGCATGCTGTCCCAGGTTCCCGCCAGGCTGGACAATGTCCGGCAGACGGCAACACCGCTGATGGCGTTGACTGCGGCACACTTCTGAGGAACCGCGCACCCGCGCACTGCTGCGAATCAAGGAGAGGAATCATGAGCACCGTATACGACTTTGAAGCCAAAACCATTGACGGCAGCACGCAGAAGCTGGACAGCTACAAGGGCAAGGTGCTGTTGATCGTCAACGTCGCCAGCAAGTGCGGCTTCACCCCGCAGTACAAGGGCCTGGAGTCGCTGTGGCGCAAGTATCAGGATCAGGGGCTGGTAATCCTCGGCTTTCCCTGTGACCAGTTCGGTCACCAAGAGCCGGGCGACGAGAACGAGATCAAGAATTTCTGCTCTCTGAACTATGAGGTCAGCTTTCCGATGTACGCCAAGATCGAAGTCAACGGCGCACAGACCCACCCGCTGTATCAGCATCTGAAATCCAGCGCGCCGGGGCTACTGGGAACCGAGGGGATCAAATGGAACTTCACCAAGTTCCTGGTCGGCAAGGACGGCAAGGTCGTGGAGCGCTACGGCTCCGTCGACACCCCCGAGAAGATCGAAGCGGACATCATCAAGCTGCTCTGAGCGCTCGCAGCGCACTGCACACCAGCCGGCGTCTGCAGACGCCGGCTTTTTTGTGCTCAGGTCCTCGCCCGCAGCGCGCGGCACCGGCGGCCCGGCTGGCCCAGGTCCGGCATCAATCCGGGCCGATGCCGACGACACAGTTCAAGATTCCGGTATTCAGCAACTCTGCTCACATACTGGCTTGATTTGGTTATTTTTCTATCAATCAACGTCGAAACTTAAGCGCCCTCGATTAAGCCCACGGACTCAGCAAAGATCGAAGAATTCAGTCTCGATGCCGCACTGCAACATAATGTGCCTCGAACATGCTAAACTGGCGGCTTACTTGCCCGTCGGCTGATGTCGGCGCGCTCCGCTTTCAAACTGAGGGAGAACGCGCATGTTGCTCGCCACCGATCTCGATGGCACTTTCCTCGCTGGTTCTGCGGCCGATCGCCTGCAACTCTACCGGCTGATCAATACTCACCCCGATATCCAGCTGGCCTATGTCACCGGCCGCGGCCTGGAGTCGGTGTTGCCGTTGCTGTCTGACCCGACCCTGCCGCTGCCGGACTACGTCATTTGCGATGTCGGCTCGACCGTGGTCCATGGCGAGACCCAGCAGCCACTGCAGCCGCTGCAGAATCAGATCGCTGCGCGCTGGCCGGGTGAGGCCGCCGTGATGGAGGCGCTGGCCGGCATCCCGGGACTGGTGCGTCAGGATGTTCCCCAGGATCGACGCTGCTCGTTCTTTGGCCCTGCCGACCTGATGACCGAGGAGCTGCACGAACGTGTCGCCAGGCTGGACTGTGAACTGCTGCATTCCGCCGGGCGCTATCTCGACGTTCTGCCCAAGGGCGTCAACAAGGGCAGCACGCTGCGCGGTCTGATTGAGCAGCTTGGCATCGATGAAGACGACGTCCTGGTCGCAGGCGACTCGCTGAATGACCTGTCGATGTACGACGCCGGCTTCAAGGGTGTATGCGTAGGCGCATCGGAATCCGGCCTGCTGGCAGCCACCGACAAGCGCGCAAAGGTGCTGCATGCGCAGCGCCCGGGCTGCGGCGGCATCATCGAGGCCATCCACCATTTCGGCTTTCTCGGCGATCACGGCATCCAGCACCACGCAGTATCACCCGCCGAGCCCGGCAGCGCCGATCTGCTGATCGTCTACCACCGCCTGCCGTATGACGAGGCGCTGGAGAACGGCCAGATCAAGCGCAGCCGCCCCGCGTCACCCAACGGCATCATTCCCACGCTGCTCAGCTTCTTCGCCGATGGTCGCCACGGCGCCTGGATCGCCTGGTCTGCGCACGACACGCGCAAGGGCGGCTTTGACGAGTACACGCAGGTCGACGGCGAGCGCTACCCCAACCTGACGGTGGCGCGCGTACCGCTGACCAAGAGCGATATCGACATCTTCTACAAGAGCTTCTCCAAGGAAGCCTTCTGGCCGACGCTGCACACCTTCTGGGAGCGCGCACGCTTTCGCGAGGATCACTGGAAGATTTTCGTCAAGGTGAATCGCGCGTTCGCCGAACGCATCGCACGCGAAGCGGCCACTGGTGCCACGGTGTGGCTGCACGACTACAACCTGTGGATGGTGCCGGCGGCGCTGCGTGAGCTGCGCCCGGACCTGAAGATCGCCTTCTTCCATCACACGCACTTCCCGTCAGCGGATGTCTTCAATGTCATTCCCTGGCGGCGGGCCATCGTCGCCAGCCTGCTGCAGTGTGACTATGTCGGCTTCCACATTCCGCGCCAGGTCGAGAACTTCATAGATGTCGCGCGCGGCACCCTGCCGGTCGAGACCGTAGAGGAGATCGGCGCGGCGCCGCGCTTTCTGACCTACGGCTGCAGCGTAGGCCTGGATCGCTACACGGTATGCATCGATACCGGCCAGCGGCGGGTGCGCCTGGGCGCTCACCCCGTGGGCCTGGACATGGAGCGCGTGAAGTCGCTGCTGGAACGCGACGACGTCAAGAAGCAAATGTCGGAGCTGCGCAAGCAGCTGGCCGGCACCCGCGTATTGCTGTCGGTGGAGCGCCTCGACTACACCAAGGGCATCGTTGAGCGTCTGCTGGCGTTCGAACGCATGCTCGACACCTACCCGGAGCTGGTCGGCAAGATCAGCCTGCTGACGATCTGCGTGCCCGCCGCGCGCGAGATGACCATCTACCGCACACT
>JBFJJW010000250.1:0-4224 GCA_041612095.1 Solimonas sp. | reverse complement strand
CGGTCCTGTCGCGAAACCTGAGGGAGAAGCCGGATGACAACCCACCCCATCGCCGTCTGGCATGAGTTGCTGAAGACCAGGAACGTCAAGGGGCTGGACGCCTTGCTGGCAGACGATGCCGTATTCCATTCGCCGGTGGTGCATACACCTCAGGTCGGTAAGACGCTGACCAGGATGTATCTGTCGGCGGCTTTCATGGTGTTTGCCAATGAGAGCTTTCGCTACGTGCGCGAGGTGGTGGGCGAGCGCGATGCCGTACTGGAGTTTCAGGTCGAGATCGACGGAGTCTCGGTGAACGGGGTCGACATGATCCGATGGAACGACGACGGCCAGATCGTCGACTTCAAGGTGATGCTGCGCCCGCTGAAGGCGGTGAACCTGATTCACCAGAAGATGGCAGCGATGCTGCAAGCCTGGCGCTAGCGCAACTTTGGCCGCGGCGCGGGTAGGCCAGGCCGCTCGCCGTTAATGAATAGTTCATTTAAAGCAAATGTTTACGTGACATTCATGAGGTTTTACCTGGACTCGGCTTTCCGCTGCGCCGGGGCAGCGGTTACCATCGCTACCGAGTCATAAGCACCGCGCGAGAGACCACCTTGAATGGTGGCGCCGAAGGCGCAAATCCGCCCGGAATCGCTCAGGCAAACGGAGCGCGGTGCTGGTCAACACTCTGGAGAGCGTTCGCCCCTGAAGTTTGGGAGCGGCCACCGACGAGGCAGAAGCGGATCCGTCCGCTTTCGAACTTTCAGGTTCCCGGACAGAGGCAGGGCGGTTCGCTCCGACATCCATGCTATCGGCAGAACCGCATGCTCAAGCACACCGCGCTGCACGAAGAACACGTACGCCTTGGCGCCCGCCTGGTCGATTTCGCCGGCTGGGACATGCCCATCCAGTATCAATCCCAGCTCGATGAACACCATGCGGTGCGCCAGGACGCCGGCATGTTCGACGTCGCCCATATGTCGGCGGTTGACCTGCGGGGTGCGCGCGTGCGCGAGTTCCTGCGCAAGTTGCTGGCCAATGATGTCGCCAAGCTGACGCTGCCCGGCAAGGCGCTGTACTCGTGCATGCTGCGAGAGGACGGCGGCATCATCGATGACCTGATCACCTACTTCCTCGACGACGCATGGTTCCGCCTGGTCGTCAATGCCGGTACCACTGACAAGGATCTGGCGTGGATACGTCAGCAGGCCGGGTCCTACGGCGTTGATGTGTCGCATCGCAGCGATCTGGGCATTCTCGCCGTACAGGGGCCTCAGGCGCGGACACGGGTGCTGCCGCTGCTGCCAGCAGGCCTACAGACCGCTGCCTCGGCGCTGACCGCCTTTCAGGCGGCACGCGAGGGCGAGGTTTTCGTGGCGCGCACCGGCTATACCGGAGAGGACGGCTTCGAGCTGATGCTGCCGCATCGCCAGCTGCAGACGCTGTGGGCCGGACTGCTGGACGCTGGCGTCAAGCCCTGCGGTCTCGGCGCGCGTGACACCTTGCGACTGGAAGCCGGCATGAACCTGTATGGACAGGACATGGACGAGTCCACGCATCCCCTGGAATCGGGGCTGACCTGGACCGTGGCCTGGGACCCCAAGGAGCGGGACTTCATCGGGCGTACCGCACTGGAGAGCGCGCGCGGCACCAGTCCGTGCAAGCTCGTGGGCCTGGTGCTGGAAGGCCGGGGCATCATGCGGTCGCACATGCGCGTGCGCTATGCCAGCGGCGCGGAAGGCGAAACCACCAGCGGCGGCTTCGCCCCGACACTGAAGCGGTCTATCGGGTTTGCGCGGGTGAACAGCGCGGCCGAAGGCGGCTGCGAAGTCGAGATCCGCGGCCAGTGGGTTCCTGCGCGCGTGGTCAAGCCCCCCTTTGTGCGCAACGGCAAGGTCTTGATTTAGAGCATCACTCATACCGCGGGCGCCGCATCCATGGCGTGCGCCCACCTCAAACCGAAAAATTGTCCAGGGAGTCAATGATGAGCAAGGTCCCCGCCGAACTGAAATATGTAGATACCCACGAGTGGGTTCGTCTGGAAGCCGATGGCAGCGTCACCATCGGTATCACCGATCACGCGCAGGCTGCGCTGGGCGATCTGGTGTTTGTCGAGATGCCCGCCGTAGGGCGCAAGCTGGCCAAGGACGAGAGCTGCGCCGTGGTGGAGTCGGTCAAGGCGGCTTCTGACGTCTATGCGCCGATTGCGGGTGTGGTGATCGCCGCCAATGAAGCCTTGAGCGACGCGCCGGAGATCCTGAACACGGACCCCTACGATGGCGGTTGGATGTGGAAGATGAAGGTGGATGCGGCCGACCTGGATGCGCTGCTGGATGCCAAAGGCTACGAGGACTTCCTGAAGACGCTTTAGCCCGTGCTGTATCCGCTGCAATCAATAAGTGCGGGGATGCTCGCAGCTGCGTCCGCCGCACCCAGAAGTGGTAATTGCCGAGAGCGTTAATGCCGTTTATTCCGCATACCGAAGATGACGTAAAGGAGATGCTGGCCGCGATCAAGGCGCCAAGCATCGAAGCCTTGTTCGACGAGATTCCCGCCGCTCTGCGCTGCGGGCCCTTGAACAAGGTGCCCGAGACCCAGCCCGAGATGCAGGTCTCGCAGCTGATGCATATGCGTGCCGAGCAGGACGGGCTAGCGCTGAATTTCATTGGTGCCGGGGCCTACGAGCACCATATTCCGGCGGCGGTCTGGCAGATCACCACGCGCGGCGAGTTCTACTCCGCCTACACGCCGTATCAGGCGGAGGCGAGTCAGGGCACGCTGCAGGTGTTGTATGAGTACCAGACCATGATGACGGCCCTGACCGGCATGGAGGTCTCCAATGCCTCGATGTACGACGGTGCCAGCGGTCTGGGCGAAGCCCTGCTGATGGCCGTACGCGCCAACCGCCAGAACGCCAGCGGCCGCGTGCTGATGCCCAGTACCGTCAATCCGTTCTACCGCGACGTGGTGAACGCAACGACGGCCGCGCAGGGCATCCAGCCGATTGCGATGCCGTACTGCCCGCAGCTTGGCAAGACCTTGCTGGAAACACTGAAGCCGCACGAAGGAAGCGGGCTGACCGCGGTGGTCATCCAGCAGCCGAACTTCTTTGGCCAGCTCGAGGATGTCGACGCACTGACGGATTGGGCGCATGCGCAGGGGGCGCTGGTGGTCGCCGTGGTCAATCCGGTTTCGCTGGCGCTGCTCAAGCCCCCCGGCGAATGGGGCAACAAGGGCGCGGATATCGTCTGTGGCGACGGCCAGCCTCTGGGCTCGCCGCTGTCGTCCGGTGGCCCGTACTTCGGCTTTCTGACCACACGCATGGCCCTGGTACGCGAGATGCCCGGGCGTATCGTCGGTCGCACGGTCGATCTGGACGGCAAGACCGGGTACACGCTGACCCTGCAGGCGCGTGAGCAGCACATCCGCCGTGCCAAGGCCAAGTCCAACATCTGCACCAATCAGGGGCTGCTGGTGACCGCGGCCACCATCCACATGTCGCTGCTCGGGCCGCAGGGTCTGGCGCAGGTGGCTTCGGCCAGCATGGCGAACACGCGCACGCTGGTGCAGGCACTGGCGGCCATTCCCGGCGTCGAGGCCGTGTTCGAAGGGGCTCGTTTCCACGAGGCCGTGATACGCCTGCCGAAGCCGGTCGCTCCGGTACTGGAGGCCCTGGCAAAGAAGGACATCTTCGGAGGCTTTGACCTGTCTCGGCACTACCCTGAACTGGGTAACGCCTTGCTCGTGTGTGCAACCGAAACCAAGACCGCGCCGCAGATTGAAAGCTACGCGCGAACGCTGGCCCGCATTCTCTCGGCCTGAAACCGTACAGGAGACTTATCCGTGGCGACCGTAACCCTACACAACACGCCCGTGCAGACCAGTGGCGAGCTTCCGGACATCGGCAGCGAGGTGCCCGGCTTCCGCCTGGTCGATATCGCGCTGAAGGATGTCGCGCTGCATGACTTCGCAGGCAAGCGCAAGGTGCTGAACGTGTTTCCTTCGGTCGATACCGCGACCTGCGCGATGTCGGTGCGCCAGTTCAATCAGCGCGCAGCCGGCGTCAAGAACGCGGTGGTGCTGTGCATCTCCGCCGACCTGCCGTTTGCGCAGAAGCGCTTCTGCGGTGCCGAAGGGCTCGACAACGTGGTCATGCTGTCGCTGATGCGAGGTCGCAACTTCGGCAAGGACTACGGCTTGCTGCTGGAGACCGGCCCGCTGGCCGGATTGTGCGCACGCGCG
>JBFJJW010000249.1:0-4274 GCA_041612095.1 Solimonas sp. | reverse complement strand
CGGGTGGCCAAGGCTGCCCAGGTGGATGCGATACACCCCGGCTACGGTTTCTTGTCGGAGAACCCGGATTTTGCTGAGGCCTGTGCGGCTGCCGGCATTCGGTTCATCGGCCCCAGCCCAGAAGTGCTGCGCACACTCGGGGACAAGGTTTCTGCGCGCGCGGCGGCGCAGGCCGCCAATGTGCCGGTGCTGCCCGCATCGGTGGCGCTGCCGCAGGATCTGGCGGCCTGCAAACCGCTGGTCGCGGCCGTGGGCTACCCGGTGATGATGAAGGCCAGCTGGGGTGGTGGTGGCCGCGGCATGCGGGTCATCGAGAGCGAAGCCGAGTTGGGTCCGCAGATGGAGTCGGCGCGGCGCGAGTCCAAGGCGGCTTTCGGCAATGATGAAGTCTACGTAGAGAAGCTCGTACGCCGCGCGCGCCATGTCGAGGTGCAGATCCTGGGTGATACCCACGGCAACCTGGTGCATCTGTTCGAGCGCGACTGCTCGGTGCAGCGCCGCAATCAGAAGGTGGTGGAGCGCGCGCCCGCGCCTTACCTGTCTGCTGAACAACGCGCGGATCTGTGCGCGGCCGCGCTGCGCCTGTGCCGGCAGGTGAACTACTCGCACGCCGGCACCGTCGAGTTCCTGATGGACGTCGACAGCGGCAAGTTCTATTTCATTGAGGTCAATCCACGCATACAGGTCGAGCACACGGTGACCGAGGAGGTCACCGGAGTCGATATCGTCAAGAGTCAGATTCGGGTGACCGCCGGCCTGCGCATCGGTGAGCCGGGATTGCCTGCGCAGGATCAGGTGCGTCTCGATGGGCATGCGCTGCAATGCCGCGTGACCACGGAAGACCCCGAGAACGGGTTCACACCCGACCATGGTCGACTGACCGCCTATCGCAGTCCCGCCGGCTTTGGCATCCGCCTCGATGGCGGCACGGCTTACGGCGGCGCTGTGGTGACCCCGTACTACGACTCGTTGCTGACCAAACTTACCGCATGGGCGCCGACCGCTGACGAGGCAACCCAGCGCATGGATCGTGCCTTGCGCGAGTTCCGCATTCGCGGGCTCTCGACCAATCTGCAGTTTCTGGAGAACGTCGTTACCCATCCGGTGTTTCGCAGCGGCGAGTGTACGACCCGCTTCATCGACAACACGCCGGAGCTGTTCCAGTTCACACCGCGACGTGATCGCGCGACCAAGCTGCTGCGCTTCATTGGCGAGGTCATCGTCAACGGCAGTCCCGAGATGAAGGGCCGCAAGGCGCCGGAAGGCGAACTGCTGCCGCCGGTCAAGCCGTCGATATCGCTTGATCCGTCGCCGCCGGCGGGGCTGCGCGATGAACTGCTGGCACGCGGTGCGGCAGGCTTTGCACAGTGGATCAAGGCGCAACCGCAGGTACTGCTGACCGACACCACGATGCGCGACGCACACCAGTCGCTGTTCGCGACACGGATGCGAACCAACGATCTGGTGGCGATTGCGCCGTACTACGCACGCATGCTGCCGAATCTGCTGTCACTGGAGTGCTGGGGCGGCGCGACCTTCGACGTCGCGCTGAGATTCCTGAAGGAAGACCCCTGGCAGCGACTGGCGCAGCTGCGCGCGGCTGTGCCGAACATTCCGCTGCAGATGCTGCTGCGGTCAGCGAACGCGGTCGGCTACACCAACTATCCGGACAATGTGGTGCGCTACTTTGTGGCGCAGGCTGCGAAGCAGGGCATCGACATATTCCGTGTGTTCGACTCACTGAACAGTGTGGACAACATGCGGGTCGCAATGGATGCGGTGCTGGAATCGGGTGCGGTCTGCGAGGGCACGATCTGCTACACCGGTGATCTGTTCGATCCATCGCGGCCCAAGTTCAACCTGCGCTACTACGTCGACATGGCCAAGGCGCTGGAGAAGGCCGGCGCGCATGTGCTGGGCATCAAGGACATGGCCGGTGTTTGCCGCCCGCGCGCGGCGCGCGAGCTGGTCCGTGCGTTGAAGCAGGAGATCGGGCTGCCGCTGCATTTCCACACGCACGATACCAGCGGCATCGCCGCGGCCAGCGTACTGGCCGCTGTCGAGGCCGGCTGCGATGCCGTGGACGGTGCGCTGGACAGCATGTCGGGCCTGACCTCGCAGCCAAACCTGGGCGCCATCGCCGCCAGCTTGGTCGGTAGCGAGCGCGATGCCGGTGTGGATCTGGAGGCAATGCAGCGCTTGTCCGACTACTGGGAGGGCGTGCGGCGCTACTACGTACCGTTCGAAGCGGATATCCGTTCCGGCACCGCCGATGTCTACCGGCACGAGATGCCCGGCGGGCAGTACACCAATCTGCGTGAGCAGGCGCGCGGCCTCGGTCTGGAACATCGCTGGCCGCAGGTCTCCAAGGCCTACGCCGACGTCAATCGACTGTTTGGCGACATCGTCAAGGTCACGCCGACGTCGAAAGTCGTGGGTGATCTGGCGCTGTTCATGGTTGCCAATGATCTGACCGCCGAGCAGATTGCAGACCCTGACACCGCCATCGATTTTCCTGAGTCCGTGGTGTCGCTGATGCATGGCGATCTGGGCTTGCCGCCGGACGGATTTCCGCAGGCGCTGCAACGCAAGGTGCTGAAGGGGCGCGAGCCGCTGACGGCGCGCCCTGGCGCCAGCTTGCCGGCAGTTGATCTTGCGGCGGCAAAGGCGGCGGCGGAGCAGGCGCTTGGCATCGAGCTCAGCGAGGTTGATCTGGCCTCGCACCTGATGTACCCCAAGGTCTTTGCGGAGTTTGTCGAACATCGCAAGGCCTACGGCGACGTCACCGCACTACCGACCCCGGCGTTCTTCTATGGTCTGAAAGAGCGCGAGGAGATCAGCGTCGATATCGACACCGGCAAGACCCTCGTCATTCGTCTGCAGGGCAGCAGTGATGTCGAGGAAGAAGGGATCTGCAAGCTGTTCTACGAACTCAATGGCCAGCCGCGCATGGTCCGCATTCCCAAGAAGGGCAGCGGCAAGGCGAAAGTCGAACGCGCCAAAGCCGACGAAACCGACCCCAATCAGTTGGGCGCGCCGATGCCGGGGATGGTCGTGCGGATTGCGGTCAGCAAGGGCAGTCGCGTGGCCAAGGGTGAGCCTTTGCTGGCGCTGGAGGCAATGAAGATGGAGACCGTGGTCGCGGCGCCCCGAGAGGCCGTGGTCAAGGACATCCTGGTCATTGCCGGCACCACCGTGAACGCCAAGGACCTGCTGATGGTGCTGGAGCCGGCTGCCGGCTGAGCGTTTCAGCGCCAGCTACGCAAACAATCAGACCCCGGAGCTCGCTCGGCCCGGGCCGCCATCAGCGTCCGCTGCTTTCCGTGTTCAGGCGCGGACCACGCGAGCGAGTTCCCCATTGGGAAAATCATGGGAAACCGATGGAAAAGCCGGATCGTCGCGGCAGTCATTCATTGCTAACTCGATGAAATGACTGTAAATAGTTGGTCGGGACGAGAGGATTTGAACCTCCGACCACCTCCACCCCAAGGAGGTGCGCTACCAGGCTGCGCTACGCCCCGAAACCGGAAGATCGACTGCAAAGGGGGCGGCAGTGTAACGGAGCAGCCGCTTGAAATGAAGCAAAAGTTAATCGGGTAGCAGCTTCAGCAACGACTCCAGATCATTGCGCAGATTCTGAATCTCGCGGGCACGCCCTTGCGCGGCAACCGGGGCGGCTGCGGTGCTGGCAGCCGTGGCGGCTGCTGCGGGGAGTACGCGTGGCGGCGGTGCATCGTTCGCGGCCCGCGGTGCTTCCTTGAGCCGCTGGCGGGCGCCGCCGATGGTGAAGCCCTGTTCATAGAGCAGGCTGCGAATGCGCCGCACGACCATCACATCCTCGTGCTGGTAATAGCGCCGGTTGCCGCGGCGTTTGGCCGGCTTGAGCTGCGGAAACTCCTGCTCCCAGTAGCGCAGTACGTGGGGTTTGACGTCGCACAGCTCGCTGACTTCGCCAATGGCAAAGTAACGCTTGCGCGGAATCTCCGGCAGGACGGTGAGCTTGTTATCGGCGGGTCGCATCGGCCTCGACTCTCAGGCGCAGCTTCTGGCCCGGGCGGAAGGTGACCACGCGGCGCGCAGAGATCGGGATCTCTTCACCGGTTTTGGGGTTGCGGCCCGGACGCTGATTCTTGGAGCGCAATTCAAAATTGCCGAACCCAGACAGCTTGACCTCTTCACCGGACTCCAGGCGACCGCGAATCTCCTCAAAGAAAAGGTCCACGAATTCCTTGGCCTCGCGCTTGTTGAGGCCCAACTCCTCAAACAGTGCTTCG
>JBFJJW010000248.1:0-4317 GCA_041612095.1 Solimonas sp. | reverse complement strand
GTCGAGGCAGACCATGTGATCGTGATGGTGGCCGCGTTCCAGCTCGAATACCGCGTGCCCGCCCTCAAAGTTGTGCCGACGCACCAGCCCCGCTGCCTCGAACTGGGTCAGCACGCGATAGACGGTGGCCAGGCCCACGTCTTCATTCAGGTCCATCAGGCGGCGGTAGATGTCTTCTGCCGAGAGGTGGCGCGCTTCGCTGGTCTCAAGCATCTCCAGAATCTTGATGCGCGGCAGGGTGACCTTCAGGCCTGCATTTCTTAGATCGTTGGATTCCACGTTGAGCGCCTGTTAGCGATGTTTCCGCTATTATCCCACCACATCCTCACGCGGCAACCCAGATGCGTCTTCTCGTCATTCTTATTGCGGTCCTGTGGCTCCCGGCCTGTCAGCTGATCTACAAGCTGCCCACGCGCCAGGGCAACGTCATCGAACAGAAGCAGCTGGACCAGCTGAAAGCCGGCATGACGCCGGAACAAGTGAAGTTTCTGCTCGGCACGCCGATCGCCGCCAGCCCGTTTCGCGAGGACCGCTGGGACTACGTGGGCTACTACAAGTCACCCCGCGGCAAGGTTTCCAGCCGTGTCGTCAGCCTGTACTTCGATGGCGGCTTACTGGCAAAGATGGAAGGTGTCGAAGCGGTAGACGCCGCCGCCGGCATTGAGAACCCGGACGTCGAGACCGTCATCAGCGAGGAAAAGAAGGCCGAGACCGAGAAGACTCGCGAGGAAAGCGAGGAAGATCGCGACACCGGCATCACGGTGACGCCGGAGACGGTGAAGAACTAGGCCGGGTACAGGCGGCGCTCAGCCCTTGCCGTCTTTGGCGCGCTTGCGGCGCGCTTCCTTGGGATCGGCCAGCAACGGCCGATAAATCTCGATGCGATCACCCGGCGCCGCGGTGTCGTCGAGATCGGCGATCCGGCTGTAGATACCGATGCGGTCACGCTGCAGATCAATCTGCGGAAAGCGCTGCTGGATGCCGGAACGCTCAATGGCGCCTCTCAGCGAGGTGCCCGCCGCAACGTCCACCTTGAGGATGACCTGCTCCTCAGGCAAGGCATAGGCAACTTCCACGGAAACCAGATCACCCTTTGCCATAGATCTCGATTGCACGTTGTCGAAAGGCATCCATCACGCCGTTGATGGCGCGGTCCAGCCAGGGGCCTAAAGTGGTTTCCAGCAAACGATTCCCGAACTCCAGCGACAGGCGCAAAGAAACCTTGGCGGCATCGTCGGCCAGGGGCTGGAAGTTCCAGACCCCCGCCAATTTCTGGAAGGGGCCATCCAGCAGATTCATGTGAATGCGATGGCTGCCATCGGGCAACTCCACTGCCAGATTCTCGGTTGCGAAGCTGTCACTGACCCCGCTGAAGCGAAAGCCTAGACGCGCACGCACGCGCTCGCCGTCTCGCGCTTCGACCTGTGCGGAAACGCAGCCCGGCATGAACGCAGGATAGGCCTCGACATCGGCAACCAGCGACCGCAGCTGGGCGGCATCGAAAGCCAGCAGCGCCGAACGTTCAACTGTCGGCATTTACCCTTCCCAGAAAGAAATGAGCCAACCCAGCAGGCCGGCGGAATACAGCAACACGAGGATCAACCCGATGCGCGCGGGATAGCGGAGCAAGCCAAACCAGATACCGAACAGCCAGCTGTCACGTTCGCCCCACAGGATCCTCACGAAATTCCGCGGCATGATGCTGACGACCAGCACGCAAATCAACAGGCCGCCGATCGGCGCAAACCAGGTGGCGGTCAGGAACTGGATCCAGTCGAAGAAATTGCGATCAAACAGGCGGAAGTCCTGGATCGGCCCGAACGACAGCAGCGTGCCCAGACCCAGATACCAGATCAGCAGCGCGCTGCTGGTGGCTGCGAACACGCGGGTCCAGCGCAGGCGGTCCATCAGATACCGTGTGAACGGCTCCAATAGCGCCGTGGCCGAGGTCAGCGTGATCAGGAACATGGCGGTATACAGCCCCACCGCCGCCAGCGTGCCGCCCATACCCGGAGGCAAGGCACGCGGGAACACCTGGAACACCAGCGCCAGTCCGGGGGCTGGCTCCAGCCCTGCGCTGAAGATGATGGCGAACACCGCGAGACCCGCAACCAGACTGAACATGGTGTCCATGATCACCACCCCCAGCGCCAGCCGCTTGATCGGCGCATTGGCCGGCAGATAGCTGCCCAGCGCAAGGCCCACACCAATGCCCAGCCCCAACGTGAAGAACGCCTGGTTCAGCGCCTCCAGCAGCCCGCGCCAGCCGAATCGAGCCAGATCAGGCGCCAGCAGATAGGTCAGCGCGCCACGGGTGTCGCTGGTGGCCAACGCGTACAGACACAGCAGAATCACGATTGCGAAGGCAGCCGGAACCAGACGCAGCGCCGCGCGCTCGATGCCCTCCCGAAACCCGTGCGACACCACCACACAGGTAATGACCATGAACAGCGTATGCCAGGAGAGGCTGCGCTCCGGGTCCTGCGCCAGCAGCGCAAAAATCTCGCGCGACCCCTCGGCGCTGAGCCCCTGCCCGAATGCGCCGGCACTGGCGCGAAAGGCGTAAGCCATGCTCCAGCCGGCAATCACGCTGTAGTAGGAAAGAATCAACACGGTGCTGACGAGCGCCAAGCCCCCGATCAGCCCCCAGGCCCGGCGCACGCCGGCGGTGCTGGCCAGCCGCCTGAAGCCGGAAACGAGGTCGTCGCGCATCCAGCGGCCGATCATCCACTCTGCCGCCAGCAGCGGCATGCCCACCAGCACCAGCGCCAGCAGATAGGCGCCCAGGAACAGCAGCCCTCCGTATTCGCTCATCAGGTACGGCAGCCGCACCAGATTGCCGATGCCGATGGCCGCGCCTGCAGCCACCCAGATGAAGCTCCGGGTGGAGCTCCAATAGCCATAGCTGCTTTCGCGAATGTTCATATACGCCAAGTCTATCCGAGCGCGGAGTGTTATCCGCACCAGCCTATAATCAACATATGAGCAAGAATGAAAAAAGCGCGCCCCCGGACCGGTTGATTGCCGTCAATCGTCGCGCGCGCTTCGATTATTTCATCGAAGACGACTACGAAGCGGGTCTGGTATTGCGGGGTTGGGAGGTCAAAAGCCTGCGCGAAGGCCGCGCCCAGGTCGCGGAAGCCTATGTCACCTTGAAGAACGGCGAAGCCTTTCTGATCGGCGCCCATATCACCCCGCTGAAGCAGACCTGCACGCATGAGATCGCGGATGCCACGCGCACCCGCAAGCTGCTGCTGCATGATCGCGAACTGGCCAGCCTGATAGGCAAGGTCGAACGCGCCGGCTATACCCTGGTGCCGCTGGACCTGCACTGGAACCGCGGCCGCGCCAAGCTGCAGGTTGGCCTCGGCAAGGGCAAGAAGCAGCACGACAAGCGCGAAGACATCAAGGAAAAGGATTGGCAGCGCCAGAAGGGCCGCCTGATGCGGCACTCGGCGTGAGCGGCGCACTCTCAATGAGCGCCTTGCGTGCCATGCCCCGCTACACTGCTTTCAATTGGCATCACGCTCAACAACAGTTTCGGATTTCTTGCTGATGGCGCGTACAGAAAACCTGACGGTGATGTTCACCGACATCGTCGGCTTTACCGAGCGCACCTCCCTGCAATCGCGCGCGCAGAACCGTGCGATGCTCGATGATCACAACCGTCTGCTGCTGCCGCTGGTCAACCGTTTCGGTGGCCGCCGCATCAAGTCGATTGGCGATGCGCTGCTGATTACCTTCCGCTCCCCGACGGATGCCGTGCATTGCGGCATGGCGCTGCATGATGCGCTGGCGGAATACAACGCCGGCAAGACGGAAGACCAGCAGATTCACATCCGCGTGGCTATCAACGTTGGCGAGGTGCGCGTAGACGCCAAGGACATCTACGGTGAAGCGGTGAATGTTGCGTCTCGTGTCGAGGGGCTCACCCCACCCGACCAGATCTACTTCACCGAAGCCGTGTACCTGGCAATGAACAAGGCCGAGGTCACCAGCCTGCCGCTCGGCAAGTTCAAGCTCAAAGGCATACCTGAAGACGTCAATCTGTTTCAGGTACCGCCTAGGCAGGTGAAGAGACTCATTCCAGGCGGCGAAGACCTCGGCACCGCGCCCGGCGAGCTCCCGTTTGGTGGCATGCACCGCGTGGCGGTGAGTCAGGCCGGTCTCTCGGCTCTGGTGGCGGACGTACGCGACGTACAGCTGCCCAGGGTCAAATCCGCCGTTCAGGATGGGTTGGGCGCCTTGGGCACGCCGCCGCCCAGACGTCGACTGCAGGGCTGGTTGCTGGCGCTGGCAGCCGTCATCGTGACGGCC
>JBFJJW010000247.1:0-4330 GCA_041612095.1 Solimonas sp. | reverse complement strand
GGCATCACGATCGCGTTCGACGAGGTTGGCCTTACCGACTTCAGCTACGGCAATCTGCCCAATGATCGTCGCCACAAGCTGAAGGCCTACGGCAGCTACAAGCCGGTTCAGGACGTGACCGTTGGCATGAACTTCTCGGCGCTGTCTGGCCGCCCGAAGAATGGCTTGGGTAACTGTCCTCCGGATCGCCCAGGGTACGATGGCGACTGCTTCTACAGCGGCGGCGAGCCTTCTCCCCGCGGTTCGCGTGGTGAGACGTCGTGGATCTTCAATCTGGACCTCGGTGTTCGCTATCAGCCGGGCTGGTTGGACGGCAAGCTGACGGCAGGCTTCGACGTGTTCAATGTGCTGGGTCGCGACGACGAAACTCGCGTGAACGAGCTGACGGAATCCGCCGCTGGTACCCCGCAGCCGGACTACGGCTTGGCCGCTGCATTCCAGGCGCCGCGCCGTGTTCGTGCGAGCGTCGAGTACAAGTTTGGCCTGTAACTAATGCTTTAAGTGGTCAGAAGAAGGGGGCGAAAGCCCCCTTCTTTTTTTGTGCGTTTCTCTTCAGTCCTGAATGCAGATTGGCGCTTGTCGTAGCCGCAGTTCGGGAATGGCTTGGCGCCGGCCGAGGTAGTGCCTTCGCTTGCGTACCCTGTCCATTCGGACAGCTAGTTTTTTACGGAAACATGACTAGCCTAGGTAAGGCCGCCAAGTGGCGGTTTAGCTAGAGACGGAGGTTTAGTCATGAAGTCATTCATGCTCGCCGTAATGGCGCTGGTGTTCTCGGCCCTGGCTTGGGCGGCGCCGGTCAACATCAATACCGCAGACGCCAAGACGCTCGACAAACTCGAGGGTGTGGGACCGGCCAAGGCCGAGGCCATCATCAAGTATCGAACCGAGCACGGCGGATTCAAGACGCCGGAGGAGTTGAAGAAGGTGCCCGGTGTCGGCGACGCCATCTACGAAGCCAACAAGGCCAACATCAAGGTCAAGGACTGACCACGACATGCTGGGGGGCTTTAGGCGGGCTTTGCCCGCCTTTTTCTTGGGCCCTGCGCACCGCCAACCTCGCCCGTCTGGCGGCATCCTGAATATCATGGCGCGCGTATGCGACGATGAGTCCCCTATCAGGAGCGCCCGATGCTCGGCACCAGCAGCCTCAAGATCAGTCCCCGCGAGTTTCCCGCAGCCAGGGAGGATGCACCGTTGGCCACCCAGCCGGGCCGCGCTTTGGCGGTATTGGCAGGCGGCTGCTTCTGGTGTGTAGAGGCGGTGTATCGCGAGCTGGAGGGTGTGCTGCAGGTGGTCAGTGGCTACTCAGGCGGCAGCAGCGACACGGCCGACTACAAGACGGTATGCACGGGCCGGACCGAGCATGCTGAGGTCGTGCAGATCGCCTACGACCCGTCACGCATCACCTACGGCCACTTGCTGAAGATCTTCTTCTCGGTTGCCCATGATCCCACCCAGCTCGATCGCCAGGGCAACGATGTCGGGTTTCAGTATCGTTCGGCGATTTTCCATGCCGACGAAGAGCAGCGGCGCATTGCTGCGGCATATATCGCGCAGCTGGACGCGGCAGGGGTTTTTACCGCAGCAATCGTAACCCGCTTGGAGCCGCTGGCAGAATTCTTCGAGGCCGAGGCCTATCACCAGAATTATGCAGAGCTGCATCCCGACCAGCCCTACATCGCGGCGGTCGCGCTACCGAAGGTCGACAAGCTGCGCGCATACTTTGCCGACCAGCTGAAGCCCTAGCTCGGCGGGCGCTGGCACGCGTATTGCGATCTCCCCAGGCAATGGGTCGCGCACGATGGTGTTCTCTCGACATCACGGATGCACGGCTCCTTTGCTGCCTGGGAGGCCGCCATGTTCAATGTCTTTGCCGCTCGCTGTGCGTTGTTGCTGTTGGCTGCTTCATTCAGTGCGGCTGTCCACGCCCACGGCAGCAAGGCGGACGCTGCGCCGGTTGCAGTACTGGGACTCGACGATTCGGCGTTCTGGAGCGGCGGCACGATAGCCACCGCGCGCGTGCCGTCGGCCGAATTCTGTGATTCGCTGGGGCCGTGCCCACACTACGCGCTGAATCTGGCTCCTGGTGGGCGCCGCTTGCGGGTTGGCCTGGACACGCCGGTTCGCAGCAACACCTTCGCAATCGAGCTGATCGACCCTAACGGGAACCTCGTTGCCAGCGAGACCAACTCCAATCAGTTCAATTCGGAAGCCTTTGTGCTCGACCCGGTGCCCGGGGTATGGACCGTGCGGATTCGTCCGGAAGACGTTGCCGACGCGTCGTACCGCCTGCGTGCCAAGCTCGAAGCCACCTTGCCTGAGGACCTGCCGGCCTCGCAGGGGCGCGTACCGCAGCTGCCAAACCTGCGCACGGTGCCGCCGTATGAATTTACCTTTGTTGCGCCGGCCAATCCGCTGAACGGGGTTTACCCGCCAGACACGGTCAATCCGCCGCTCACCGTCCTCGGTGTTAGTCCGGCGTCCTGTACCGCAGACGAGATGGCGCCGTTGGAGCTCGGCGGTGGCGCAGCGCGACATTGTCTGCGCTTTACCTCCGGCCCCATGAACACGGGGGTCGGCATCTACGATATGCGCTTCCGGCTGCTGGATGATTTCATGGCTGGACAGGCGCAGCTGCAGCCGCAGGAAGCGCTGTCGCGCGTGGTCGTCGGCCCTATGGACCAGATCGTCTACTACAGCGATGGCAGCACCGAGACGGTGCAGGCAGGGACCTACAGCTTCCATCCGGTGCACGCGCATTTTCACGACGACTACGTCCTCAGTTTTGAGCTGTATCGCGTCGAAGACCCGGAATCCGGGCACCTGGTGCGCGCCGGTGAGGGCACCAAGTCCGGCTTTTGCCCGGCAGATCAGTTGTTCGCCGATTGGCGCAGCTTCAACCAGGGCTATGAAGTCCCGGGCGGCGACACCTTGTTCGGGAGCTGCTTCTCACCCGTCGACGGCGTGATCGGTTTGTCGGTGGGTTGGGGTGACGTCTACCGCTGGCAACGGCCCGGCATGTACGTCGAGTTTGCCGGCCAGCCGAATGGTCGCTACGTCGTACGCTCGCTGGTGGACGCCAACCATCACGTGCTGGAGAGCAACGAGGACGACAACGTGTCCTACGCCTATGTCCATATCGAGGGCGACACCATTCAGCTGCTGGAACGCGGCTGGGGCACTGACCCTTGGGATCCGCAGAAGACCGTATTTGCGGGCCCGGGGCCGGCGCAGCGGTCAGCAGACGCCGATGCGGAAGCATCCGTCGGCGAAGCCCACGCTGGCAGCGGCGCTTCCGGTGGCGGAGCGTTCGGTGTGTGGATGCTGCTGCCGCTGGTCGTGGCAGCATTCCGGCGCCAGCGCGTGCGGCGCGGCGCGGCCTAGACCGAATCGCCGGTGCGCTGCAGGCGCTTCCACAACCGGCGGCCAGCGAGTTCAGCGCGGTCCAGGGCATCGGCAACGCTGCGGGATTCGCGCGCCATCACGCAGGCGGCGACCAGCAACACCAGCATGCCGGGCCCGGGTGCGGGCAGCATGATCAGGCCGATGACGGCGAGTATCAGGCCCGCTGTCAGCATCAGCCAGCGGCGCAGCGTGCCGCTGCGCCCACTCAGTCGTTGCTCGTGGTAGCACCGGAAGCGCTCGCCGGGCGGGCTGCTGCGCAGCGTCTGCCACTGGCGCTGGGTGGACTCAAACATTAGGGAGAGATTCGGCAGGATTGTTGGAGTGTCCCTGGTTTGTGTCGAACCGGGGCTGAATGTGCAACGGGGTTAGAGGTGCTCCCACAGCACCGACGCGTTCTTCTTGGCGGCCCGTTCCAGCAGGTCCAGCAGAGGATAGGCGCGCTGATGCAGGCTGACCGCCTCGCGTTGGGTCTCATCTTCCGAAGCCGCTCCGGTCGTGACGGCGCCATCCGCAGGCGGTGTCGCTGCGGCGATTGCGCCGCGCAGGGTTGCGATGACGCCGTGGAGTTCGTCGGCGGCAATTCCGCCACGCGCGCCTGCATACTGGCGTCCGGACATGCGCAGCAGGTCGCGGGCCGAGGTGTCGAGCATGGTCACGGCGCCGGCGGCAGAGGTCGAGAAGCGGATCATCGGGTGTGGCCTCGAAGACGGAAGGGGGTTGCGGGCGCCGCCGGGTGGCCACTGCCGGGGGACGGGCCCGCTGTTTATCCACAATAGACAAATGACCGCAAAAGGGGTAGTGTGGTGCTCGCAGTCGTTTCAAGCAGTGTATTCAGCGTGGTTGTTCAGTCGTCAGATGTTTGGCGCAGATATCCCCGGCTACCTTCCTTGATCGCTTGCACAACGCGGGCGGAAACGTCCGTTTT
>JBFJJW010000246.1:0-4339 GCA_041612095.1 Solimonas sp. | reverse complement strand
TTTCGGCCTTGATGAAGTCGGTCACGATCTTGCCGAACTTCATCAGCTTGGCGCCGCCGTCCTGCAGGACCTTGCGACCCAGCAGGTCCAGGGCCTGAATGCCGTTGGTGCCTTCGTAGATCATGTTGATGCGGGCGTCACGGACGTACTGCTCCATGCCCCATTCCTTGATGTAGCCGTGACCACCGAAGACCTGCATGCCCAGAGTGGTGCTGACGTAGGAGTTTTCGGTGATGAAGCCCTTGACGATCGGTGTCAGCAGCGCCATCAGATCGCCGGCCTCCTTGCGCACCTTCTCATCCGGATGATGATGCTCCTTGTCCAGCATCAGCCCGGACCAGTAGGTGAACGCGCGCGCGCCCTCGACGTGCGCCTTCTGCGTCAGCAGCATGCGACGCACATCAGGGTGCACGATGATCGGGTCGGCCGGCTTGTCCGGGGCCTTCTTGCCGGACAGCGAGCGCATCTGCAGGCGGTCCTTGGCGTAGGCCAGCGAGTTCTGGTACGCCACTTCGGCCAGGCCCAGCGACTGCATGCCGACACCGAGACGCGCGCCGTTCATCATCACGAACATGGCGTTGAGGCCCTTGTGCGGCTCGCCCACCAGCCAGCCGCTGGCACCATCCAGATTCATGACGCAGGTGGCGTTGCCGTGGATGCCCATCTTGTGTTCGATGGCGCCGCACTTGATGCCGTTGCGCGCGCCGATGGAGCCGTCGGCGTTAGGAATGAACTTGGGAACCACGAACAGGGAAATGCCCTTGGTTCCGGCCGGTGCGTCCGGCAGGCGCGCCAGCACCAGGTGAATGATGTTCTCGGCCAGATCATGCTCACCGGCAGAGATGAAGATCTTCTGGCCGCTGAGCGCATAGGCGCCATCGCCCTTGGGCTCGGCCTTGGTACGCAGCAGACCGAGATCGGTGCCGCAATGGGACTCGGTGAGGCACATGGTGCCGGTCCAATGGCCTGACACGATCTTCGGCAGGTAGGTCTGCTTCAGCTCCGGAGTGCCGTGTACGCGCAGGGCGGCGTAGGCCCCGTGCGTGAGGCCTGGGTACATGGTCCAGGCCTGATTGGCGCTGTTGAGCATCTCGTACAGCACGTTGTTGACCACTTCCGGCAGGCCCTGGCCGCCGAAATCCGGATCACAGGCCAGCGCCGGCCATCCCGCTTCCACGTACTGGGCGTAGGCTTCCTTGAAGCCCTTGGGTGCCTTCACTTCACCGCTGGCCTGGTCGTGGTGGCAGCCTTCCAGATCGCCGGACTGATTCAGCGGGAAGGTCACGTTCTGGGTGAACTTGGCCGCTTCGTCGGCAATGGAATTGATCGTGTCGGCGTCCAGTTCGGCGTGCGCGGGCAGCGCCTTGAGTTCGGATTCGACATTCAGCAGTTCATGCAGCACGAACTGCATATCACGCAGCGGGGCACTGTATTGACCCATGAGGGTTCTCCAATAGCTAAAACGGGGGATGCGCCCCGAGACCCGCAGGCGCGCTCAATTTGGCGGTCCGTACTGTACCGTATGTTGCAGCGCAAAAACCACCACTGGTCGGGTCGCGGTGGGCGTCTGGCCGCCTTAACCGGCCGTGGCCGATACCGGCAGCGCGTCGGGTTGCGTCGCCGTGGACTCAAGCAGTTCCAGCAGGGCTTGCGGGGAGAGGGCCGGGTGAAACAGCCAGCCCTGTGCGTACTCGACACCGAGGCGCTTGAGTACCGCGAGCTTGCGCGGATCGTCGACGAACTCGGCCACGGTCTTCTTGCCGGTGGCCTTGGCCACCTGGTGGATGGCGCGCACGATTTCCTGGGATACCGGATTGTCGGCCACATCGCGCAGGAAACGCCCGTCTATCTTCACTTCGCTGACGGGCAGGCTTTGCAGGTAGGCGAAGGAGCACAACCCGGATCCGAAGTCGTCGAGGCTGAATCGGCACCCGATGCCGCTGAAGTCCGCCACCAGCGCCGCAGCGATCTCCAGATGATCAATGGCGGCGGTCTCGGTGATCTCGAAGCCGAGCTTGCCTGCCGGCAGATGCTGCCTGCGGACTTCGTCGTACAGCCAGTCCATGAAATGGCCGTCTGCAATCGAGCGCGCCGACAGGTTCAGGGTGACGCCGTCCAGCTGGTGCAACAGCTGCGGATACTGATTCACGCAGGTCAGCAGGCTTTCCACCGCGTAGCGGTCCAGCTCTGTGGACAGACCGAAGTATTCAAGGGTCTCTATCGCGCCCCCGGCCAGCGGCATCCAATGGCCGTCCTGCCGCATTCGCATCAGGAACTCGGCCTTGGCCAGGCGGGGCTGCGCGCGGGTGATGTCCATGACCGGCTGCGGATGCAGCTCCAGACGACCTTCATCACGCAGGCGACGAAAATGCAGGACGTGGCTGGCGCTCACCATCGAGTAGGCGGTGCTCTTGAGCCGCACCGCCTGCGGCACGATCTGATTCAGGCCGCGCTGTTTTGCGGCCTGGCAAGCTTCACCGGCCTCGCGGATATGAACGGCCCAGTCGGGGCCGCTGCCCTGGATGACCACCAGGCCGATCGATACCGCGATCCGGTTTTCGCCAAGTACCGAAGGGTAGGTCACCTCGGTCAGCGCCGCGCGCAGTTCGGTCGCCTGCTCTATGGCCATTTCGCCGTTGTCGATCATCTTCACGGCAACGAACTCGTTGCTCCACAGGCGATCGGCGTGGCCGCTGTCGCCGGCCCAGTGCTTCAGACGGAGCAGCACCTGACGGATGACGCCATCGCCCGCGTCCGCTTCACCCAGGCGATTGATGTTGCGCATGTGCCGCACATCCACGTACACCAGCATCGCGCGCGGGTAGGGGCGCCACGCGTTCAGTCGGCTAAGGAGTCGTCCCAGATTGGAAACGGGCATGGCAGGGCGGCATGACAGGGTAGGCACGTCCCTTATCGGCCGCGGCGGCGCGATCTTGAGGTGTGCCTGCGCCTGTGCTCAGATGCGGCCATGGGCGCGGGCTGGAAGCCCGTTGGGGGCGGGGGAAGGGATGACGGCAGCAGATCTGGCGCGATACCTATCGAAGCATGACCTGGTCACGACACTGGACCTGATCGACGCTGCTCTGGAGACGCGAACACAGGATCAGTTCCGGCAGCTGATGGTGCTGACCAGCGGCTTGATTCCGATCGAGCACTCGCATGCCAGCGTCGCCGATCTTGACGAGAACCGCGCCATCACCCGCACCCGGCATCAGGTCAACGTCAACTTTCCCGAGGGCTGGCTGCACACCTACCGGCAGTTGCATCTGGTCGAAGCTGATCCGGTGGCCAAGCTGCTGTTTGCACATGACAAGCCGCTGATCTGGGGGCAGATACGACAGGCGCATCGGGAGCCCGCCGACCGACGGTTCTACGGCCGTGCCGCAGAGTTCGGCCTGCGGGACGGGTTTTCATTCGGGGCCCGATTTGTGCGGTCCAGTTCCGCCAGCTTCTTCTCCTGCGCCGGCAAGGGTCTGACCAGCGATCGGCGGCACGTGACCATCATCCAGTATCTGGTTCCGCATCTGCACTCGGCGCTGGCCAAGGTGCATCTGGGCTTGCTGAAGGAGCAACCGCTGCTGACGCCGCGCGAAGTCGAGGTCTTGAACTGGGCCAAGTTCGGCAAGACCAACTGGGATATCTCGGTGCAGATGAGCGTCAGTGAGCGTGCCGTCAAGTACCACCTGCAGAACGCGATGATCAAGCTGAGCGCCGGCAACCGCTCTCAGGCGGTGGCTGTTGCGCTCTCGCAGGGTCTGATCGATTGGGGTTGAAGCGGACTTCAACCCATCAGCTCTAGCGCAAGTCAGTCCCCGATACACCTGTCCGAACGGACAGGGTCGCAAAACCCGCGCATCTGTTCAGCTACCACGCAGCGAATGAGCGCTGGGCTGGAGCGGGACGGCATGAATCAATTCGAGCGACTGGTGGAACTGACGGCTGCCGACTACGAACTGCATATCGTCGGCAACCCGTTGATGGTGCAGCTATCGCAGGGCGAGGTGACGCAGGATCACTACGTCGCCTACCTGATCGAGACCTTTCATCTGGTGCGCCACACTTCGCGTTGCCTGGCCTTGGCGGCAGCCCGCCTGGGCGACGAGCGGCGCGGCCTGCGGGCCTGGCTGCTCGAACAGGCGGGGGACGAGCACGGCCACGAACTATTCTGCCTAAACGATCTGCGGCAGCTGGGCGTGAACAGTGAACGCGCGTTGCGCGTATTGCCGGGCCCCGGAGCCTGGGGCCTGGTTGCGCAGAACTACTACATGGCGACCTACGGCAACCCGGTCGGCCTGCTCGGCGTGGCGACCGCAACCGAAGGCATGGGCGCAAGCCTGGC
>JBFJJW010000245.1:0-4344 GCA_041612095.1 Solimonas sp. | reverse complement strand
GCCGTAGCAAACTTGCCGCGATGCAGACGCACCAGGGCGGCCAGCAGACGCTGATCGGTCAGCGAGAATCCCTGGAGGTCGCTGTTTCTGAGGATGTATTCGCTGTGCTTGTGGTAGCCGTTGTGAGTGATGACGAGCCCCACCTCGTGCAGGTGCGCGGCCCACCCGATCAACCTGCGCGCGAGCTTGTGATCCGGCAACCAGTTCTTCGGTGCCTGATCCAGTAGCTTGAGGGCGGTGCGTTGAATGTTCTGCGCCTGATCGGGATCTACGCCATAGCGCTTGGCCATCGCCAGTACCGAGTCGTCGCGCACATCCTGGTTCGCCAGACGCCCCAGCAGGTCGTAAACCACGCCTTCGCGCAGGGCGCGGTCAGAGGTTTCCATGCGCCTGAGCGCCAGGGAGTCAAACACGCCGGCGAGCACCGCCAGTCCGCCGACAAAGACCGGGCGCCGATCTTCCCGCAAGGCTTCAAAGTCGATTTCATTGACGTGGCTGCGCGACAGCACCAGTTCGATCAGCTCATCCAGCGCGTCGCGCGTGATGTCGCCATCCGTCCAGTTCTGCGCCATCGCCACTCGCCAGATGCCACGGATGGTGCCGGAGGATCCGATCGCAAGATCCCAGCCGGCGCGCCGGTAGCGGCGCTCCAGGAATTCCAGTTCAACCCGCGCCGCCAGACGCGCACGCTTGAAGCGCGCCGCGGTGATTTCCCCGTCGTCGAAAAAGCGCTGGGTGTGGACAACGCAACCCAGCGACACCGACTCCATCAGGCGTGGCTTGGCCCCGCGCCCGATGATCAGTTCGGTGCTGCCGCCGCCGATATCGACCACCAGGCGTCGCGGTTTCTGTCGGCCCATGCCGTGCGTGACGCCGCCATAGACCAGGCGTGCTTCCTCTAGCCCGGCAATGATCTCGATCGAATGCCCCAGCGCGGCCTCCGCAGCGGCGTGGAAGTCGGAGCTGCGGCGCAACCGACGCAGGGTGTTGGTGCCCACTGCGCGCACGCGCTCCGGAGGGATGCCGCGCAGCCGCTGACCAAATCGCTGCAGACAGGCCAACGCGCGCAGCGCGGCGTCCGGCCGCAGGCGCTTGTCCTTGTCCAGGCCACCCGCCAGGCGCACGGGCTCCCGCAGCCGGTCGATGATCTGGAGTTCATGGCCTACCGACCGGGCCACCATCATGTGAAAGCTGTTGGAGCCCAGGTCGACCGCGGCGACCTCCTGGCTGCGCGGCTCGGCAGCGCGAATGACCATGCTCACGGCGCCCGCCGCACGGTGTCGGCAGGCGAGTCAGATAGGACACGGCAGTGAGGCAATGGCATCGGCGGCGGGAGTCGGGTCGGGGTGGCGATTTTCGCCGGTAGCAAAGGTTAGCAGGCTGATGGAACCGGCCACCAACATGCGGCTGCGCGTTGACCCAGTGCCCCAATTCCCGGACAATTTCATGGTTCACCGGATTGGCACCATCCTTCGGTGCCTCCGGCAGCCGCTGATGCCAGTCAGGCCGCCTGTAATTTTGGGAGTTCTCATCATGAAGTTCGCGCGTTGGGGTTTGATCGCCCTTGCCGCTGCGCTGCTTGCGCCCGCTGCCGTTGCTGCCGACGGTGACGCCGAGGCTGGCCGCGTCAAAGCCAATACCTGCATGGGATGCCACGGCATCCCGAAATACAACAACGTCTACCCCACCTATCGCGTACCCAAGGTTGGGGGACAGTCGGCCGCCTACATCGAGGCTGCGCTGAAGGCATACAAGTCGGGTGAGCGTCCGCATCCCACCATGCATGCCCAGGCTGCCAGCCTGTCGGATCAGGACATCGCCGACATTGCTGCGTTCCTCGTAGACGCGCCTGCACACAAGTAAGGACACCATGAAGCACATACTGCTGAGCATCCTGTTGGGGTTGTCCGCAACAGCCGCCGCCGCTGAAGTCGCGGTACCGGAAAAAGCCGCCGCCTGCGCAGCCTGCCATGGCGAAGGTGGAGCAAAGCCGATCATGCCGGCCTATCCGGTTTTGGCCGGACAGTACGCCAACTATCTGGAGCGCTCGCTCCTTGAGTATCAGGACGGCCAGCGCAAGAACGCCATCATGGCGGCGCAGGCAGCGGCCCTGACCAAGGCCGAGATCAAGGCCTTGTCGCGCTACTTCGCCGCGCAACCGGGTCCGCTATATACCCCCAGCATTGCAGGCGCATCGGGCGCACACCCCTGAGGGTGTAGCTCCATGGTTTTGGAAGAAGCGCGGCCTTGGGCCGCGTTTTTTTTGGGCGGCATGTTGTGGCCACTGCTGCGGGGCATTGTCTCAGTGGGGAATCACTGCGCTAGACTCGGCGGGCGTACCGTCGGCGCGCTGCAGGCCGTGCCAATCACTACTTGGGAGGAACAAAGAATGAAAGCAATCAAACTGGTGGGCGCGGGATTGTTGGCGATGGCCCCGATGGTCGGCTTCGCCGCCGCTCCGGGATACGTTGATCTGTACTACATCCCCAACTCCAGCGTCGAGGTTGATGCGGCAATTGCGTTTGACGACGATGGCGACGGTTTTGGCGCCAAGGTCATGGCACCAGTCAGTGAATGGGGTGTGCTGACCGGCGAGTATCAGACCGTGAAGCTGGACGATACCGACGTTGATGTGGAGCAGATTCGGTTTGGACTGGGTGTGCTGACCGGCGGCGCGGCGCGTATGGGCGTGCTGGCCGAGTACATCCGCCTCGACCTGGAATCCTCAGCTGGCAGCGAAAGCCCCGACGGGTTTGGTCTGCACGGCCGCCTTGAGTTCGATCCATCTCCGGGGTTCACTCTGCACGGCCAGATCGGCTATGTGCGCGTTGAAGATCAGGATGAGTATGAGGGCCTGGAGATGGGTGTGGGCATCGCTGCCAACATCAATGAGGCCCTCGGCATGTTCATCGACTATCGCCTGACGCGACTGGAAGACACGGCCGACGTCGAGTACGACTTCGCGGACGTGCGGGTAGGCGTGCGCGTCAACTTCGGCGTCTGATTCGGGGTGCGGGCTCCAAGCCTGATCGCGCCCTCGGCCCGGCGGTCATCCTGCGAAGGTGACCGCCGGGTTGTAGCTGTTCGCCGTGTTCCTTATTGGTGCGAGGGCGCGCTAGACTGGTGCGTCAGCCGCGATGGCTGACCCCGAGAAGCGGGCGCTGGAAACAACATCCACAAGGAGAATCTGCATGAAACTAATCAAAACGCTGGGCGTCGGTCTGTTCGCGATGGCGCCGATTACGGCGATGGCGGGTGGAGTGGGGAACAATGTTGATGTTTACTATGTGAGCTCCGGTTTGGAGGTCAGCGTGCCGGGACTGGGCTCCGGCGATGACGACGGGGACGGCTTCGGCGCCAAGGGCCGTTTTGCCTTCAGCGACAACCTGTTTGTCAGCGGCGAGTACCAGAGCGTCAGCTATGACGACTCAGATATCGATTACGACCAGTTGCGTGCGGGTGTAGGCATCAACTCGGCTGTCGGATCGCAGGCCGTTTTCTATGGCTTGGCGGAATACGTCAACGCTGATCTGGACGACGAATCAGAGAGCGGTTACGGCGTGCACGGTGGCGTGCACTTTGCCGTTACCGACACGTTCTCGTTGAACGGGCGTATCGGCTACATCGATCTCGGTGACGCGGATGGCATGGAGTATCTGGTGGGTGCCGCCTTCAAGCTCACCGACGCATTCGGCATCGTGGCGGACTATCGGGTGACCAACTTGGAAGAGGACAATGCAGATCTGGACATCGACGACCTGCGCGTCGGTGTACGCTTCACTTTCTGATCAGCAGCGGAAACAGCGGAAACAAAAAAACCCCGCTACGGCGGGGTTTTTTTGTTGCTGTCTGCCGTTCTACTCGTCGAGGAAGCTGCGCAGATAGTTCGCGCGGCTCGGATGGCGCAGCTTGCGCAACGCCTTGGCCTCAATCTGACGGATGCGCTCGCGGGTGACGTCGAACTGCTTGCCGACTTCCTCCAGCGTGTGGTCGGTATTCATGTCGATACCGAAGCGCATGCGCAACACCTTGGCCTCCCGCGGCGTCAGGCTGGACAGGATCTGATGCGTCGCTTCGCCCAGTGACTGCGAGGTAGCCTCTTCCAGCGGCGAGATCGCGCTGTTGTCCTCGATGAAATCGCCGAGGTGGCTGTCGTCGTCGTCGCCGATAGGGGTTTCCATCGAGATCGGCTCTTTCGCGATCTTCATGATCTTGCGGATCTTGTCCTCGGGCATTTCCATTTTTTCGGCCAGGATGGACGCATCGGGCTCAAAGCCGAACTCTTGCAAGTGCTGGCGGCTGATGCGGTTCATCTTGTTGATGGTTTCGATCATGTGCACCGGG
>JBFJJW010000244.1:0-4377 GCA_041612095.1 Solimonas sp. | reverse complement strand
GGATGCACCGGATGATCCGGCCCCTGCCCACCTTGCTCGAGGATTTGCAGTCGACGTCCAGCGGCCCTGGACTCCCGCAGCAGTAGGCGTTGTAGCTGTTCTGCTTCGAGATGGTGGGAACAGGAGCAGCTGATCAGGATGCCGTCCGCCGGCAGCAGCTGCAGCGCTGCGCGATTGAGTGCGGCGTAGTGTTCGAGGCCGGCGTCCGCGTCCTTCTTGCGCTTGATCAGCGCCGGCGGATCCACCACCACCACATCGAAGTGCCGGCCAGCGGCACGCAGCGCCTTGAGTCCGTCCAGCGCATCGTCGCGCAGGGTCTCCAGCTCAACGCCGTTGAGCGCGGCGTTGGTGACAGCCGCGTCCAGTGCCGGTTGTGATGAATCCAGGCAGGTGACGGCGGCGGCGCCGTAATGAGCCGCGCGCAACGCCCAAGCGCCGACATAGCTGAAGGTATCCAGCAACGTGCGGCCGGCAACGTAGCGCTGCAAGCGCGAGCGATTGTCGCGCTGATCGAAAAAGAAACCCGTCTTCTGCCCGCCCGCCAGGTTTACCGCGTAGCGCACGCCGTCCTCGGTTATCTCGACGCTGTCCGGCACCTCGCCCAAGGTCTCGATCTCGCCAGGCAGACCTTCCAGCTCGCGCGCACTGCTGTCGTTGCGCAGCACCATTCCGCGCGGTTGCAGCAGGCCAGTCACCGCTTCCAGCAGCTGTGGCTTCAGGCGCTCCATGCCGGCCGTCGTGATCTGCACCGACAGGTACTCGCCGTAACGATCGATCACCAGGCCCGGCAGACCGTCCGACTCGCCATGAACCAGTCGGTAGCAGGGTTCCGGAAACAGGCGATCACGCAACGCCAACGCCGACTTCAAGCGCTTCAGAAACCAGGCGGTGTCGATGGTCGCGCCGGCGCGCCCCGGCAGGAGGCGCGCACAGAGCAGGTTGTTCGGATTGATGTACGCGATACCCAGCGGCTTGCCGCGCGCATCCTCCACACGTACCAGCTGGCCCGCTGAAAAGCCCTTCAGCGGCGTCTTGCTGACATCAACCTCATTGCTGTAAATCCACAGGTGGCCGACCCGCAGCCGGCGGTCGGCATGCGCATTCAGTCGCAATGGCGGGTGGCTATCGTTCACGGGTGCGGGGCCGGTTCCCTTCAGACCAGCTCGTAGCGGAATTCCTTCTTGAAGCGCGCCCGGAACTGATCCATCGTGAATCGATGGTTCTGCGTGCCCGGGCGTTCGATGTTGTAGGCGCCCATCAGTGAGGCGATGCGGCCGGTGGTTTCCCAATCCATGCCCTTGAGCAGGCCGTAGAGCAGCCCGCCGCGGAATGCATCGCCGCAGCCGGTCGGGTCGGTCAACGAATCGGCCTTGGCGCAGGGCACTTCGTGCAGGCGGTTCTTGGCAAAGATCTGCGCGCCCTTGCCCCCACGCGTCACGATCAGCGCATCGACGCGCTCGGCGATCTGCTTCAGCGTCCAGCCGGTACGCTCCATCATCACTTCGGACTCGTAGTCGTTGACGGCAACGTAACTGGCCTGGGTGATGAAGCTCTTGAGCTCGTCACCATTGAACATCGGCAGCCCCTGCCCCGGATCGAACAGGAACGGAATCCCGGCCTCGAAGAATTGCTTGGCGTGCTGGATCATGCCCTCGCGCCCGTCGGGTGACACGGTGCCAATCCTGACGCCCTTGGTCGGCACCGCCTGCTCGTGTGCGTGATTCATCGCGCCGGGATGGAAAGCAGTGATCTGGTTGTCGTCCAGATCGGTCGTGATGTAGGCCTGCGCGGTGTAGGCGCTGTCAATCATCTTGATGTACTTGCGCGACAGTTCGTTCTTGTCCAGCCAGTCGGCATAGTGGTCGAAGTCCTTGCCTACGGTACCCATTGGATACCCTTCACCCCCCAGCAACTTGAGGTTATAGGCGATGTTTCCGGCCGTACCGCCGTACTCGCGGCGCAGCTGCGGCACCAGGAACGCCACGTTCAGGATGTGCACCTTGTCGGGCAGGATTTCGTTCTTGAACTGGCCCGGAAAGACCATGATCGTATCGAAGGCCAGGGAACCACAGATAAGAGCTGACATGACGATGGGTTTCTTCTTGAATTAACTGAAAAGGACCAGGCCCCAGACCAGCGGAACCTGCAACAGGGACAAATGCACCGCGGCCGAACCCAGATCCTTGGCGCGGCCCGACAACACATGGCGTTCGCTACCGATACGGTCGACCACCACCTCAACCGCAGTATTCAGCAGTTCAACGATCAATACGAAGACGACACTGAATGCCATCAATGCGCGCTCGATACCGGTATCGCCGAGCCAGATCGCGACCGGCAGCAGCAGCACGGCGATCAGGGCCTCGATGCGGAACGCCTCTTCCTCACGCAGCGCCCAGCCCAGGCCCCAGTACGAAACCTTGGTGGCGCGTAGCAGGCGCGGCCAGCCCTTGATGCCGTCAGCCATGGTCGAAGCTCCCTAAAGGGGGACGTGGTGGTTCAGGCTGCCGGCTGCCAGCGCAGATCGAGTTGCCGTGCGGCACGCACATCGTCCAGACGGCGCACCGGCATCGTATAGGGCGCCCCCTTGACGTGGGCGATATCGGCCTTGGCCTCGTCCCAGATGCGCACCATCGTATCGATGAAGGCGTCCAGCGTTTCCTTGTCCTCGGTCTCGGTCGGTTCGATCAGCAGGCATTCCGGCACCAACAGCGGGAAGTAGATCGTCGGCGCGTGGAAGCCGTAGTCGAGCAGGCGCTTGGCAACGTCGGTTGCGGTCAGATCCAGCGTCTGCTTCTGGCGCTTGAGCGTGATGATGAACTCATGACTGGCGCGGCGTCGTGGGAAGGCCAGATCAAAGCCGTGCTCCTTGAGCCGCGCCGCCAGATAGTTGGCGTTCAGCGTCGCAAACTCGCCGACGCGGCGCATGCCTTCGCGGCCCAGCAGCAAGGCATAGATGTAGGCGCGCAGCAGGACGCCGGCGTTGCCCATCCACGCCGAGAGGCGGCCGATGCTCTGCGGGAGATCGCGCTCGTCCAGCCAGTGATACTTCCTGCCCTTCTTGCCGACCACCGGGATCGGCATGAATGGCAGCAGGCGCTTGGAGACGCCGACCGCGCCGGCGCCCGGACCGCCGCCGCCGTGAGGCGTCGAGAAGGTCTTGTGCAGATTCATGTGGATGACGTCAAAGCCCATGTCACCCGGCCGCACCTTGCCCAGAATTGCATTGAGGTTGGCGCCGTCGTAGTACAGCAGGCCGCCGGCCTGATGGACGATGCCGGCAATCTCCTTGATGCGGCGCTCGAACACGCCGAAGGTCGAAGGATTGGTCAGCATGATACCTGCGGTCTGCGGCCCCACTGCCGCCTTCAGGGCTTCGACATCGACATCGCCATCTTCGTTGGTGGGAATCTCGCGTACGGTGCAGCCCAGCATCGCTGCCGTTGCCGGATTGGTGCCGTGCGCGGCATCCGGAACCAGAATCTCGGTGCGCGCCAGATCGTTACGTGCCTGATGGTAGGCGCGAATCATCGCCACGCCGGCGAATTCGCCCTGAGCGCCCGCCATCGGCGTCAGCGACACACCAGCCATGCCGGTCACGTCCTTCAGCATCTCCTGCAGTTCATACATGCAGGCCAGAAAGCCCTGCGAATGCGAAACCGGCGCCAGTGGGTGACGCGCCAGAAATTCCGGCAGCATCGCCAAGGTGTTGCAGGCGCGCGGGTTGTACTTCATCGTGCACGAACCCAGCGGGTAGAAGTGCGTGTCGATGGAGAAATTCTTCTGCGACAAGCGCGTGAAGTGACGCACCGCCTGTAGCTCGGAAACCTCCGGCAGGCCCGGCGGCTGCTTGCGGCGCAAGGCCTCCGGAATGGCGGATGAGTCGATGCCGCAACCGGGGTTCTGCGCATAGGCCACGCGACCCGGACGCGAGACTTCAAAGATCAGTTTTTCAGTCATGTAGGAAGCTCGTTTAGCGATATCGCGCAGACGTCAACCCAGCGCCTTCAGCGCTGCGTCGTAGTCCGGCTCGTTCGCGATCTCGGTCACCAGCTCGGTGTGAATCACTCGATCGTTCTCGTCGACGACGATGACCGCGCGTGCGCACAATCCGGCCAGCGGGCCGGTCTCCAGCAGCAAGCCGTAGTCCTTGCCGAAGTTGCGACCGCGCATCAGCGACAGCATGACCACGTTGTCGAGCCCTTCGGCGCCGCACAAGCGCTTCTGCGCAAACGGCAGGTCGGCGGAGATGCACAGCACCACCGCGTTCTTGGCGCCGGCTGCGCGCTGATTGAACTGGCGCACCGACATCGCGCAGGTCGCGGTATCGACCGAAGGAAACACGTTCAGCACCTTGCGCTTGCCTGCGAAGTCATG
>JBFJJW010000243.1:0-4401 GCA_041612095.1 Solimonas sp. | reverse complement strand
TGACGCCCGCGGCGTATCAGCGCGCGGTGACGCTCTCCGAGTACTTCCCGGTCGGGGCCGCGCGCGAGGCGGGCTTTTTTGATGAACTGGTTGCACCTGCGGCATTGATGGAGACCGCCCGCGAGCGTGCGCTGAGCTACACCGGTCTGGACATGCGCGCCCACGCCGAGTCCAAGCGCCGCATCCGCAAGCGCCTGATTAGCAAGATCCGCCGCAGCGTGCCGATGGATGTGGCGGACGCGGTGAAGATGGGCCTGCGCGGCGCCAAACCGAAGAGCAGCGTCTGAGCCGCCGGTACCGGCAGCAACCGGCTGCCGGTACGGGTTGCGGCGCTCAGCTGTAGTAGGGGTCTTCCATGTTGCCGATGGAGCGCGAGCGCACTGGTAGCAGCGGTACCGGTGCCAGCGTATGTGGATAGCCGGGGCCCCAGTTGACCGGGTCACCCTTCATTTCCATGCGGGCGTTGTCGGTATACCAGTCCACCAGGTCGCCGTCGCAGCGCAACAGCCACACGGTGCCGTCTTCACCGGCGGTGAAGTCGCCGTGACGTACCAGCGCCGGGCGGAAGAAGTAGGTGCCGGGCCACATCTTGCCGAAGTTGTAATGGAAGCTGCCTTCCAGGCAATAGGCTTCCTCGTACACCGGATGGTGGGCTAGCGGATGCTCGCGCCAGTTGGGTTTGGCCTTGATCAGGCGCGTGTAGAAGCCGGTCTTCTCGTCGCGGAACAGCATCTTGATATAGAGGCCGGGCACCGGCGTGCCGCCGAGGTCGAAGCGCATCGGGCTGCCGTCCACCACGTCGATCCAGTCCATCTCGCTGGTGCGCTTGACCACCAGCTGCTGGTCCGGGCGCACGTGGTCCTTGTTCCTGTCGGTGGCCTCGAAGTGCCAGTCGCCGTACTCGCGGAAATACAGGATCTCGGTACCGGCCTTGACCTGCAGCGCCGGTGCGACCACGCCCGCTGGCGTCATCCAGTAGTCGCCCGGACCCAGCACTTCACGGCCCAGCCGCACTTCACCTTCCAGCACGTACCATTCTGTCTGGGCCACGTGCACGCCGGCCGGGCGACTCCAGTCGCTTTCAAAGCGGACCTTGGCCGAGACCGAGCCGTCTTCCTCGTCATAGGCGAGGTTGCGCTGCACGGCGCTGCCGACACCGCCTACCAGCTCGGCGGGATGCCAGATCAGATCCTTTTCGTCGACAAGTTCTACGTGTGGGCGCATGGCGGGCTCCTGGGCGGTTAGGGCGCCCGGCTAGCCATGGCCTGGCGCGACAATTGGGCTGTCGGTACTCAAGGCACCGGTTTGCGGTGGGGTCACCGGCGCCGCGAACCCAGGGGCATGGCGGCAGCCGGTTCAACTCTCGTCGCAATGGCGCTATGATATAACAATAATACAATTGGTCGAGTGGCGGCGACTGCCGCCGCAGGAATTCGGTGAGCCCGGCATGGCAACAAAGCGCGGCAGAGTGAAGTCCCGGAAGGTGCGCGTGGCAGCGGCGCAGTTCGCGGTGGGGGTCGACGTGGCCGCCAACCTCAAGACCTGCCTGCACTGGATACGCGAGGCCGGCCGCTGCAAGCCGGATCTGCTGGTGTTGCCGGAGTTCGCCAATCATGCGTCCTGGTATGACGATGCCGCGCATTGCCGGCGGGTCTCCGTGGACCTGGACGGTGAGTTCATACGTGCCATTGCCGCCGCCGCCGCCAGGATCAAGGCCTATGTGGTGGTCAACTGCACGGTGCGTCGCGAGGGCGACGTCTGCACCGGCACCAGCGTGCTGATTTCGCCCACGGGCGAGGTGCTGGCAGACAACGACAAGCAGGTGCTGATTGGCCACGAGAACGACTTCCTGCAGCGCGCGCGGCAGGCGGGGCCGATTGTCGAAACGCCCATCGGCCGCCTCGGCCTGTATGCCTGCATGGATGGCGTGGTCTGCGAGACCCCGCGCGGCCTGGCGCTGCGCGGCGCACAGATTCTCTGCAACAGCCTCAACTCCTTTGCGCTGGACGAAGGCTCGCTGCACATCCCGGTGCGTGCGGCTGAAAACCGGGTGTTTGTGGTCGCGGCCAACAAGGTCGGCGCGCTGATACCCGAGGCACTGCTGGTGCCGGTCAGCGAACAGACCGGTATTCCGGTGCGCTTTCTGAGCGGAGCCGGTGATAGCCAGATTGTGGCGCCAGACGGCACGGTACTGGCCATCGCCTCATCTGACACCGCCGAGGTGATCTGGGCCGACATTGATCTGGCGGATCTGGCCCGCGCCCAGCGTCCCGATGGTACGGATGTGCGCGCCGAGCGCCGGCCGGAACTGTATGCCGCGATCAGTGCGGACCCGGCCTCGCAACCGGCACCGGGCTTCAGTGGTGCTGCTGCACTGAACGTAGCCGCGATACAGCTGCCCGGCATCGGTGCTGGCGCGAGTGATGCGGCCCTCAAGGCGGTGCGCAAGGCCGTCGCCGACGGTGCGCGTTATCTGGTACTGCCTGAACTGTTCTTTGCCACGCGACTGACGGCGCGCGGGCTGGCGCGGGCCGCTGCACAGTCCGCCAAGCTGGTGACGGATATCAGCACCGTCTGCGGCGACAGCCGCGTGGCCCTCAGCATTGTTGAAGCCTCGGGCGAAGGCCATGCGCTGGTAGCGGTGTTGGTCAGCCGCGATGGCATCTGCCTGCGGCAGCCGCTGCTGCATCGCAGTGCCCGCCATGGCTGGTCAGTGCTGGGTCGGGAACTCAATACGCTGCAACTGCCGGACGCACACGTCGCCGTGCTCAGTGGCGACGATGCGATCTACCCTGAGCTTTCCAGACTTCTGGCCATGCGTGGGGTTGACCTGCTGCTGGTGCCATGCGCGCCGCAGGAAGCCTGGGAGCTGCGGACCGGGCTGGTCGAGCGCGCGGCCGAGAACCGCATCAATCTGATAGCGGCCTGTCAGCCCGGACCTTTGGGCAGCAGTCTGATCTGCTCGCTGCAAACAGACTTTACGGTGATGACGCCTTGGGCCGAGCGCCCATTCGATGGCCTGCTGAGCCAGCCGGTGCTGACCCGCGCGGCGATGCATCCCGGCATCACACTGGCGCAAGTGCATCCCGCCAATGCCGCCAACAAGATTGTGTCTCGCGGCACGGATCTGGTGCGTGGCCGCGCCTGGTGGCTGGCGGCACCGATCACCGATGCATCTGCCGACGCCGCGGCCTGATCCAAGAATCACTGAACGCAATCCGAGAGCAAGGTGTTATGAGCGAATCCCTGTCGCAGCAGATGCATGATCAGACCCTGAACCGCATCGTCGAGCGCTATGCAATGCGCGAGATCACCAGCGCGGATGGCGGTCCCTGGCTGTCGTTGGTCAGCCAGGTGCCGATGGCACAGGGCGAGGTAGGGCGGGTGCGCGTGTACAAGGGTGGGCCGTTGTGCCAGCTGGTGACCTGCACCATTGTTGTGCCGGCAATCGGTCTGGATTCGCACATGCTGTTTGCGTTCACGGCTACCGAAGGCGGTCTGCCGCATTTCACGGTTGATTCGGTACGCAACGGCGCCGATTACGCGTTTCATCTTGATCTGATACCGCGTCTGGATCTGGCCGTGGCGCTGAGCTACATGGACGCGGTGTTCTCGCCGTTGACCCCGCAGTTCAAGCAGCATCGCGAACTGCCGGGCCTGACGCCGGCGCAGCTGGACCCGCGCCAGTACGCGGTGATGTCGCCGTGGATGCTGGTCAATCGCGCGGATGAAAGCGCGTTCCGTTCGACCTTTGCGGCAGTCGAGGCCTACCTGAACCATTGGTTCGCGCTGATGGAGCAGAGCCTGCCGACCGCTGCACTGGCCGGCACTACGCCACAGCAGCGCGCCGCGCGCGACGAGGCACACCGCGCGGTGCTGTTCAACCCGGAAGTGGACAAGGTCTGGAAGCAGATCACGCCGCTGATCGGCGCTGATTCCGTGGGCAAGATCATCGGCCTGCTGCGCAACACCCGCGGCTGAGCCACGCGCGATCGTCGCGCTTAACCCAATCAACATCGAGACCCCATGAGCAAGCTCATCGCCGAAGCCCTGATAGACGACCTGACTCCCGCCGAGCGCGCTCGCGCCGAACGCGTGGAGGCCATTCTGCCAGTGCTGGCCGCCCGCGCAGAGAAGATGGATCACGACGGTTTCCTGGACCCGGCCAACGTCACCACCCTGAGCGAAGCCGGACTGCTGGGCCTGGTGGTGCCGGAGGCCTACGGTGGTCTTGGTGGCGGCCTGCGCGACTGGTGCGCGGCGGCGTTTGCCATCGGCACCGTGTGCCCGTCCACCGCATTGACCTACTTCTTTCACAACACTTCAGCTTCGCGCGGCACGCTGGCGCTGGCGGCACTCGAGGCAGGCAAGTTCAGTGCGGAAGAAGCACCCGTAGTACGC
>JBFJJW010000242.1:0-4458 GCA_041612095.1 Solimonas sp. | reverse complement strand
TCGCTCAACGCCGTTTCCAAGCATGTGATGACGCTGGAGCAGGCGGGCCTGGTGACACGCCGCGTGGACTGGCGCACGCACTACATCTGCCTGAACCCGGAGCCGCTGCGCGCTGCGCACGAATGGCTCGACCACTACCGCGCCTTCTGGGAGCACCGCCTGGATGCGCTTGAGGATTTCCTTGCACGAAAGAAAGGAGCACAACATGCCGCACCAGATCCAACTCAAAAGAAGACTCGCCGCCACCCCCGATGAGGTGTACGAGGCCTGGACCGACGCCAGCAGCCTCAGCCAGTGGATGGTGCCGATTGTCGGCGGACGCACCGAGGCGTTGACCGACGCGCGGGTGGGCGGCCCCTACCGCATCGACATGTTCGGGCTGGGCAGCCAGCACACGCAGGAGGGCGAGTATCTGCGGCTGGAGCGCCCGCGCCTGATCGAGTTCAGCTGGACCGCGGACGCCTCCGAGCCGAAACGCAGCATCGTCACGGTGGAGCTGAAGGCGGCGGGCGAAAACGAAACCGACCTGACGCTGACGCATCGGCTGCTGCCGAGCGAAGACGCAGTGCAAAGCCATCAAGCCGGTTGGGATTCCGGGCTAGACAGTCTGGTGGCGCACGTCAGCCGTCCTGATCGCCGGCACTATCGCCGGGAGATCCATTTCAAGGCGCCGGCTTCACGGCTTTACGCCGCACTCAGCACGCAGGCGGGCCTGCGCGGCTGGTGGACGCAGACCTGCACGGCAGACGAAGTCGTCGGTGGGCAGGCACGCTTCGACTTCGGCGAGAACTACAAGTGCATGCGCATCGAAACCCTGCGCCCGGGCCGTCAGGTGCGCTGGCAGTGCCTCGAAAGCCATATCCACGTGGACGGCCGCAGCTATCGTGAGAACGAGTGGGCCGGCACGACCATCGTGTTCCGCATCAATGACGACACGCCCACCCACTGCGTGCTGCGCTTCGAGCACCTGGGGCTGACGCAGGCGCTGGAATGCCACGCGCTGTGCGAAGCCGGCTGGACGCATTTCCTGGCGAGTCTGCTGCGCTATGTCGAGACCGGCACGGGCACACCGCATCTCGCCAGCGAGGCGGACTGCTCTGCACATGCCCCCCAGGCCGCGTGAGGGCGCTGATGAACGACATTACGCTGACGACCTACGACTGGGTGCCCGAGGCGCCGCGCGGCTTCGTGCGCGATCTGCGCGTGCGCTGGGCACTGGAAGAGGCCGGCCTGCCGTATCGCATCAACAGCACGCCCTTCCGCGACCGTGGCGCGGAACACTTTGCGCATCAGCCCTTCGGCCAGGTGCCGTGGCTGACGGATGGCGAGCTCTCGTTCTTCGAGAGCGGCGCCATCCTGCTGCACCTCGGAAACCGCAGCCAGCGGCTGCTGCCTGCTGATCCACGCGCTCGCAGCGAGGCCATCAGCTGGCTATTCGCGGCGCTCAATTCGGTAGAGATCGTGAGCCTGCCGTGGTGGGTCTTTCACTTCACCGGCAATACCGGCGACGCGCCGGGCTTCAAGTTCTTCGATCAATGGCTCAAGACCCGCCTGCAACACCTGGAGCCGGTGCTGGCCGGTCGCGAATGGCTGGCCGGCAGCTTTTCCGTGGCGGACATCCTCATGGCGGATGTGCTGCGGCTGGTCGAGCACCACGAAGGTCTGGCGGCCGCGCCCGCCTGCCGTGACTACATCGCACGCGCCACGGCGCGGCCGTCGTTCATCAAGGCGCACGCTGACCAGATGGCGCACTTCGCAGCGGCTGATTGAGCGTCTCTGTGGCCGGTTGAGCCAGTCCGCCCCGGCTGACTCGAATATCGCGGCACTGCGTGGACGCCCCCGTTCGCAGGGCACTACGCCTATTGGACGACCAGCCCGGCTGGCGGGCGCGGCATACTGCGCCTCGGCCCAGCCGCTGATGGCTGCGCCGCATGCCCGGACGGTGGTGCTGCGCCGGGGCGTGTTCCGAATGCAGTCCGACAGACCCCATGAACGCCGACTCCACCGCTATACCTACGCTGTTACCTGCGCCCGCCGAGCGCTGTGTGGTCTACAAGCCCGTGGTCATCAGCCGGCGCAGCCGCTTCATCACCTGGCTGCTGAAGGTGTTTCTGCGGCCGTGGCTGGGGCGCATGATCCGGGGCTCGGACGAGAAGATTGCACGCGTGCAGTTGCAGATGTCGCGCATGCGCTGCCCCAACACCCACGGCCTGCCGTTGGAATACACCATTGTCGGCAGTGAGCCGGGGCATGTGTTCGGCGATCTGCGTGATACCAACAAGCCGGTGATTCTGTGGCTGCACGGCGGCGCGTTCATCCTGCCGGCCTCGCCGATGGCGCATCTGGAGATGGTGGCCAGTCTCGCCGCCAAGCTGGGCGCACATGGCTTTCTGCCGGACTACCGACTGGCGCCGCGCAACCGCTTTCCGGCGGCGCTGAATGACAGCGAGCGCGCCTATCGTGCCTTGCTGGATCTGGGCTTTGCGGCCAATCGCATTGTCATCGGCGGCGACTCCGCCGGCGGCAATCTCGCCCTGGGGCTGTTGCAGCGCATCCGCAAGCACGGCTGGCCGATGCCTGCCTGCGTGCTGCCGGTGTCACCGGCAACTGAAATGGGCCGCATCCATTCGCCGCCCTCGCGGCCGTGGAAAATGAAGCAGGACCCGATCCTGCCGATCGCCGCGCTGCAGCGCGTGGACGAGATGTATGCCGGCGACTGGGACGCCTCCGATCCCGAGCTGTCACCGCTGTATGCCGACTGCCGCGGCTTTCCGCCGATGCTGCTGCTGGCCAGTGACAACGAGGTGCTGATGGACGACACCGTGCTGTTCGCACGCCGCGCCAAGGCCGCAGGAGTGAATGTGCGCTGTGAGGTGTGGCCGGTGCTGCCGCACGCGTTCCCGCTGTTCGGCATGCTGTATCCGGAAGTGCGCGAGGCACGTGCGGACATGCTGGCGTTCATGCGTGAGCATCTGGCTGACTGATCGCCGTATCGCGCTCCCGGCAGAGGAGACGATGCGCACCAAGAGGAGAGTGGAATGAGCCGTTACCAAGATGAATACCGTCGCTCGCTGACCGACCCCGCCGCCTTCTGGGCGGAGCAGGCGAGTGCCCTGCACTGGGAGCAGCCCTGCAGCACCGTGCTGGATACCAGCGCGGCGCCCATGCACCGCTGGTTTGCCGGCGGCAAGCTCAACACCTGCTACAACGCGCTGGACCGGCACGTCGAAAATGGCCGCGCCGAGCAGGCGGCGCTGATCTATGACAGCCCGCTGAGCGGTCAGCAGCGGCGCTATACCTATCTTGAATTACGCGATGCGGTGGCCCTGTTTGCCGGTGCATTGCAGGCGCGCGGCGTCAGGCAGGGTGATCGAGTCGTCATCTACATGCCGATGGTGCCGGAGGCGGCCATCGCCATGCTGGCCTGTGCACGCATTGGCGCGGTGCATTCGGTGGTGTTCGGCGGCTTCGCTGCACCGGAGCTGGCCAAGCGCATCGACGATGCACAGCCGGTGCTGGTGATTTCTGCGTCCTGCGGCATCGAGCCGGGCCGGGTGATTCAGTACAAGCCGCTGCTGGATCAGGCGATAGAACTCTCCACGCACAAGCCCGCGCATTGCATCATTCTGCAGCGGCCGCAGGCGCAGGCCACGCTCGTTGAAGGCCGTGACCTGGACTGGAACACGGTGCAGCAGGGCGTGAAACCGGCACCCTGTGCCAGCGTGGCCGCAACCGACCCGCTGTATGTGCTCTACACCTCCGGCACCACCGGCAAGCCCAAGGGCGTGGTGCGGGATCACGGTGGCCACGCGGTGGCGCTGCACTACTCGATGAAGGCGGTCTACAACGTCGAGGCGGGTGATGTGTTCTGGGCGGCGTCCGATGTGGGCTGGGTCGTCGGGCATTCCTACATCGTCTACGGCCCGCTGCTGGCGGGTTGCACCACGATTCTCTACGAGGGCAAGCCGGTGGGCACGCCGGATGCCGGCGCGTTCTGGCGCGTGATTGCCGAGCACGGCGTCAAATCATTCTTTACCGCGCCGACCGCATTTCGCGCGATCAAGAAGGAAGACCCCAAGGGGCAGTTGCTGAAGCAGTACGACCTGTCCTGCCTGAAAGCGCTGTATTTGGCGGGTGAGCGTTCAGATCCGGACACCATCGTCTGGGCGCAGGACATGCTGCGGGTGCCGGTGGTGGATCACTGGTGGCAGACGGAACTGGGCTGGCCGGCAATTGCCAACTGCCAGGGGCTGGAACCGATGCCGGTGAAGCCGGGGTCTGCCAGCGTGCCGGTTGCGGGTTTTGATCTGCGCATCCTCGACGAGGATGGCAAGGCCGTCGCTGCCGACACCATCGGCAATGTCGCGATCAAGCTGCCGCTGCCGCCGGGATCGCTGACCACGATGTGGAACAACGAGCAGGGCTATGTCGACAACTACCTGACGCGCTATCCCGGCT
>JBFJJW010000241.1:0-4470 GCA_041612095.1 Solimonas sp. | reverse complement strand
GGGTCTGGGCAAGCCGGTCGAGCTGGCCAACGCGCTCTACGCCCGCGCCAAGGCCGACGCGTCGGTGCAGCTGAAGATTCTGACTGCGCTGTCGCTCGAAAAGCCCACCGCCGGCAGCCGGCTCGAGGCCGCGTTCCTGCAGCCGTTTGTCGATCGGGTATTTGAAGGGGTTCCCGAGCTCGATTACATGCGGGCGCTGCGCGACGGCAGCCTGCCGCCCAACGTGGAGATCTGCGAGTTCTTCTTCAAGCCGGGCAGCCTGCTCAACAACGCCCACGCGCAGCAGCACTACGTCAGCAGCAACTATTCACATGCGGCCCGCGACGTGTTCAATCAGGGCTGCAACGTGGTGGCGCAGCTCATAGCGAAGCGTGAGACGCCGCAGGGGACGCGCTACTCGCTGTCCTGCAATCCGGACACCGGACCGGAACTGATTGAGCGACTCAAGGCCAGTGGTCGCGCATACGCGGTGCTGGGTCTGGTCAATCAGAATCTGCCGTACATGGCGCACGATGCCGAAGTCGAATCCGCAATGTTCGACTGCATCATCGATCACCCGCGCTACTCCAGCGCACTGTTCTCCACGCCGAAGTTGCCGGTTGCCTTGCCCGACTACGCGATCGGCCTGCAGGCCAGTGCGCTGATTCGGGATGGCGGAACCTTGCAGGTCGGCATCGGTGCGCTTGGCGATGCCGTGATACACGGCGCGCGGCTGCGCCACACCCGCAACGAGGAATATCACCACGCGCTCGGCGCGCTGGATATGGACCCGGCGACAAGGGCCCTGGTCGAGGACTGCGGTGGCACCGCAGCTTTCTCCACCGGCATCTACGGCGCCACCGAAATGTTTGTCGATGGCCTGCTGCATCTGCTCAGAGACGGTGTACTCAAGCGCTGCGTCTACGACTTCTGGGCACTGCAGCAGCTGATCAACGAAGGGCGCTGCGATCCGCAGCGAATCACCCCCCAGGTGCTGGATGATCTGGAAACGCTCGGCGTGCGCGCCATTCGCACCCAGGACTTCGAGATCCTGCAGCATCACGGCCTCTTCAACGCCGGCACGCGCTACGATCAGGGCTATCTGATTGCCCCTGACGGCACGCGCGTGATTGCCAACGTGGCCGATCCGGGCGCACGCCGCGTCATGGCCCAACAGTGCCTCGGTAAGACGCTGCGCAATGGGATCGCACTTCACGGCGGCTTCTTTCTCGGGCCTAGGGACTTCTATCAGGGGCTGCGTGACTTGCCCCAGGCACAGCGTGACCTGATCTGCATGACCGGGGTTGAAAAGGTCAATCAGCTGGACCGCAATCCTCGGCTCTATCAGCTACAGCGCCGGCATGCCCGCTTCATCAACACCGGGATCATGGCCACGGTCAGCGGCGCGGTCGTCTCCGACGGATTGGAGGATGGCCGCGTAGTTTCCGGCGTAGGCGGTCAGTACAACTTTGTAGCGATGGCACATCAGCTGCGCTGCGGTCGCTCCATCATCCTGATTCGCTCAACACGCGAGCAGGACGGCAAGCCCGCGAGCAGCAACATCGTCTTCAACTACGGGCACTGCACGATTCCGCGACATCTGCGCGATATCGTCGTCACCGAGTACGGCATTGCCGACCTGCGCTCCAAGACCGACAGCGAAGTGGCAAAGGCACTGATCGGCATCGCCGACTCGCGGTTCCAGGGCGCGCTGCTCGAGCAGGTCAAGAAAGCCGGGAAGGTGGAGCGCGACTGGCAGCTGCCACAGCACCAGCGTCGGAATACGCCGCAGGCCCTGGCATCGCGCATGGCACCACTGCGGGCCCGCGGCCTGTTGCCGGACTTTCCGCTAGGCAGCGACTTCACCGAGGAGGAGTGGGCGCTGGCCCAGGCGCTGAAGGCCGTCAAGGCCCGCGCCGCGACGACGCCGAAGTGGAAGCTGCTGTTCAGGGCGTTGCGGGTGCCGCCCGCGCCTGCGGAACTGCAGCCGTCACTATCGCGCATGCGCTTGCTGGAGCCCCGGGGCCTGGAAGACCGCATTGCGCGGTCACTGCTGTTGGACGCGTTGCGCGAGCAGCAGCGCGGCTGATCAACTCGGCTTGCGGCCCGGCAGCGCCAGCGGCTCGGGCGTGTAGCCGCGGCTGACCAGCCAGTCGCGCAGCGCCAGACCGGTAGCTGCGGGCCAGTAGCGCGCCTTTTCGAATGGCACGCGGATGTAGTCGCTGAGCTCCTCGCCGAGCACGATCTCGCCCTCGCCGACCACGTGGTAGGCGATGATCAGCTGGTTCATGCGCTCGAAGCCGTAGTGGCCAATGAAGGTGGCGGTATGCGCCTTGAGGCCCAGCTCTTCCTCCACCTCGCGCAGCACCGCCTCGTGTGGAACCTCGTTCTTTTCGAGGAAGCCGGTGATCAAGGCATAGAACTTCATCGGCCAGAGCGTGTTGCGCGCCAGAATCAGCTCGCCCTCGTGCTCGACTACCGCCGCGACCACTGGGGTCGGGTTGTCCCAGTAGACGTAGCCGCAGCTGTCATTACAGACACGACGCACAAATCCGCCTTGTTCACGATCGGCAAGCGGCTGCGCGCAGCGGGGGCAGTACTGGAACTCAGGCATAGATGGCTTCCGATGGGACGTCGCAATCCTAGCAGGCGACGACAGCGGCCCGACTCACTTGCCGATGCAGAACGACGAGAAGATATGACCCAGCAGATCCTCGGTGCTGACCTGGCCGGTGATTTCGCCGAGCGCGCTTTGCGCCAGCCGGAGTTCTTCCGCCGCGAGCTCCGGCAGCTCACGCTGCTGCAGGTGCCCGGCGGCGGCGGCCAGATGTGCCGCGGTTCGTTGCAAGACCTCGACGTGGCGGCTGCGTGCGGAGAACACACTGTCATCGTCCGCGCCCAGTCCGGCATGCTGCCGCAGCTCTTTGCGCAGCAGATCCAGCCCGGCACCGGTCGCCGCCGAAAGGCGCAGGTGTGTTGCGCCCTCGTGCTCGAAGCGCGCCGGCGCGTTGCCCGTCAGGTCACACTTGTTGTGCAGCTTCAGCACCGGGAGTTCGGCGGGAAGCTGGGCCAGCGCTGCCGCGGTCTCGGCGTTCAGGCCTTCGCGATCGTCCAGCAGGAACAGGGCAAGCTCCGCTTGCTGCAGCGCCTGCTTGGCGCGGCGCACACCTTCGCGTTCGATCGGGTCGTCACTGTCACGCAAACCGGCGGTGTCCACGATGGTCACGGGCAGACCATCAAGATCGATATGTTCACGCAGCACGTCGCGAGTGGTGCCGGCAACCTCGGTGACGATCGCGACATCCGTACCCGCCAAGGCATTCAGCAGTGTCGACTTACCCACATTGGGCCGCCCGGTGAGCGTGACCACCAGGCCATCGCGCAGGCGGCGCCCACGCGCACACTGATGCAGGAAGGCGTCTAGATGCTCGCGAACGGCCGCCAGCCGCACATGCAGACCCTCATCCGCCAGCCAGTCGATGTCCTCGTCGGAGAAGTCGAGCGCACCTTCCACAAACACGCGCAATGCCGTCAGCTCAGCTGCGAGCGCCTGCACGCGTTGCGAGAGCTCGCCGTCCAGAGAGCGCTGCGCCGCACGCGCCGCCGTCGCGCTCGCGGCGTTGATCAGATCAGCGACCGCTTCGGCCTGGGCCAGATCGAGCTGGCCGTTGAGAAACGCGCGTTCGGAAAACTCGCCGGGCCTCGCCGGGCGAGCGCCCAGCGCACAGGCCACACGCAGCAATTGGTCCATCACCACCGGGCCGCCATGGCCTTGCAGCTCGATGACGTCCTCGCCGGTGTAGGAGTGGGGCGCGGAAAAGCGCAGGATCAGGCCCTGATCCAGCGCCTCGCCGTTGGCGTCGCGGAAGTGGCGCAGCGCATGTGCACGCGGCGCCGGCAATGATCCCGCCATGCGGGTCGCGATGGCGTTGGCTTCGGGGCCGGACAGCCGCAGGATGCCAACCGCGCCACGGCCGGGGGCCGTGGCGATGGCGACGATCGTGTCGGTGGCCATGGCGCGGTTCACGCGCCGAATTTAACGCCTCGTGACCGCCTTGAGTTGATCTTCGCGCTCCAGCTTGCGGGTAATGAACCACTGCTGGGTGATGCCGATCAGGTTGGATGTGAACCAGTACAGCACCAGACCCGACTGGAAGAAGGCGAAGAACGCGGTGAGCATGATCGGCATGATGTTCATCAGCTTCTGCTGCATCGGATCGGCAACCTGCGCGCCCGAGAGCTTCTGCTGGATGAACATGCTGATGCCGAACAGCACCGGCAGCACGTAGTACGGGTCCGGCGAGGTCAGATCCTGCAACCACAGCGCGAACGGTGCCTGGCGCAGTTCGACCGACTCAAGCAGAACCCAATACAAGGCAATGAACACCGGGAACTGCACCAGCAGCGGCCAGCAGCCGGCCAGCGGATTGAAGCCCTCTTTCTTGTAGAGCTCCATCATGGCCTTCTGCATGCGCTCGCGGTCGTCGCCGT
>JBFJJW010000240.1:0-4492 GCA_041612095.1 Solimonas sp. | reverse complement strand
GATGCGCTTGGCGATACGGATCTCGCCCTCGCGGTCCAGCAGTTCCACCGAGCCCATCTCGCGCATGTACATGCGTACCGGATCGGTGGTGCGGCCGAACTGGTCGTCCAGCGCGGCAATGGCCGCAGCGGCTTCTTCAGCGGCGTCTTCTTCTTCTTCGTTGGTGGCAACAACCGCCGGCTCTGAGAACAGCTGCTGGTCCTCTTCCGGGGCATCCTCATGGACCGGGATGCCCATCGCCTGGATCATGCTGATGATGTCTTCGATCTGCTCGGTATCGACGATTTCGGGCAGATGGTCAGCGACTTCAGCGTAGGTCAGAAAGGCCTTCTCCTTGCCGCGGGCAATGAGGACCTTGATCTGGGACTGCTTCTGGGCCTGCATTTCGGCAACCGACTCAAATGCGGCGGCGGCCCTTTCGGCTTTATCGGCTTTGTTACTGGTGGCCATTCGGTGCTCGGTGACTACGCCGCAAGCGGCGACTAGAGGGTTCGGCGGAACCCCGCATTATACCGGCAAGGCCTCAGGGTTGGCTATCTTGTCGCCAACTGGCCATTAATGCCTGCAACTCCCGGGTTTCGGCCGCTGTCAGGTTGCGAGCGCCGGCCTCCGCCAGCAGCTGCTGAGCCCGGGTGCGCTGGGCCTTCTGGCTAAGCAGCAGCATAGTGGCGCGAAACTCCCCTTCAATCAGGCTATCGTCCAGCGGCAGGGCCTCAAGCATGAGTTGCTGTATGCCGCGACCTTTTGGAGTTTCTTTCCACAATTCAACCAGTTGTCCGGCGCTGGCGTCAGGATGGGCCTGAAAGAAGTCGATCGCCTCTATCAGCACCTCGATGCCGCGGACATCAGCCTGATGCAGCAGCTCCAGATGATCGACGTGCTCGGCCAGCGCGGGTTGCTCCATCAGCAGCTGCAGCGCACGCCGCACCGGGTTGGTCCCTCTGGGCTCTCGGGGGAGCGGCGCAGTGGTGTTGCCGGCGTCGGGCAGCGTCGCGTCGGCGCGCGGGGTCATGGACTCCAGGTCGCCGCGGCTGAGTCGAGTCAGGCGCCCCAGTTCGTCAAGCATCAGGGATCGGAGCGGTCCTTCGCGGAGCTTGGCGAACAGAGGCTTGGCCAGCGCGGCGAGCCTGGCGCGGCCTTCCAGCGAGCCGAGATTGACCTGCCGGCTGAGTTCGCCCAGCAGGTACTGCGACAACGGGATGGCTTTTTGGATATGTTCGCGAAAAGCATCCGTGCCGATTTCCTGTACCCATGAGTCCGGGTCTTGGCCGTCTGGGACGAACAGAAACACGCACTCGCGGCCCTCACCCATCTCCGGCAGCGCCTGCTCAAGCGCGCGCCATGCGGCGCTGCGGCCGGCGCGGTCACCGTCAAAGCAAAACACGATCTTGCTGGTGGATTTGAACAGCAGTTGCAAATGCTCGCGCGTGGTTGCCGTACCCAGCGTGCCCACCGCCTCGTGGATGCCGTACTGCGACAGCATCACCACGTCCATGTAGCCCTCGACCACGACCAGATAGGGCAGCGCGCCGCTCGTGGACTGCCGCGCCTCGTAAAGGCCGTAGAGATTGCGTCCCTTGTGGAACAGCACCGTTTCCGGCGAGTTCAGATACTTTGCCGGGTCGTTGCCCAGCGTGCGGCCGCCGAAGGCAATCACGCGTCCGCGTGTGTCGCGGATGGGGAAGGTGATGCGATTGCGGAAGCGATCGTAGACGCCGCCGGAGTCGCGTTCGATCAGCAGCCCGGCGTCCACGGCGTGCCGGGTTTCCTTGAGAAAGCCGGTCAGGGCATCCCAGGCCTCGGGGGCGTAGCCGATGCCGAAGCGCTTGGCGGTTTCACCGCTGACGCCACGTTGTTTCAGATAGGCGATTGCGGCGGGCGCGGTACGCAGCTGATCGCGGAAGAAGCGCTGGGCGCCCGCCAAGGCATCGAGCGGGCCTTCGACTACGACGCGGGGTTCGTTGTTGCCGCCTTCGTGCGGTACTTCAAGCCCGGCTCGGCGTGCCAGCTCCTCGACCGCCTCGACGAAACTCAGGCGGTCGTACTCCATCAGGAAATTGATGGCCGTGCCGTTCTTGCCGGAAGAAAAGCAGAAGAACATCTGCTTTTGCGGCGAAACGAAGAAGCTCGGAGACTTTTCGTTGGTGAACGGCGAGCGCGCCTTGAATTCCTTGCCGGCGCGTTTGAGTTCCACGCGCGAGCCGATCAGCTCGACGATGTCCGTGCGAGCAATCAGGTCCTGAATAAATGCGTCGGGAATGCGTCCGGCCATGGCCGCCGGAGTTTAGCGGAGAGCAACGCTGCCGCGGGGCCGCTCAGGCCAGCTTGGCCTTGATCAAGCCGGAGAGCTTGCCCATATCGGTGCGACCCTGGACCTTGGGCTTGATCCAGCCCATGACCTTGCCCATGTCCTTGCCGTCTACCGCGCCGGTCTCGGCCAGCGCCTGATCCAGCAGGGCACTGATCTCGGCCTCGGTGAGCTGCTGCGGCAGATAGCCGAGCAGCATCTGAATCTCGGCGGCTTCCTTGTCAGCAAGGTCGGGCCGGTTGCCGGCGCGAAACTGGGCTTCCGAGTCACGGCGCTGCTTGACCATCTTTTCGACGGCGGCAAGCACTACGGCATCCGTCAGCTCGGTACTTTCGACCACTTCGCGCTGCTTGAGCTCGGATTGCAGCATGCGCAGTACCGACAGGCGCAACTTGTCTGCACCGCGCATGGCGGCTTTGACATCTTCGGCGATGCGGTTCTTCAATTCAGACATTGCGACCCACCGCTAAGGATTGAGAAGCAGGGCCGCGGACGGCCCGGAACTTGTCGTGGCGACAAGCGCTTCTTAGTACATCCGTACCCGCTTGTTCGACTCGCGCTGGACCTTCTTGGCCTGGCGCTTCACCGCAGCTGCGCGCTTACGCTTGCGCTCCTGGCTCGGCTTCTCGTTGAACTCATGGGTGCGAAGGTCGGTGAGGACACCGGCCTTTTCGCAGGTGCGCTTGAAGCGACGCAGGGCCACTTCAAAGGGTTCGTTATCACGAACGCGGACAGCCGGCATAAAGACTCACTCGCTAATTTACAGGCAAAAGAAGGCCCAGGGCCTCCAAACGGGCGGCGATTCTAGCCTCAAGCGCAGGATCGGCGCAAATATGCCCATATCCGCTTCCGTACAATACGCTGGATGTCAGCCAGCCCAATCCCCGATGGCCCGATACTCGGCATAGAAACCTCGTGCGATGAGACCGCCGTGGCGGTGTATGACGGTTCGCGTGGATTGCTGGCCCATGTACTGCACAGCCAGATCGACTTGCATGCCGAGTACGGCGGGGTTGTTCCTGAACTGGCGTCCCGGGATCACGTCGGTCGCATCAATCTGCTGGTGCGGACCACCCTGCAGCAGGCAGGGGTGCAACCGCAGGCACTGGGCGGCATCGCCTACACCGCCGGCCCCGGACTCATCGGGGCCTTGATGGTGGGGGCTTCGGTGGCCGGCGGCCTGGCAACGGCGCTGCGCCTGCCATTGATCCCGGTCCATCACATGGAGGCGCATCTGCTGGCGCCCATGCTGGAGGCGGAGCGTCCGCAGTTTCCGTTTGTGGCTTTGCTGGTATCCGGCGGGCACAGCTTGCTGGTCGCGGTGCGCGGCATCGGCGAGTACGAGGTGCTCGGCGAAAGCCTGGATGACGCCGTTGGCGAGGCCTTCGACAAGACTGCGAAAATGATGGGCTTGCCGTATCCGGGCGGGCCGCATCTGGCGAAGCTGGCCGAGCAGGGCCGCCCCGGGCACTACAGGTTTCCGCGGCCTATGACGGATCGCCCTGGGCTTGATTTCAGTTTCAGCGGGCTCAAGACGGCGGCGCTGACCGCGCTGCCTGTCAACGCCAGCGAGCAGCAGCGTGCCGATCTGGCCTACGAGTTCCAGCAGGCGGTGACGGACACGCTTGCGATCAAATGCGAGCGCGCGCTCAAGCAGACCGGCTTTCGCGGGCTGGTGGTGGCGGGCGGCGTAGGTGCCAACACGGCGCTGCGTGAGAAGCTGGGCTCGTTGGCGAGGCGTTCCGGGATCGGCCTGCATTTTCCGCGGCAGGCGTTCTGTACCGATAACGGCGCGATGATTGCCTACGCCGGTTGGGCGCGGCGCGCGCAGGGGCGGGTGCCCGATGGCAAGCTGTTCACAACCCCGCGATGGACGCTGGACCAACTGAGGCCACCGGCGTAGCGGACGCGCGGAGATCACCTATGGACAAGATTTTCATACACGGACTCAAGGTCGAGGCCATCGTCGGCGTTCATCGCTGGGAACGACAGTTGCCGCGGCCCCTGCTGATTGATCTCGATCTGCAGGTGGACACCCGCACCGCAGCAGCGAGCGACGCGGTGGCCGATGCGGTTGATTACGCTGCGGTTGCGGCGCTGGTGACGCGGGTGGTCGCCGAGCGGCAGCCGGCCCTGCTGGAAGCACTGGCAGACGCGCTGGCCCACGCGCTGTTCGAGCAGTTC
>JBFJJW010000239.1:0-4508 GCA_041612095.1 Solimonas sp. | reverse complement strand
GCACATGTAGTACTCGCAGTCTTCCGGCGTGGGGTGATCTTTCAAGTAGTGTTCGAACAGGACGTTATGAATGAATCCCTTGTAGCCGGTCCAGTTGTCTTCCGGTAGCGGGTCCGAAAGCGCCACGTGCCACTCGAAGTTGTCGTGGGCCTTCGCCAGGCGGTCGAAATCCTCGACGAAGAACATCTCGCGCTTCGACCGGGCGCCGTACCAGAAGGTGATCTTGCGCTTGGTCTTGATCCGCATCAGCTGATCAAACAGGTGCGAGCGCATCGGCGCCATGCCGGCGCCACCGCCGATGAACACCATTTCCTTGTCGGTATCGCGCGCAAAGAATTCACCGAACGGACCGGAGATCGTGACCTTGTCACCGGGCTTGAGGTTGAAGATGTAGCTGGACATCTTGCCGGCCGGCACGTCCGGCATGCGCGGTGGCGGACTGGCAATGCGGACGTTGAGCATGATGATGCCCAGCTCCTCAGGGTAGTTCGCCATCGAGTAGGCGCGCTCCACCGGCTCGGCAGATACCGACTTGTACTGCCAGAGATTGAACTTGTCCCAGTCCTCGCGGTACTCGTCTTCGACCACAAAATCCTTGTAATCGATCTTGTGCGGCGGGCACTCGATCTGGATGTAACCGCCAGCGCGGAAGTTCACGCGTTCCCCCGCGGGCAGCTCCAGTACCAGCTCCTTGATGAAGGTCGCGACGTTGTGATTGGAGCGCACCGTGCACTCCCACTTCTTGACGCCGAAGACGTGCTCCGGAATCTCGATCTTCATGTTCTGCTTGACGGCCACCTGGCAGGACAGGCGGTCACATTCCTTGGCTTCGCGCTTGGTGATGTGATTCAGCTCGGTCGGCAGGATGTTGCCGCCGCCCTCGAAGATCTTCACCTTGCACTGCGCACAGGAGCCGCCGCCGCCACAGGCGGACGGCACGAACAGGCCAACACCGGAGAGCGCCTGCAGCAGCTTTCCGCCAACCGGCACCTCCACCGAACGCTCGCCGTTGATCAGGATGCTGACGTTACCGGCGGGAACCAGCTTGTCTTTCGCGAACTGGATGATGACCACCAGCGCCAGAATCACGCCGGTAAAGACCAGTACGCCGAGGCCAATTTCAAGAAACATGTCGAGGGTCTCGTTCCGAATCTGCTAGAGCTGAATACCAGAGAAGGCCATGAAGCCAAAGGCCAACAATCCAGCGCTGATAAAGGTAATGCCAAGGCCTTGCAGGCCGTCTGGCACATCCGAGTACTTCATCTTTTCGCGGACGCCGGCGAGCAGCACGATCGCCAATGCCCAGGACGAACCCGAGGCGACGCCATAGACGCTGGCTTCGGCCAGGGTGTAGTCGCGCTCCACCATGAACAGCGTGCCGCCGAGAATGGCGCAGTTCACGGTGATCAGCGGCAGGAACACGCCCAGAGCGCTGTAAAGCGCGGGCACATACTTGTCGAGCACCATCTCGAGTATCTGCACGCTGGCGGCAATCACGCCGATGTACAGGATCAGACCCAGAAAGGTCAGGTCGGTATTCGGCAGGCCGGCCCAGGACAGCGCGCCCTCCTTGAGCACATGCTGATACAGCAGGTTGTTCAGCGGCATCGTCAGTGACTGCACCGCGATGACGGCAATCCCCAGGCCAAAGGCCGTTTCGATCTTCTTGGAGATCGCCAGGAAGGTGCACATGCCGAGAAAGAACGCCAGCGCGAGGTTCTCGACAAACAGGGCCTTGATCGCAAGATTGATGTAATGCTCCATGGCCGGCTCCTAGTGCGCTTCAGCGGCGTGCGATGCGCCTGCTTGAATGGTGAAGCTGGGTTTCTCGACCTGCGCAGGTTTCCATGCGCGTACCGCCCAGATCACCAGACCAATCAGGAAGAATGCGGAAGGCGGCAGCAGCAGCAGACCATTGGGCACATACCACCCGCCATCCGACACCAGCGGCAGTATCTCGATGCCCAGCAGCTTGCCGGACCCGAACAGCTCTCGGATCACCGCCAGCACAATCAGAATGACCGAGTAGCCGAGGCCGTTACCGAGACCATCCAGGAACGACGGCCAGGGCGGATTGGCCTGAGCATAGGCCTCAAGACGGCCCATGACGATGCAGTTGGTCAGAATCAGGCCGATGAACACCGACATCGGCTTGGACTGCTCGTAGGCCACAGCCTTCAGCGTCTGGTCCACCAGAATGACCAGGGTCGCCGTGATCGTCATCTGCGCGATGATGCGCACGCTGCCCGGCACGTAGTTGCGCACCATGCTGTAGAACAGGTTGGCAAACGAGGCGACCACGGTCAGGCCCACGCACATGATCAGCGCGCTTTCAAGCTTCGAGGTCACCGCCAGCGCCGAGCAGATGCCCAGCACCTGCAGGATGATCGGGTTGTTATCGGCGATAGGGCCGATCAGGATTTTCTTGGTTTCAGTTGCCGTGCTCATGACTATTCTCTGTTAGGACGCAGAGGCGGGCTGAGACTGCGCCGCCAGTCGATCAAGAAAGGGCTTGAAGCCTTGCGCTGAAGTCCAGTAGCGCACCAGATTGCTGACGCCATCCGAGGTCAGCGTGGCGCCGGCGAGGGCGTCCACCTGGTGCTGCGCCTTTTCGCCCTCGGTGCTGGCGCCGCCCTTGACGAGCTGCAGTGCCGACTCACCGTTGGCGTTATAGATCTTCTTGCCCGGCCACTGCGACTTCCACTTCGGGTTGTCGACTTCGCCACCCAGTCCAGGCGTTTCCGCGTGCTGATAGAAGTTGATGCCCACTACGGTGTTGCCATCCGCCTCGACTGCGAGAAAGCCGTAGAGCGTTGACCACAGCCCGTAGCCGTTGATCGGCAGAATGACGGTCTTCGGCGAGCCGTCCTCGTTGTAAAGAAAGTACACCGTGGCGTACTTGGGCTTGTATTTGATCTTGGCCAGATCGTCCTCACCGGCGATCACCGCCCCACCCTGTGCGGGATCCTTGGCCGCCTTGTACTGGTCGTAGGTCGCCGGATTGGGACCCTCTTCAACAATCGCGCCGGTTTCCAGATCGATCAGCTTCGGCGTGAACTGCTGGAACGCCGCGTCGATGTTGACTCCGGGCTCCCACAACCCCACCACCCGCAGAATGTTCTTGCGCTTGTCGTCGAGTTTTGCCGCCTGCTGCGTCGGCCGCAGCGAAATCGCTGCAACCGTGACAAATATCGAACAGACCAGGCACAGCACGAATGCGACGAGGAGCGCGTAGGCCTTGGTGTCTTTGGCTGCCATTGCTTGAGTCCTCAGGTCGTCGCCAAGCGGCGCTGGCGCCGGGCGATGTTGGCTTTCATGACGCCGTAGTCAATCAGTGGCGCAAAGATATTGGCCATCAGGATGGCCAGCATCACGGTTTCCGGGAATGCCGGATTGACCACGCGTATCAGTACCGTCATGAATCCGCACAGGGCCCCGAAGATCCAGCGACCGGCATCCGAATGCGCGGCCGAAACCGGATCAGTTGCCATGAACATCATGCCGAAGGCAAAGCCGCCAACAGTGAAATGCCAGTACCAGGGAAACGCGAACATCGGGTTCTTGTCGGAACCGATGAAGTTGAACATCAGCACCGTAGCCACCATACCGAGGAACATCCCCAGAACGATGCGCCAACTGGCAATGCCGCTCCACATCAGGAAAGCGCCACCGATCAGGATCGCGATGGTCGAGACTTCACCGATGCTGCCCTGTTCGATACCGATGAAGGTCTGCATCCAGGTAATGCCCTGGCTCTGCACAGCCTCCAGGCCGCCAAGCTTGGCCAGACCCAGCGTGGTCGCCGAGGTAAAGCCGTCCACCGCCGTCCACACCGCGTCACCGGAATGCTGTGCCGGATAGGCGAAGTACAGGAAGGCGCGGCCTACCAGCGCCGGATTGAGGAAATTCTTGCCGGTGCCGCCGAACACTTCCTTGCCGATGACCGTGCCAAAGCTGATGCCCAGCGCAACCTGCCACAGCGGCACGGTCGGTGGCAGGATCAGCGAGAACAGAATCGAGGTCACGAAGAAGCCTTCGTTGATCTCGTGTCCGCGCACGGTGGCAAACAGCACTTCCCAGAAGCCGCCAACGACAAAGGTGACCGCGTAGATCGGCAACCAGAACCAGAAGCCGTACCAGAAGCAGTCCCAGATGCTGCCGGGGTTCACGCCGGCGCCAAACAGATGCAGCAGCGCGCCGCGCCAGCCTTCGATCTGCACCTGACCCAACGCCGCCATCGCGGTATTGGCCTGGAAGCCGACGTTCCAGCAGCCCATGGCAATCGCTGGGAAGGTCGCGAGCCAGACGTAGATCATCACCCGCTTCAGATCAATGCCGTCGCGCACATGTGGCGCAACCCGCGTCACCGTGCCCGGCGAGTAGATGATGGTATCGACCGCCTCGAAGAGCGGATACAGCTTCTCGAAGCGCCCGCCCTTCTTGAACAAGGGCTCCATGCGGTCGAGTAGTGAACGGAGTGCTGACATGCGTCTATTCAGTCCTTGCCT
>JBFJJW010000238.1:0-4510 GCA_041612095.1 Solimonas sp. | reverse complement strand
TCCACCGGTTGCAATCCGTACGCAGCGATTTCTTCCGGTATTGCCGCGCTGTGGGGCCCGGCGCACGGCGGCGCCAACGAGGCGGTGCTGAAGATGCTGGGCGAGATTGGCGACGTGAAGAACGTTCCGGCGTTCATGGACAAGGTCAAGGACAAGCAGTCGGGCGTGCGCCTGATGGGCTTCGGCCACCGCGTGTACAAGAACTTCGATCCGCGCGCGACCATCATCCGCGAGCAGTGCCACAAGGTGCTGAAGCACCTGGGCAAGGAAAACGATCCGCAGCTGGAGCTGGCCCTGAAGCTGGAAGAGATCGCGTTGTCCGACGATTACTTCAAGTCGCGCTCGCTGTACCCGAACGTCGACTTCTATTCCGGCATCATCTACAAGGCGTTGGGCATCCCGGTCAACATGTTCACGCCGATGTTCGCGGTTGCGCGTACCGTTGGCTGGGCCGCGCACTGGACCGAGATGGTGGCCGACTCGTCGATGCGTATCGCCCGCCCGCGCCAGATCTATACCGGCGCGCCGGAGCGTAACGTCAACCCGATCGCCAAGCGCTAGGCGCAAGGCGGTCACCGAAAAGCCCTCCCCGCGGAGGGCTTTTCGCTTTGCAGACCCCGCTGTTCCCGCCTGTCACAATCCACGCATGCGCATCAACAAGTTTGTTTCCAGCAGCGGCGTCTGCTCGCGGCGCGAGGCCGATGCCTGGGTTGAGGCCGGTCGCGTGACCGTGAACGGCAAGCGCGCGCAGCTCGGCACCCAGGTGCGCGGCAATGACGTGGTGCTGGTGGACGGCCGGCCGATCGGCGCCAAGGACGCCGCAAGGGTTTATCTGGCGCTGAACAAGCCGGTGGGGATTACCTGCACAACGGAGCGTCATGTCGAGGGCAATATCGTCGATTTCGTCGGGCACGCGCAGCGCATCTTTCCGGTGGGCAGGCTCGACAAGGATTCCGAAGGGCTGATTCTGCTGACCAACGATGGCGACATCGTCAACGAAATCCTGCGCGAAGAGCACGAGCACGACAAGGAGTACGTGGTCACCGTGGATCGGCCGCTGACCGACGAATTTCTGCGCGGCATGTCGGCTGGCGTCGCGATACTCGACACCGTCACCAAGCCGTGCCTGACCAAGCAGCTGGGGCGCAATACCTTCCGGATCGTCCTGACCCAGGGCCTGAACCGGCAGATACGCCGCATGTGCGAGGTTTTTGGATATACCGTGCGCAGACTGAAGCGGGTGCGCATCGTCAACATCGAGATCGGCGATCTGGCGGTCGGCAGATGGCGTGACCTGACCGCGGCGGAGCTGCACGGCTTGCTGCCGCGGCGTTTTCCTGCGCCGCGGTCGGCGGTGCCGAAAGATACGGCTAGGTGGCCTGCAACAGGGCCTCGGTGGCCGCAAGATCCAGACGCTTGAACGCCAGGCCATCGGCCGGATTCAGCGGCGGTTGCCGACGTTCATCTTCGCTGAAGACGGCCAGATCAACCCCGGTCCCATGCCAGTCGAAGCGCAGCAGTGGGATGCGGACCTCGCGCCCGCCGGCATAGCGGTAGCGGCGTTCGTCCACATCGAAGGTGATCTGCCGGTCCAGCAGAAAGATGTCGACCGACTCGGCCTGATCGGCAAATGCGTGAATCTGCACCCGATGCGCCGCCGTCACCGCGCCACTGACGACAGCGCCTGCCAGCCTGGGTGCAAACGGCGCCAGGCCGCGCAATACCTGCACAGCGGTGTGCCGCAGCGTCCTTAGCCGGTCGACATAAGCGCGGCCGCCGAATACGCGCAGATAGTTCAGCACCGCAGCCTGCACTGCGGCGTTGTCCGGCAGCGGTGTGCGTTCTGGCAGGCCCAGGCGCGCCAGAGCCTTGAGCTTGGCCTGCCGGTAGTCGGTCAGCGCCTCCTCGCAGGCGATGCGCGCGGCCTCCTCGGCGATGCCATGGGGGTCGTTGCGCATGCCGGTGTGCTCGATGAGCGCTAGTACAGGTCTTCGAGTCCGGCCTTGTCCGGATCGTCATAGCCGGAGCTGACGTCGGGCTCGGGGATCCGGTCCTGCTGCACGATCTCGAAGATCGCATCCGGATCGCCGGCCGCCGCGAGTCGGCCATTGCTCGGATTGATGCGCACATTGACCAGGCCTGGCGGGCGCGGCATCCGCGATTCCGGCACGCCTTTCAGCGCGACGCGCATGAAGTCCATCCAGATCGGCAATGCCGCACGGCCACCGACCTCGCCCCGACCCAGCGGTGTCGGCTGGTCAAATCCGACCCAGGTAACGGCGACCAGCGTGCGCTGGAAGCCATTGAACCAGGCATCGGTTTCATCATTGGTGGTGCCGGTCTTGCCGGCCAGATCAGTGCGCCCCAGCTCGTTGACCTTGGCTGCGGTGCCGCGCACGGTGACGTCGTGCATCATGTCGCCGAGCAGCCACACCACCGGCGGCTCGATGGCCCTCGGTGCCAGTTCCTCGCTGCCGAGCGCGGGTTCGGCGTCAACCGCGGCCTCTTCGGCCGTCTCGGCATCCGCCACCGCGGCGGCGGCCTCGGCAGGCGCCAGACCGGCGGCATCTGCCAGCCGCTGTTCCACGCATGCCTCGCAGGCGCGGCGCGGCGCTGCCTCCATCAGCACCTGGCCTGAGGCATCGCGCAGTTCGGCAATGAACCACGGGTCAACGACAAAGCCGCCGTTGGCGATCGTGGCATACCCGCGCGCCAGCTCCAGTGGCGTAAAGACCGCGCTGCCGAGCGACATCGTGAGATCGCGCGGCAGACGGTCGCCGGGCAGGCCGAAACGCGCGGCATAGTCACGGGCGAAGTCGAGCCCGATGGCCTGCAGCAGCCGGATCGACACCAGATTGCGCGACTGCACCAGGGCTTCGCGCAGGCGCATCGGCCCCTTGAAGTCGCCGCCATAGTTTTCCGGCCGCCAGCTCGATTCCAGCGCGGGGTCGTCGTAAACCACGGGCGCGTCGAGGATGACCGAGGCCGGGGTCATGCCGTAGGCGAGTCCGGCCGCGTACAGGAAGGGCTTGAAGCCCGAGCCGGCCTGCCGGCGTGCCTGGGTCACGCGGTTGAACTTGCCCTGGAAGAAGTCGAATCCGCCAACCAATGCGACGATGCCGCCATCCTCCGGGTCCAGCGCAACCAGCGCGCCCTGGGCCTGGGGGATCTGCGCCAGACGCCAGCCATCGCCATCCGCGCGTATACGGACAATATCTCCCGGCTCCAGCGTCTTCTTGGCCGACAGCTTGGCCCATTCGTACTCCTTGGGCTTGAGCTCAAGCAATCCTTCGCGCGTCAGCAAACGCAGGCCTTCGCTCTGCAGACCCAGAACCACGGCAGCGACCAGTCCACCGACCGGCGGCCGCGAGTCCAGCGCGCGACCAAGCTCGCCGGACGCGGAGTCCTGCAGCAGCGCAGCCTCCAGGCGCGCTTCCGGACCGCGCCAGCCGTGGCGCTCGTCGTAGGCTGTCAGCGCAGCGCGCAAGGCCTGATTGGCGGCCTCCTGCCTGACCGAGTCGATCGACGTGATCACGGTAAAGCCGCGGGTGTAGGTGTCTTCGCCGTACTGGGCGTACAGCTCGGCACGCACCATCTCGGCCACATAATGCGCGTCCACGTCGACCTGCGCACGGTATGGGTGGACCGTCACCGTTTCCGCCTTTGCCGCCGCATAGTCGAGCTCGGAGATGCGCCCCAGATCGCGCATGCGCCGCAGCACGTAGTCGCGACGTTCCTTGGCGCGCTCCGGGCTGGTGACCGGGTTGTCGCGGGACGGCGCCTTGGGCAGGCCGGCGATCAGCGCGGACTCGGCCAGCGTCAGCTCGCGCGCATCCTTGCCGAAATACACCAGCGAGGCGGCGCCAACGCCGTAGGCGCGCTCGCCGAGGAAAATCTTGTTCAGATAGAGCTCGAGGATCTGTTCCTTGCTCAGCTCGTCCTCGATCCGCAGGGCCAGCAGGATTTCCCGGAACTTGCGGGTGAACGTGCGCTCGCTGGACAGGAACACGTTGCGCGCCAGCTGCATGGTGATGGTGCTGCCGCCCTGCGCGCGCTCGCCGGAGGCGGCAAGCTTGAGTGCCGCGCGCAGCAGGCCGTGCCAGTCCACCCCGGGATGCTCGAAGTAGCGGTCATCCTCGGCCGCCAGGAACGCCTGGACCAGCTGCGGCGGCAGCTCCGAATACCGCAGCAATGCACGCCGTTCGGCGCCGAACTCGCCGATCAGTTTCTGATCCCGGCTATAGATGCGTAGCGGAACCGAGAGCTGCAGCTCGCGCAGGCTGTCCACCGATGGCAGGTCCTTTTGCAGGTAGACAATTCCACCGGCAACCACGGCGGCTACCGCCAAAAGCGCCACGACACCGGTCAGAAGTAGCCACTGAACCACACGCTTCATGCTGTTACCCCGGCTACAAGAGCTCTTGGTATGGAAACCGAACTAGAAATGTTTACAGCGCGATCAGGCAGTTGCCGGTGGAACTTCTAGTTGCGTAGTAGAAGGTTTGCGCTA
>JBFJJW010000237.1:0-4544 GCA_041612095.1 Solimonas sp. | reverse complement strand
TTGAACAACTGCAGATCGACACTGAACGAACCCAGATCCCAGTTCTTGCGTTGCGCATACATGCGCAGCGTGATCGCGGTGCAGGCGCCGAGGCTGGCCAGCAGCAATTCATAGGGGCTGGGGCCGGCGTCGGTGCCGCCGGCGGAAACAGGCTCGTCGGCGCTGAGCGTGTGTCTGCCGGTGCTGATCGAGTGCAGGTAGTCTTGCGCGCCGGAGGCCACCTGCGCCTGAGCGATCTGCTTCATCGCTGTGCTCCGTCCGTGGCCCACGGCGGCAGCGGTGCCACCAGACGCGGGCCGTCGTAGCCGTGCACCTCGCCGAAGCTGCCCTTGCCCGCATTCCAGTCGCGGCTGAACTGCTCGATCTCGGCCTTGCCGCGGCCAATGAAGTTCCACCACATCAGAATCTCTTCCGGGAAGGGCTCGCCACCAATCAGCAGCGAGCGGCTGGTGGCGTCTGCCTGCAGCAGGATGCGATCGCGACCAGCTGGCAGCACCAGCAGCGTTCCGGGCTCCAGCGTCTCGTCGTCGACCCGCAGCGCGCCTTCCAGCACCAACAGCGCATGCTCGAAGTCGGCGCGCAGGGGCAGCGTCGTGCGGGCATCGTGTGTGCTGAGCAACTCGAGTCCGACGAGCGGGGTGTGCACGCGCACCGGGGAGCGCTCACCCAGCGCTTCGCCGGCCATCACCGTGACCTTGAAGCCGTCGCGCTGCAGCGACGGCACCGTCGGGTAGTGCTCGAACGCCGGCTCGATATGGCGCTGCGCGTCGGGCAGGGCAATCCATAGCTGCGCACCGTGCAGCAGCGGTGAGCGTTCGCCTGGCGACTCCTCGGAGTGCGAGATGCCGCGCCCGGCAGTCATCAGATTGACCGCGCCGGGACGGATCAGCTGTTCGGAACCCAGGCTGTCGCGATGCAGGATCTCTCCGGCCATCGGCCAGGTGAAGGTCTGCAGACCGGTATGCGGATGCGGTCCGACCCGCAGGCCGCGTCCGCCACTGGCGTCCAGCGGGCCGAAGTGATCGAGAAAGCACCAGGCGCCGATCATGCGCCGCTGGCGGCTGGGCAGGGCGCGACGGATGCGCATGCCCTCGCCGAGCACGCTGTCATGGCTCGGTATGCGTTGGGTAGCGGCGACGCTCATTCTGGGTCTCCGGTAGGCTCAGGCGGCCAGCCGCCCGTTGCGGTAGTCGGCGAGTGCCTGCTCGATCTCCTCGCGTGTGTTCATCACAAACGGTCCGTACTGCACCACCGGCTCGTTCAGCGGGCGTGCCGCGAGCAGGATCAGGCGGGCACCCTCGGCACCGGCAGTGATCTCGACCGTATCGCCGTCGGAGAGCACGCCACTGGCATAGGTCCTGAGTTCGCGGGCATCGGCCCCCGCACCCACGATGACCGTGCCTTCATAGACGTAAAGGAACGCGCTGTATCCGGCCTTGAGTGCCTGCGCGTGACCGGTGCCCGGCGGCAACTGCAGGTCCAGATAGAGGGGGTCGGTGCCATGGCCGCCATCGGCGTTGATCGGCCCGGCGATGCTGTGCCCGCCAACGTCAACGCGACCGGCAATGACCTTGACCTGGCCGCCGCCCGGGAGCGTCTCTACCGGTAGCTCGCCAGCGGGAATGTCGCGGTACTTGGCCGGCTGCATCTTCTGCGCGCCAGGGAGGTTGATCCACAGCTGGAAACCGCGCATGCGGCCGCTTTCCTGCTGCGGCATTTCGGAGTGGATGATGCCGCGGCCGGCGGTCATCCACTGCACGCCGCCGCTCTTGAGTTCGCCGACATTGCCGAGATGATCCTCGTGGCGCATGTGGCCGTCGAGCATGTAGGTCACCGTCTCGAAGCCGCGATGCGGATGCGGCGGAAAGCCGGCGATGTAGTCGTCCGGGTTTTCGGTGCCGAACTCGTCGAGCATCAGGAACGGGTCCAGGCGCAGGCCCGGGGCAGCGCCTATCGAGCGGCGCAGCTTCACGCCGGCGCCATCGGAGGTCTCCATGCCGGGAATGACCTGCTTCAGGGTGCGGGGGGTCATGAGGGGCTCCTTAAGGGGTGGCGACGGCCTGTGGCCGCCGCCACCGCAGGTTCAGGCCTGCTTGAACAGCTTGGCGTCGACGCTCAGCGCGCCGGCGCCGTTGCCGACCAGGAACAGGAAGCCGCCGGCCATGGCCAGGTTCTTCATGAACAGGATCTGCTGCATCTGATCCGCCATGTTGGCGTGGAACAGGAAGGCCGAGAGCACGCAGAACACGGCGAGCGCCAGCGCAGCGAGGCGGGTCATGAAGCCGAGCACGATCGCCAGGCCGCCGCCCAGTTCGACCAGGATCACCAGCGGCAGCAACGCGCCGGGCACGTTCATGGCTTCCATATACGCTTGCGTGCCGGCGTAGCCGCCGATCTTGCTATAGCCAGCGGCGACGAAAATCAGCGCGATCAGCAGGCGACCCAGCAGGTCGGTGTACGGCTTCAACAGGGTGAACATCGGGTTCATCGGTAATCTCCTTCCGTGGTGGGTTCAAGCGGCCAGACGTTGAATCTGCGCTGCTGCGTTTTGCAGTGCAAGCTTCTTCGGCTCATCGCCGAGGTTGAGGCCCTCGGCATAGACAAACTCGATGTCGCGGATGCCGATGAAGCTGAAGAAGGTCTTGATGAAGCCGGTCTGGGTGTCGGCGGGCGTGCCCAGGTAGTTGCCGCCGCGGGCGGCAAAGACATAGAGCTTGCGATCCGTGATCAGGCCTTCCGGGCCGGAGGCGGTGTAGCGGAAGGTGATGCCGGCGCGTGCCACATGATCAATCCAGGCCTTGAGCTGCGAGGGCACGCCGAAGTTGTACAGCGGCAGACCCAGCACGATGACATCGGCCGCCTTGAGTTCGTTGATCAGGGCCTCACTTTCCGCGGCGATGGCCTGTTGCTCAGGGCTGCGCTCTTCCGGCTTGGTGAGGAAGGCCTGAAAGCGCGCGGCGTCCAGATGCGGCAGCGGCTGGCGGGCGAGGTCGCGCACGATGACCTGCCCATCGGGGTGACGGTGCTGCCAGGACTGCACGAAGTCCTGGGCGAGTTTTGAGGATTGGCCGCTTTCGGCAAACAGGCTGGTGTTGATCTGCAGTAGCGTGGTCATGGTCGGCTCCGGTGTGTCGGTGAACAGTCGGGCAAGCGGTTGCTTGCGATGCCGCTATTTAAGTATTGCTTTGTTCGATAAAAAAGCGGAATTTATAGGCAATAAATATCGAATGGATCGATGATGTCGGGCCCCAGAATCTCGCTGGATCAGTGGCGCGCGCTTGCTTCCGTTGTGGAATCAGGTGGTTATGCTCAGGCGGCGGAGCAGTTGCACAAGACGCAATCCACCATCACCTACGCGGTGCAGAAGATCGAGCGCCTGCTCGGTCTCAAGGTGTTCAGGGTCGAGGGGCGCAAGGCCAGGCTCACGGCAGAGGGTCAGGTGCTGTACCGGCGCGCCCGCACGCTGCTGGATGAGGCCGAGAAGCTGGAGTTGGGGGCCAGCCGCATGGCGGCCGGCTGGGAGCCCGAGGTGCGGCTGGCGGTAGAGATCGTGTACCCGACCTGGCTGCTGCTGCAGTGCTTCTCGCGTTTTGCGCTGGAACGGCCGGAGATCCGTCTGCAGCTGCATGAGACCGTGCTGGGCGGCACCGCCGAGGCGCTGATCGCCAAGCGGGTGGATTTCGCAATCGCGACCCATGTGCCCGGCGGCTTTGTCGCGGATCCCCTGATGCGCATGCGGTTTATCGCCGCCGCGCACCCGGATCATCCGCTGCATCAGCTCGGGCGGCAGCTGACACACGATGACCTGCGACCGCATCGGCAACTGGTGATCCGCGATTCCGCGCAGCAGCGTCCGGTGGACAGCGGTGCCTGGCTGGGTGCCGAGCAGCGCTGGACGGTCAGCAACAAGGCCACGTCGATCGCCGCCGCGACCCTGGGGATGGGCTTCGCGTGGTTTCCGGAGGAGACCATCCAGGGTGAGCTCGCACGTGGCGTGCTCAAGCCCTTGCCGCTGCGTGAGGGGGCCGAGCGCTATGCGGAGCTGTATCTGGTGTTCGCTGACCGCGACTATCCGGGGCGCGCGGCATGGCGGCTGGCCGAGATCATTCGCGAGGCAACGACGTCGCTGTGTCGCCGTGTCGCGGCTGAGGTATCAGGCTCGGCTACGCCGACGGCGTCGTCTGGCCCACATAGCTGAAGCGCGGCACCGGTTCCGGTTGCCCGTCGACCTGCACGGTTTCGTTCCAGACGCTCAGCCGGCGCGTGCTCATCGGCAGGCCCGCGCGCGCGTACAGCCGGGCGTAGACCACCACCACCTCGTCGGTTTCATCCTCGCGCGCCAGGCCCAGCGCCAGATAGTGCTGGCCCTTGTAGTGGCGGTAGACCCCGGGTCTGAAGTCCGTGGTGTTCATGGCGCTGCGGCAGGACGGCTCAGGTCTTGATGCGGTAGCCGGTGCGGAACAGCCACCAGATCGTGGTCAGGCACAGCAGCATGAAGACGACGGTCATGCCGACGCTGATGCCGATGCTGACGTCGGAGACGC
>JBFJJW010000236.1:0-4545 GCA_041612095.1 Solimonas sp. | reverse complement strand
TACCCATCCATGACCAAGCGAAAGATCTTCGTCCTCGACACCAACGTCCTCCTCCACGACCCCTCCTCCATTTTTCGCTTTGAAGAACACGACCTGTTTATTCCAATGGTCGTTCTGGAAGAACTGGATGCCGCCAAGAAGGGCACCAGCGAAGTTGCACGCAACGCCCGTCAGGTCAGCCGCTTTCTCGACGAGCTGATGCATGACAAGAATCACGCACAGATCGAGAAGGGGCTGCCGCTGCCGGGAACCCGCGGCCCACTCAACGGCAACGGCCGCGGCAAGAGCGGTGAGCCCGCCACCGGCAAGCTGTTTTTCCAAACCCGCCCCACCGATACCACGCTCGCCGGGGTAACGCCGGGCCTGATGCCGGGCAACAAGCCGGATAACAGCATCCTGTTCACCGCACTGGAAGTGCAGAACCGGCACGCCGGTCGCCGCGTCACGCTGGTCAGCAAGGACATCAACCTGCGGATCAAGGCCGCGATCGTAGGTGTCAACACTGACGACTATTCCAATGACCGGGTGCTGGACGATCTTGACCTGCTCTACACCGGCTACCGCGAGCTACCCGCCGACTTCTGGAGCACGCACGGCGAGCGCATGGAAAGCTGGCAGGACAGCCGGGGTCGTGCCTGCTACCGCATCAAGGGCCCCCTGGTAAAGGAATGGCACGTCAATCAGTTCCTCTACATTCCCGGCGACGACCAGGAGCGCGGCTTGGAACTGATGGTCAGCCGCATCGAGGGTTCGATGGCGGAAATGCGCGTGGTGCGCGACTACGGCGTCGGCAAGGCAGGCGTCTGGGGCATACACGCCAAGAATCGCGAGCAGAATTTTGCGCTCAACCTGCTGCTGGACCCGGATATCGACCTGGTGACGGTGCTGGGCACCGCCGGCACAGGCAAGACGCTGCTGACGCTGGCTGCCGGCCTGGCGCAGACCATGGACGAACAGCGATATCGCGAGATCATCATGACCCGCGTCACGGTGCCGCTGGGCGAGGACATTGGCTTCCTGCCGGGCACGGAGGAAGAAAAGATGACGCCGTGGATGGGCGCGCTGATGGATAACCTGGAGGTTCTGACGCAGAACAGCAACGCCGGCGACTGGGAGCGCGCCGCAACCAATGACCTGCTGGCCAAGCGCATCAAGATCCGCTCACTGAACTTCATGCGCGGCCGCACCTTCCTCAATCGCTACATCATCATCGACGAGGCTCAGAACCTCACCGCCAAGCAGATGAAAACGCTGATCACCCGCGTGGGCCCCGGCTCCAAGATGGTGTGTCTCGGCAACCTGGGGCAGATCGACACGCCGTACCTGAGCGAAACGACATCGGGCCTGACCTACGTCGTCGATCGTTTCCAGGGCTGGCCGCACGGCGGGCATGTCACGCTAGCGCGCGGCGAACGATCAAGACTCGCCGCCTTCGCATCGGACATACTCTGAGGCGAAGAACAACGAGCGGAGGAGCAACGATGCTGGGACGCATGGCCAAATCCATGAAGGACAGCGCGATCGCGGTGGGCCTGCGCGCCTACGTCAATGACAAGTTCAGCGAGTATGGCGAAGTCCTGGAATGCCAGGTCGATACTGAAAAGAGCCGGCTGACGGTGGGCGCGCGCCGCAAGGGTGAGCGCGACACCGTCAGCGCCACCATCGAGCGCTACGAGCTGCAACGCGAAGGCGACAAGGTCTATATCCAGCTGCAACGCTTCACCAGTTCACGCGCCTGGCTGACGCTGCTGTTGAACAAGCTGTTCTCCGGAAAGCGCTATCCGCTGCCTTCGTCGATGGGCTCATTGCTGTAAGTGCCGTGGATGAAGCTGGGTTCCGCACACTGACGACGGACTGGGCAGGCACCTGCCATGCCGTGAAGTGGGACGATGATCTCGTTGCCAGCGTGGCCGGCAAGATGTATGCGCTGTATTGCCTGCGCGGCGTCCATGCCGGCAAGCTCAGCTTCAAGGTGCCTGACGAGTCGTTTCTGCCGCTGACCGAACAGCCCGGCATCATTCCGGCTCCGTACGCCGCGCGCTACAAATGGATCGCCGTGATCGAACCGCAGCGGCATGGCGACGCATGGCTGCGGCAGATGATTCATCAGTCCTACACGCTCGTTGCCGCACGCCTGCCGAGGAAGATTCGGCGCGAACTGGGCCTGGCACCCTGAGATGGAGCTCAGCCCCGAGTCGCTGGCGTTGCTTGCGGCGCTGTGCGGGTTCGCACTGCTGGCGGGATTCATCGACGCGGGGGTCGGTGGCGGTGGCCTGATCCAGATCCCGGCGCTGTTCGTGCTGTTGCCGGAAACCGCGCCCGCGACCTTGCTCGGCACCAACAAGTTTTCGAGCATCTGGGGAACCGGCTCGGCAACCTGGCAGTACCTGCGCCGGGTACCGATGGAATGGCGGGCCACGCTGCCCACGGCTGCCGCAGCCCTGCTGTTCGGCTTTCTGGGCGCCCGCACCGCAGCGCACGTACCCATTGCCTGGTTTCGTCCGCTGGTGCTGGTACTGCTGGTGGGCGTGCTGATCTACACGCTGTGGCAGAAGAATCTGGGACAACTGCATGCGCCGCGCCTCACGCGCCAGCGCCAACTGTGGGCGGGGCTGGCCACCGGTACTGCCATCGGCTTCTACGACGGCCTGTTCGGGCCCGGCACCGGCTCCTTCCTGATCTTCGCCTTTGTCGGCATTTTCGGTTTCAGCTTTCTGGCGGCGTCGGCGGCGGCCAAGCTGGTCAACGTGGTCACCAATCTCGCGGCGCTGGCCTACTTTGTCGGCGCCGGCCATGTGCGGTACGACCTGGCCATACCGATGGCGCTGTTCAATGTTGCGGGGAGCTTGCTGGGCACGACCCTGGCAATCCGCAAGGGCAGCGCCTTTGTGCGCGCCCTGTTTCTGATCGTGGTCAGCGTGCTGATCCTGCGCTTCGCCTGGGACCTGCTGGCCGTCTAGGCGCGGTCCGCAGCAAATGCGAGGGTCGCGGCCACCGAATCGAGTCCGCAGAGCAGCATCAGCAGTCGATCCAGGCCCAGGGCCACGCCGGCACAGTCCGGCAAGCCCGCCTGCAGGGCATGGATCAGATGGATGTCATACGGGGGTAGCGCGCGGCCACGCGCCTGACGCCAGCGCTGATCAGCCTCGAAACGCCGCTGCTGCTCCGCAGCGTCGGTCAACTCATGAAAGCCGTTGGCCAGTTCGATTCCGCGCCAGAACAGTTCGAAGCGTTCTGCCACATCGGGAGGCCCCGGCCGTACGCGCGCCAGGGCAGCCTGCGAGGCCGGAAAGTCGTAAATGAACACGGGCGCGGCCACGCCCAGTCGCGGCCCGACGATCGCCGACATCCACAGATCCAGCCAGAAGTCGTGATCGGCGGCTTCGTCTGCGGTCACATCGGCGGGCTCGGCGACTCCGGCCCCGGCAAGTCGCTCACGTAAGGCGCTCGCCGGCTGTTGATGAGGGTCAAACCCGGCATGGCGCTCAAAGGCCGCTGCATAGCTCAGGCGCTCATAGGGTCCGGCCGGCGCGCCGCAGGCCTGCAGCAGCGCCTCCACCTCGTCCATCAGCGCGTGGTGATCGAACGCCGGGCGGTACCACTCCAGCATCGAAAACTCGGGGTTGTGATGACGCCCCTGCTCCTCAAGACGAAACACGCGGGCGATCTGGAAGATGGCGCCACTGCCCGAAGCCAGCAACCGCTTCATCGCAAACTCGGGAGACGTCTGCAACCAGCGCTGTTGCTGGGTGGCAAAGCTCTCAATGTGGCGATCCACCGTCGCGTGTTGCGACAGCACCGGAGTTTCCACCTCGAGCACGCCACGGCGTGCAAAAAAAGAGCGGACGGAACCGTACAGTTCCGCCCGCTGCCTCAATGTCTCCAGCTTGGCGCTGGTCCGCCAGTCGTCGCGATCAGACCTCATCGGACCATCGCCGACGCCGCTTACTTGCTGGCGCGATTCAGGTATTCGCCAGTGCGGGTGTCCACCTTGATCTTTTCACCCTGCTGGATGAACAGCGGCACACGCACCGTGGCCCCGGTTTCCAGCTTGGCCGGTTTGCTGCCGCCGGTGGCGGTATCGCCCTTGACGCCGGGGTCGGTCTCGACAATCGTCAATTCAACCGTGTTGGGCGCGTAGACCACCAGAGGAACCTCGTTCCACAGGGTAACCCGCACCATCTCCTCGCCCTTGAGCCACTGCGCAGAATCAGCCATCGCGGGCTTGCCCGCCTGGATCTGCTCGTACGACTTGGGATCCATGAAGGTCCAGAACTCGCCGTCGTTGTAGAGGTACTGCATGTCCTTGTCCTCGACATCCGCGGCTTCAAGGGTGTCGCCGGAACGCAGCGTGCGCTCCAGGACCCGCCCGGTCTTGAGGTTGCGGATCTTGATCGAGTTGGTTGCCTGGCCTTTGCCCGGCTTGCGGTATTCGTTGTCGATAACGGAGTACGGATCTCCGTCAATCAGCAGCTTGGTACCGGCCTTCATTTCGTTGGTGCTGACGGATGCCATAGAAATCTCTAGATAGTGACAAGTTGCCGC
>JBFJJW010000235.1:0-4686 GCA_041612095.1 Solimonas sp. | reverse complement strand
CTGCGCGAGCAGTATGCGATGCGGAACAACACCGTCAACACGCCCGAAAGCCGCCGTGCGCTGTCGGCCTTCTTCTGGTGGACTGCCTGGGCCGCAACTACGGAGCGCCTTGGCGACGGCGGCGAGACCCTGGTCCCGGAACGCTCCGGAGTCCAGCCGCAGAAGGTGACCTATACCAATAACTGGCCTTCCGAGCCGTTGGTCGGTAATCGTCCTCCACCCGCGCTCTGGGTCTGGTCTGCATTCAGTGTGCTGTTTCTGCTCGCAGGCATCGCGCTACTGGGGTGGCACTATGCCGTCTCACACGGCCGCGAAGACCTGGTCCCGGTGCCGCCGCCATCTGATCCGTTCGCGGCACTTCGCATCACGCCGTCGATGCGTGCCAGCGCCAAGTATTTCTGGATCGTGCTGGCGCTGTTCCTCGTGCAGATTCTGCTGGGAGCCATCACGGCTCACTATCAGGTGGAAGGCCAGGAGGCGTATGGATTCCCGTTAGCTGAGTACCTGCCGTACTCGATTACGCGCACCTGGCACACGCAACTCGCTGTACTTTGGATTGCAACAGCGTGGCTGGGAACCGGCCTCTACATTGCGCCGGCGCTGTCCGGTCATGAACCGCGGTTTCAGCGCCTTGGGGTGAACTTTCTGTTTGTCTCGCTGTTGATCATCGTGGTGGGGTCATTTACGGGTCAGTGGCTGGCCGTTACGCAACGGCTTGGGCTCGAACACAACTTCTGGTTCGGGCATCAAGGCTGGGAGTACGCGGACATGGGCCGCTTCTGGCAGTGGTACCTGTTCATCGGCCTGCTTCTGTGGCTGGTCTTAGTGGGCCGCGCACTGTGGCCTGTGCTGCGCGGGCCCAGCACCGAAACACGCTCGATTACGGCACTGCTATTCCTTTCTACCGTCGCCATCGGCCTGTTCTTCGCCTCGGCGCTGATGTGGGGTGAGCACACCCATATATCGGAGGTGGAGTACTGGCGCTGGTGGCTGGTTCATCTGTGGGTTGAGGGCTTCTTCGAGGTCTTTGCCGCCGCTGTCATGGCGCTGATCTTTACGCGCTTGGGCCTCGTGCGTGCCAGTTCTGCGACGGTAGCCGTACTGTTCGCGAGGATCATCTTCATGGCGGGCGGCGTGTTGGGCACGTTGCATCATCTCTACTTCATTGGAACGCCTATCGGAGTCGTCGCTCTCGGTGCCAGTTTCAGCGCACTGGAAGTTGTGCCGCTCGCCTACATCGGCTTCGAGGCTTACCACACCTGGAGACTGCGGCAGGCCGCCCAGTGGATGGAGCGCTATCGCTGGCCGGTAATGTTCTTCCTCGCAGTGTCATTCTGGAATCTGGTCGGCGCCGGGCTGTTTGGCTTCCTGATCAATCCGCCGCTGTCGTTGTACTACATGCAGGGCCTCAATCTAACGCCCTTGCACGGACATACCGCGCTCTTCGGTGTGTACGGCATGCTCGGTATCGCACTGGTCCTGTTTTGCCTCAGAGGACTGCGCGGCCAAATGCTCTGGAATACGAAATTGCTGGCCGTGGCCTTTTGGGCACTGAACATCGGCCTTGCCTTGATGGCGCTGCTGACTCTGTTGCCACTAGGCACGCTGCAGCTGCTGGCCGCGATTGAGCATGGCTATGCGTACGCACGCTCGGCAGAGTTCATGAGCCAACCGATCGTTGAAATCCTGGTCTGGATGCGTGTGCCCGGAGACGTGATCTTCAGTGTCGGAGCACTTGCGCTTGCATGGTTTGTGGTTCGTTTGTGGATCGCGCCGACGCCTGCGCCGGTTCCCGACGATAGGCAAAAAGGTTAGCTATGGCGCAAGCCGGCGATCTGTCGGTGCGGCGTCTTGGCGCTGCGCCGCACAGGTTGTTGTTCTTCGTCGGTGCGACGAACGTGCTGATCGCAATGGCATGGTGGAGCGCGTGGCTGATCTCGGCCAACGCCACCAGCCCCTGGATGCCTCAGCCTGAGGGTGTGCCCGCGGGCTGGCTGCACGCCTACGTCATGCAGTATCAGATGCTGCCCAGCTTCATGTTTGGCTTCCTGCTCACGGTCTTCCCGCGTTGGATGAATCTGCCGGAACTGCCGTGGAGCAGCTACCTCGGCGTTGGCATCGGCTTGTTCGGAGGACAGATCGCGACCGTGCTCGGTGCGTTCGGTGTCGGGTCGATGCTGACCATTGGGTGGCTGATGACGGTGCTGGGCTGGGTCACGGGCCTCGTCGCTTTGGCGCCGCATCTATGGCGCGAGCAAGGGACCACGTGGCACGCCTGGTCCTGCTTCGTGGCACTCGCTGTCGGCTTGGTCGGTCTCACCCTGTTCGGCCTGTACTTGTTGAGCGACGCAACGTGGGCTTGGCGTGCCAGCGCCAAGATCGGAACGTTCGGCCTGCTGCTGCCCGTCTATCTAACAGTCGCACATCGGATGTTTCCGTTCTTTGCGGGGAACGTGCTGCCCGGATACCTGCCGTGGCGGCCGCTTTGGTTGCTGACGGCATTCTGGGTAGTCTGCATCGCGCATCTCGTGCTGGAGCTGGCCGGTGCGATCAGCTGGCTATGGGTGATCGACGCGCCGATGTGCGTCCTGGCGATCTACGTGTGCTGGCGCTGGGGCCCGCGTCGATCAGAACGCCCGCTGACGCCACCGCTTTTGGCGGTTCTGTTCCTGGGTCTGGGATGGCTGCCCGTGACCTTTGGGCTCTATGCAGTGCAGAGCATCGGGTATGCGCTGAGCGGCACGTATCAACTGGGGTACGCGCCGGCGCACGCGCTGTTTATCGGATTCTTCGGCAGCATTCTGGTGGCCATGGTGACGCGCGTAACGCAGGGCCATTCAGGGCGCGCGTTGACCCTTCCCAAGGTCGCGGTGGTCGCGTTTGTCGCCATCCAGCTTGTCGCCGTCATCCGCATCATGGCCGAGATGCTGCTGGACCCTATGTTCTGGTACGCCGTCGCCGGCGTCGGCTGGCTGCTGGGGTTGGGATTCTGGATTCTGTGGCTGGGCGCTACGTACCTGGCGCCGCGGGTAGACGGCAAGGCGGGCTGAATGCTTGAGTTCTATCCGCAGATCAAGCTTGTGCACCTCACCGCAGTGTTGCTCAGCGGCGGTGTGTTTGCGCTACGCGGTATGACCGTGCTGAGCGGGAGGCAAGCGTGGGCAATGGCAGCACCCGTTCGATACCTGAGCTATGTCATCGACACCGTACTGCTGACGGCTGCGCTGATGCTGGTATCTATGCTTCCGTCCGCACTGTTTGCAAATGGCTGGTTGGCGGCCAAGCTCGTCCTGCTGGTCTTATACATCGTGCTTGGATCGTTTGCGCTGAAGAGGGCGTCCAGGCCGCGTGCCAAAGCCATTCTTTTTGTTCTGGCGATTGCCACCTACGCAGCGATGATCAGCATTGCGCGTGCGCACCATCCATGGGGCGGGCTGCACGCGTGGCTAGGCTAAACAGGCTGCCGAGCGTCAGCGGATCCGTATGTCACTGCCGTAAGCGCTAACGCTGACTCAGTGTGGCGAAGTTGCCGGTCAGTGTCTGTAGGGCCGGGGTGTCTATGAAGTGGCGCGCCGCCGCCTGGTCGTAAACAAACGCATTGAGAAAGCTGACCGACACCGCATTGACCATATTCAGTGCGCCGGTCTGCGGTTCTGCTTTGCGCTCCAGTCGGCAGATCAGGTTGCCGAGGTAATGGTCGGCACCTTCCACGACCAGTAGCCAGTTGTGGCCTGGCGGTGCGGTGTCAAACGACAGTGCGTGCTCGCGCCATTCATGCACAAAGCGCCCGTCCACGTCCCAGGTGCCGGTGGTCACCAGCATGGGCACGTCTACCGCCAACCAGGATTGCTCGTTGATCAGGCCGAACATGCGCCCCGGCGGTGACACTGCCACCACTGCGCGTACGCGGGGGTCGCGACCAATGACCATTTCACCGCTTTCGGGATCAACCGCTACCGCGCCACCGAGTTGCTGAGCAGTGAAGGCGCCGAAGGAATGGCCGGCAGCGGCGATGCGTTCGGCATCGATGCGCTGAGTCAGCCCCGGGGAAAGCGCGTCCAGCGCCGGCAGGTGATCGAGAATGCCGCGCATGTCGTCCACGCGTGCGGCAATCAGGCCTTCGTTGCCTTTGCGCACGCTGTTGAAGATGGCGCGCACGGTGCCGCCGCCGTCGAGGTGGTACGGCGCCACCACGATATAGCCATGACTGGCCCAGTGGCTGAGCAGGGCGTCGTACTGATCGATGTCCGAGGCAAAGCCGTGGGAGAACAGGACCAGCGCAAACGGGCCGGTGCCCTGAGGCTCGACGACGCGCAGGCGCAACTGGCGATCACCGAGCGTCAGTGTGCTTGGCTCGCTTTTGACGACTGGGTAGGGCCCCGGTGCCAGCGACGGTATCTCGGCTAGCTGTGCGGCACTGGCATTCAGCGCCTTGGCTGGCGGCAGCGTGATGTCCGGACTGCAGGCGCTGAGCCCGATCAGACCCGCCAGCAGCGCAATGAATAGCGAGGTGCGGAGCGTCCGGCAAAGCATCATGGGGTCACGGCCTCTACGGACGCGGGCGCGGTGAGCGCCTGCAGGAAACGCACGGTGTCGGCAGCACTGGCCGTGGGCCGCTCCAGCGGCAGCACGTGGCCGGCGCCGGCGTAGGTCTTCACGTCAACCATCGCCGCGGCGCCGAGCTTG